>JADJXL010000007.1 GCA_016715885.1 Polyangiaceae bacterium
TCGCGAGCAGCACCGTGATGACCGGTCGCATCCAGCACTTCGACCTGAACGATCCGCATGAACGCACCTCGATAACCAAACGCTCGTAATGCTTCGTAACGAGCTGCGGCGTCGCGAATCGCCAGCATGGCCTCGGTCGAACGATTGTCGGCCAAACGCGTCGCCGCAAGGATCGTCGCCGCCGCTGCTGCATCGAGCGGCGCCGCACCTGGCAATTCGAGCGCTTCACGCGCCTCACGCTCCGCAAGCCCCAAAACTCCAGCGCGCCGATACACTTCCGCCAGGGCCCAGCGCCCACGCGCAACGTCCGCATCCGTGCCCTTGCTCTTCGACACCGCAATGAGCTGCTCTGCTTCCGTACGCGCCGTGCGGGCATCGCCCGCGTCGAGCAAGGCCAACACTCGAAATAGCGAACGGAGCGATGCCACGATGGCGAATTCTTCTTCGAGCGGCATTTCGGCACGAAGCGTTTCAATGGCTCGCAAGCTCTGGCCAAGAAGCCATTCATTCATTCCAATGAAGACGCGAGCCAAATGCTGACCGCGACGCGAACCCGCCTCGGTAAATGCATCGTATGCAGCCTTGGCACGCACGAGGCTTTGCCACGGGTTCTCTTTGATCCATGCTTCCCAGCGCGGATATGCCAAATGCCAAAATGCCCGCGCCATCGGGTCTCCATCCGCAGCCGGAGCCACGAGCGCATCGAGCCTTCGCTGAATGGGCTCGACCAAATCGACCCGTCCCTCAGTAAGTAACATTGCCGTCGCCATGGCGAGCGCCAATGACAGCGTACCCAAGACTTCCGGAGCGGGATCGATGGATCGAATGGTATCGAGAATCCCAATGGATACGTCGATATGGCCGTGTCGCATTTCATACGTGAATTGCGCAAGCGCGCCGCGCACCCAAGCAGCGCTTCCTGGAGGCGCGACGCGCATGAGTTTGGCGCCCGAAATCGATGCCTCGTCGAGCTGATTGCGCCACATGCGAGTTTCCGTCACGATACCAAGCAATCCAATGCGCGTATCCGGGTCGGGTTCGAGCGACAAACCTCGTTCGGCGCGGCGAATGGCGACTTCATCATCGCCGGCGCGATGTGCCCGTTCTGCCGCTCGGAGATAATGCACGGCAGCGCGCTTGACTTGCCCTCCCAATTCGAAGTGCCCAGCAAGCACCAATGGATCGGTTTCACCCCGTTCTTCGAGCCACTCACCCGCAAGCGTATGCCCGAGCGTGCGATCTTCGGGCGTGAGCATGGCAAACGCACCTTCACGCACGAGGGCGTGACGGAACGCATATTCGGATTCACCGGAAAACCGACTTTCATGACGAAGCGACAGGATTTCTCGGTCGACGAGGCCGTTCAACTTCTCCAGGATCGTGGCAACCTTTTGCTTTTTGCCGAGCAGCGCATGGACGCCGCCGGCCCAAAAGACATCCCCGAACAGGCTGGCCGCTCGCAAAATCCGCCGATCCGCATCTTCGAGCGAATGCAAACGGGATTGCACCATCGCCACGATGGTTTCTGGAAATTCATCACTTCGCCCTTCCGCGGCGGCCCGCACGAGCTCTTCCAAGTAAAACGTATTTCCTTGGGCTCGCGCGACGATTCGGTCGACGAGATCTTGTCGCGCCTTTTCGCCGAGTGCTTGACGAACGAGCCGTTCGCTCGCCTTTTTCGGCAGCTCGAGAAGCGTGATTTCTTGCATCCGCCGCCCTGCCCAAAGCTTGGGAAAACGTTCGTGAACCTCGGGGCGAGCAAGCGCCAAGATGAAAAATGACTTGTCTTTGATGTCGCGAAGAGCCGCGTCGAGCAATCGGACGGTGGGCAAATCGCCCCATTGAAGATCCTCGAGGACGAGCAGAATCGGCGCGGAACCGCATTCGGCTGACAATAAGTCCACGAATGCCGATCGCACCTGATCGAGCATGAGCTGCACCGACGCACGGGCAGCGCGAAGTGGAAGATCTTCGTGATCGGGAAAAGGTGCACCCACGACTTCACCCAGAAATCGACTCACGCGATGCACATCCGCGCGCGATACTCGTGACGAAACACGGGCCACGATCTTTTGCCGACGCACGTCCTGCGAATCCGCGACGGCAATTCCCAAAGGAATGGAGAGCACCCGTGAAGCCAAGTCGAGCGCCGATCCAGCACGCAATACATCGGCTCCCACGACCCATAACGAAAGTTCGGGATACCGATCGACGCTCAAACGTACGAATTCGTGCGCGAGCCTCGATTTGCCAAGCCCCGGCGGTGCCGTCACGACCGCTGCTTGTGGCACGCCTTCGTCGATGCAATGGTCGATGAGCCCCGCCAAGAGATTCAATTCGCGATCACGTCCGACGCACGAGGTGGGTTTTCCCAAGAGCGTCCGGGAACCAGGCAATATCGAACGCTCGCCGTGGAGCACGAACAAGTCGGAATCCAATTCGCGCAAATCGAATCGTCCATCGAGCAGGCCGGCGGTGATCTCGTCGAGAACGATGGGACAATCGTCACGGTCGGACCAAGCACGCTGTGCCGATAACGTACGTGCCGCTCGGTCGATTGCATCGCCCAGCGGGTTTTTCCCGGTTGACGCACCCCAGCCTACGGTCAATGCAAAAGGGCGAGCCGCTGCATGCGCGCGAAGCGTCAGCGCGAGACGTGCCGCGCGTGAAGCCAAGTCCGTGGCAACGGCCGCTCCCGTTATCCACAACGCAAGCGACCCGTCAGGCAATGGCTCGCACGGGATCCCCAACGCGTCAGCCTGCGTTTGAATGGCGCGATCGAGCTCGGAAACCACCGGCGCAACCGAATTCGCGGCAGGCAGCAGTGAATGACGCGAGCGACCAATGAGGAGCGCTGCAACGGGCCGCCGTTCGGTGCCCGTCAACGCCGCAGGTCGATGCGTGGCCAAGACGCGCGAATTCGGTCCTACGTAATCGAGTTGGTCGAGAAGCTCGACGACGGCCCGGCCATCCATGGGACGCGCATCGGGCTCCTTTGCAAGCAATCCCATGACGAATTCTTCGATGGAAAGCGGCACGTCGGGGCGGAGATCACGAAGCCGTGCAGGTTCGGCAAAAAGAACTTTGGCCAAGACCGCCTGAATGCCCTCGCCGGGAAATGCAGGCACTCCAGCAATACATTGGTACAGCAAACATCCCAGGGCAAACACGTCGGCGCGCGCATCGACCGTCACCTCGCTCCGAATTTGCTCGGGAGCCATGAATCCAGGCGTGCCAATGAGCGTACCGACGGACGTGATACGACTTCGCGAGCTCAATTTTGCAATGCCAAAATCGACTATCTTGGCGTTTTCGGGACGATTTTCAATGAGAAATACATTGGCAGGTTTCAAGTCGCGGTGAACGATTCCTCGAGCATGTGCAGCTCCGAGCGCTTCGGCAATACGCCTGCCGAGCGCCAATGTGGCGCCAATCGACATGCGACCGCGGAGCAATATCTGCTCCAAATCTTCTCCGTCGAGCCATTCCATGACGAGGTAGCGGGCGCCGTACGACAAAAAACCGCGATCGAGCAAACGCACGATTCCCGGATGCTCGAGCGCCTCGAGTGCCGCAATTTCGCGTTCGAATCGGTCTTCGTCGCCCGCGTAACCTTCGAGCAAAATTTTGATCGCCACGCGTTCCGACGTGCGTTTGTCGCGGCCGCGATACACCTCGGCCATGCCTCCCACACCCGCAAGCTGCAAAATCTCGTAGCGATCACCGACTGTCGTACCCGGCCTCATGCGCCTGCCCCCGCGCAGCCTATCGATGACAATTGCTCAGTGTAAAGGAGGCTGGCACGAAAATGCACGCGCGTCAGTCATCGACCACGCCAAGCAATGCGCGAAGCACGTCGGCTTGTACGCCGAGCGCACCATCACCCGTCTCGCGCGACAACCGAGCAAGCGAATCGGCTTGCATCGCGACGATGGGACGAAGCCCGCCGAGATGATCGGTGCGGCTGCCCTGGAAAATACGCCCCAAGCGACGAACCATCGAAAGCGCCGATGCGTACGCGATGACGTCACCATGGCGCGCGCGAGCGATGCGTTCGACATCGTCGTCGTAACGTCCCAAAATGGTGCTGTTTGCGGCAAACCACGCGCCCGTCGCAGCGTCGCGATAACGCGCCGTGACCGTGAACTCGAGCGGCTCGCCCGGCACCCACACCGGCATCACCACGCGCGCCACTTCAGTCCGCGCTTCCCCTGCGTACAAGTCGCCAAGCGCCAAACGGTCATGATCGAGCGACAACGCAGTGAAGCCCCCGGACACTTCGAGCACCCGCACCGGCGCGGGCACCGAACTGAACGTGAGCTCCACGTCTTCGAGCACGACGTCTCCCGGCGGAGGAACGAGCTTCTCGAGCAATTCGTCACGTTTGTCCACGGATGTTCCGACAAACCCTTCGTGCTCAAACGGAACCAGGTGCGCCGGTCCGAGCGAGCTCGTCATACCTAGTGCCGATACGCGGACGGAGGATCGTTTGAGCGACGCGATTTCCGACGCAAGACGAAGCTCCCCGCGAGCAACGCCGATGCCATCGGTCAAGACGATCACCTGCCTCGCAGCAGCAACGGGAGCACTGTCGGATGCATATCCCGTGAGGAACCTTCGCGCGAGAGCAAGGGCTTTCGGAAGATCGCGGCTGCCTCGTTCCTTGGAGCTCGAGGGACGTCCGACGACGCGCGCGATGGCGCCATCGAGGAGCGTGTGATCCGAACCAGGGAGTGGAGGAACGACGAGGCGAGCGCCTTGGGCATCGATGACGACGATGCGATCGAGCGCGCCGAGGTTGTCGAGCACGGTGCGCGCGTGATGCACGGTTTCGCTGGTGTATCCGTCGATGACGAGCGCGATGCGCCGAGGCTCGCGCACCGACGCGTGAGCATGTGGAAACGCGTCACGAGGCGCGATGACGTCGATGCGCACGAGCACTTCGCCGCCCCAGCTCGGGATGAGCACGTCACTCGAACGAATGACGACGGCAAGGCCCGGACCGGAGATGGCTACGGGCTTCGACGTGGCTCGCCAAACGCCATCCTTTGGAAGGAGAAACCCGGTTGCGGGCGTCCACGGTTCGTACGGGCTGCGTCGAACGTTGGGTTTGGGTACTTCGGCGGCATCGATGAATTCGACGCCGTTTGCCGTGAGAACCGATGCTCCACGACGCCCTCCGGCGGGCGTGAAAACGACTTGTCCATCGCGCGTGAGCGCAGGGCGCGAGCACGCTTCGACACCAGCGGCGAGCGCGAAAAGTGCACTCGCCTGGGCGACAGCACGGATCGTCCGACGCAGGCTCGCCATGGCAACGAAGAGGATACGCTAAGTTTGGAGGAAATCCGCTTCGAGCTGGGCGATGACGCGAGGCGCTGCTCGTGTAACGGTGTGGGCGCATGAGCTCGCGGCAAAATTTTCGTATAGGCGTGGACGAAAACGGACTCGGCCCACGTCTCGGACCGATGCTCGTTACGGCCGTGATGGCGCGCGTGACGGAAGATGGCGCAGCCGTCGTGGAGCGAAAGCCGCGAGGAGGCCTGGCGCAGCGTCTAGGCGACTCGAAGGCGATGGTGGCATACGGCGACGTTGCGCTGGCCGAAGCGTGGGCGCGAGCGCTTGCGGCGCGGGGTGCGGGCAGGCCGGGTTTTTCCTACGGAACGGTGGACGATCTGGTGCATGCGATCGCGTTCGAGGAGCGAGATGCGCTTCGCGCGCGGTGTCCGGATCACGTCGCAGGACAATGTTGGAACACAAACGCTGAGGGGTTTTCCGCGACGAACGAGTTGGTCGTGACGATCGGGAAGGACCTGGACAAACTCGCGAGCAAAGGAGTGGAGGTCGTTGCGGTGCGGTCGTCGATCGTGTGTACGAAGCGGCTGAACGAGGGGCTCGATGCGGGCAAGAGCCGATTCACGATGGATTTGCACGCGATGGAGGAGCTCATCGTTTCACTTCAAGCGATGGCGGGTGAGGAGGTGGAGGCGATTTGCGGGAAGGTGGGAGGGTTTGGCAAGTACAGCGGCGCGTTCGGGCCGCTTGGCGGGCGGATGCACGCGATCTTGCAGGAAACGCGGCCGAAGAGCGTGTATCGGTTTCCGGGGCTCGGGGACATCGCGTTCGTGCAGGATGGGGATGCGACGGATCTGCTCGTGTCGCTCGCGTCGATGGTGGGCAAATGGATGCGCGAGGTGCTGATGGAGCGGATCGTGCGGCACTATCAGGGGATGGTGCCGGGATTGGCGGGGGCGAGCGGGTATCACGATCCGGTGACGGGGAAGTTTGTCGAGGCCACACAATTGGTGCGGCGGGACAAACGCGTACCGAACGATTGTTTCGAGCGACGTGGGAAGGGGTGAGCGCGCCGAACCGTTGCACTCGCGCACCACGCTGATATAGTCACGAGTATAGTCATGGCTACGAGTGTCCACCTGCCGCAAGCGCTGCTCGATGCTCTCGATCGGCGTGCCAAGTATCTACGAATCAGCCGGAATCGGTTGATCGTGCAAGCGCTCGAACGAGAACTACGGGCAACCGATGAATGGTCACCGGGATTCTTTGAACGTCTCGAAGAAACGGACGCTGCAACCGCCGCAGCCGTTGAAGAGATGCTCGATGCGGTGCTGAGAGCAAGGCGATCGAAAAAACCGAGGCGCCTATGAAATACGTCCTGGATACGAACGCCGTGTCAGCATTGATGAAAGGCGACGCAACCGTGATTGGACGATTGCGCCGCGTAAGCAAAGGCGCTGTGGCAATTCCTCAGCCGGTCATCGCTGAACTTGCATACGGAATCGAGCGCCTTCCTCGCTCGAAGCGTCGTCAGGCGCTGCAAGAACGACTCGATTGGATCCTCAAGGAACTCGCACGCACACTCTGGACTGACGCGGTGAGCGAAAAGTTTGGCGTTGTGAAGGCGACGCTCGAACGCCGAGGAGAACGCATCGAGGATCTTGATGCAGCGATCGCTGCACACGCGCTCGCTGAAGACGCAGTGCTCGTGACGGCCAATGTGCGACACCTAGCCAGGGTGCCTGGATTGAAAGTTGAAGATTGGAGCTAACCAATCATTTGTTCGCCAACGGTGCCGCTGGCGAACATGCCGCACGGAAGAGGAAAACAGAGGACATGAACTTGCCTTACGAAGCGCCTCGGCGACGCGAAGCCGGGGTGGTGGCGCGCGGCAACGTTGCGCTTGTCGAATCGCGGGCACGAGCGTGGGACGGGCTGGCCGGGTCCTGACTTTGGAATCGTGGCCGATTTAGTGCATGCGATCGCGTTCAAGGATCGCGGGACGCTGCGTGCGCGATGTCCAGATCATGTCGAAACACAATGTTGGAGCACCAACGAAGGAAACTTCGCCGCGACGGATGAGTTGGCGAGACGATCGGCAAGGACCTGGACAAACTCGCGAGCATAGGGGTATCACGCACCGGTGACGGCAAAGTTTGTCGAGGCAACGCAGCTCGTGCGGAATGGAAGCGGGTACTGGACGATTGTTTCGAGCGGTGGGGGAAGAGTTGAGCGCGGTGGCCGCAGAAGTTTTGAGTGAAGAACCGCCTGTACTAGATGCTAGCTGCAGCGAATGCCCCTCAGCCCCAAACCCGCTTGATTGCGTGCTTGATGTCAGTACATACGGGTCCCATTGCCGCCTTGATGTTTTTATCCGATCGATCGGCAAATGTCGCCGGCGTAACCCCAGAGATCCGTAGGCAAATCAATTTCTTTGTCTCGACAATAGACAATAAACGTTCGGTCTCGGCCGAGTGCTCCCATAAAAAGGCCCAATTCGAACAAAACGTTGTCGCGCGGCGAGTTCTTCTTGTTCTTCCGGGTGAAGGTCATGTCATCCGGAGTCAAAACGAGCACCGCAAAATCGAATTGATCTCGAGCGTCGAGAAGGGATTCGAGCGTGCCCTTAGATAGTCCAAAAACTCCTTGATGCCAGATTGTAGGTTCTGCAAGGTAATCGAGCCCGGCCTGAATCTGTTCCGCGTAATCGAGCCCCTCAACCGACGAGCCAATGAATATCCGAGGCTTGCGCTGCGGTTGGCGGTTTTGACTGCCGTCCGCAGAATCGGGCGCCGAACCATTCAGAGGTCGAACCATCATCAGGGAGGCGAGAATAGGAGGCAATCTTCGTCTGTGGGTCGTCCAGGCATATTGTCCTCGGTGGCGAATTGGCAAACCTAACAGCGGAGTAGATGCCACACCGAACAAGCAGTCAAGAGGCACATGTCACGACCGGTTCGCCCATACGAAAGCGGAAAAACAGGGTGCATGAGCGTGAATATAGTTTGACTACAAATCATTTCGTTTGTGAACAAACGACACGCGTACATGACAATCTTCAGCCGTTATCATGAATCATCGTGCTCACACCTCGAACAACCCTGCATCCACGAGAATCCCTCGTTCGACGACGCGAAGGGAGTCGTTGAGTCGCAGTAGCTTCACAGTCACTCTTCCGATCCCGCTCAGCCCATGCACATGCGCTTGCAGAAGAGCGAAGTGCTCGCACCAAAAATGCTTTCGCGGATGAAAGAGCGGTTCGAGTCGCCTGGTATGCGGATCGATCGACGCGATGTCGCTGCCTTTGTGCTGGTTGCAAAGTACGCACGCTAGAGCGAGGTTTTCCCCATCTGTCGCTCCCCCGTGCTTTTGCGCGATGATGTGATCGACTTCGTGGGGAAAGAACGTGACTGCCTCGGGCATGAGGCAGTATTCGCAACGCCCATTCGCCCGTTCGTGAACGGCGCGGCGCAATGCCACCGGGATGTGAACCAGGCTCACGCGCTCTTCTGCTTCGCCGCCGCCCTCGCCTTCGCGATACGAACCAAATGCTCGAGGTACGCAAGCCTCTGCCACTCGACTTCTTCTTCATGAGACAGGCCGCCAGCACGTCGCTTCTCGAGCAGCTCGCTCACGCGCAGGGACAACGCAGCCGATGGACGCAGCGCCAATACTTCCTCGGGCGTCGGAAGACGAGCCAGAAGCTCCAAAACCTCGGCTGCTCCTGCGTACTCCGCAGGAGATTCCGCGGTAAGTGCCCGAAGCCCCAAATCAAGAATGCGAGGCAACCGATCCGCAAGGAGGCGCAAACGCTCGGCAAGTTCGTCCGGAACATCCAGAATTACCGATGACATGGGGACAAACTCCTTCCTCGGCTCGTAACACTGTACCCATGACCTACCGCTTGCGCGGCGAATCGGCAAGCTAGGTCATGCAGGCAGAGCAGTACGCCAGTTTTTTCACTGCTTGGAAGATGTGGATGAGGAGTGACGCGAAATGAATACGTCGTTTGCCCACCTTCCATTCCGTTGGTGGACAAACGATCCGTCCGCCGCTCCTCACCGATTCACGATGTGAACCGCCGCGCCGAGCGAGTGCGCCGCCGCCTCCATGAACGCTTCGCCGAGCGTCGGATGCGGGTGAATCGTCAGCGCGATGTCCTCGGCAAACGCCGCCATCTCGAGCGCCAATGCGCCTTCGCTGATCATCGTGCTCGCCTCGGGACCAACGATGTGAACACCAAGCACCTGCTTCGTGTTCTTGTCCGTCACCACCTTGACGAACCCGTCGGTCTCCATCATCGCCATCGCCTTGCCAAGCGCCGCGAACGGGAACTTGCCCACCTTCACCTCGATGCCCTTCGCCTTCGCCTCTTCCTCGGTCAAACCCGCTGTGGCGATCTCGGGATCGGTGAAGATGGCGCCAGGAATGCACGCCCAGTCCTTGGCGGCATGATGGCCCGCAATGACTTCTGCAATGATTTCGCCCTCTTTCGATGCCTTGTGCGCGAGCATCGGAGGCCCCGACAAGTCACCAATCGAGTAGATGTTCGGAATGTTCGTCCGACCAAACTGATCCGCCGGGACGAACCCTCGTTTGTCCACGTGCACACCGACAGACTCGAGGCCCAAGTTGCGCGAGTTCGGACGCATGCCCACCGCGACGAGCACCACGTCGGTCGGGATCGTCTCGATCTTGCCCTCGATGTCGATCTTCACCGCGAGCGATCCGTCCGGTTGACGCTCGTATCCCGCAGCTTTCGCGTTCTTGTAGATCTTTCCGCCGCGCTTCGTGATCTTGCGCTCGACCACCTTGACGCAGTCCGGATCGACGCCGTTCAAGAGGTTCGGGAGCGCTTCGACGACCACGAGCTCCGCGCCGAAGGCCTGATAGACCATGCCGAGCTCGAGGCCGATGACGCCGCCGCCAATGACGAGGAGTCGCTTGGGAACGTTGCGCAAGCTGACCGCCTCTTTGGCGCCGATGATCTGCTTGCCGTCGAACTTGAAGGTCGGGATCTCGATGGTGCTCGAACCCGTCGCCAGCACGATGTTCTTGGCTTCGATCTGTTCGACCGTGCCATCGGCCTTCGTGACGTCGACGCGGTTTTTCCCGACGAGCACCGCCGAACCGGCGAGAAGATCCGCGCCGTTCGACTTGAGCAGACCACGCACGCCGCCGGTCAGCTTCTTGACGATGCCTTCTTTCCAGTCCTGCATCGCGTTGCAGTCGTGCTCGACCGAGCCGACCTTGATGCCCATCGTTGCAAAGGACGAGTGCGCTTTTTCGTACGAATGCGCTGCCGCGATGAGGGCTTTCGACGGAATGCAGCCCCAATTCAGGCACACGCCGCCGACTTCTTCCTTCTCGATGCAAACAGTCTTTACGCCGAGCTGTCCGAGCCGAATCGCACAGACGTAGCCGCCAGGGCCGCCACCAATGACGATTGCGTCGTAGGTCTTCATCGATCCTCGGTGCAGGAGGGGAAAGGCGGCCCGAGCGTGGACCGGCGGCCCTCCAACGCGCGCGGATTACCATGACCGTGAGAAGCAGGCGGGAAAAAACGTCACGACCCGCGAAGGACCGGAGAAATGACTAATGCCCGCTCGTCTGCGGCGGGTGAGCCAACACCTCGGCCCGCTGTTCGGCGAGATGCCACGGAAGCTCGGCATATACGTCGTCGAAAAGGCTTTCGCGCGGGGGCGGCCCAAGCTGCTCGACTTCCTGAACGGCCGCGCTGATTTCCGCCATGAGGCCTTCTTCGAGCGCCGCGTCCTGCGCATCGTCGAGCAGCCCACGATGAAGCAGATGCCGTCGCAAGCGCCCGATCGGATCGCGCTGCGCCCACGTGTCGACCTCGTTCTGCGAGCGGTAACGCGTGGGATCGTCGCTCGATGAATGCGCGCCCATGCGATACGTGAGCGCCTCGATGAACGTTGGTCCATGCCCGTCGCGCGCGCGCTGAATGGCGTCTCGCATCACACGGTAGACGGCGAGCACGTCGTTGCCATCGACCCGCATGCTGGGAACGCCGTACGCTCGCCCTTTGATGGCGAACGTGGCCGATGCGGTTTGCCTTTGCGCGGGCACGCTGATGGCCCAGTGGTTGTTTTGACAAACCAGGACGCACGGCACCTTGAAGACGCCCGCAAAGTTCAGCGCATTGTGGAAGTCCGGCTCGCTCGTACCGCCATCTCCGACAAACCCCACGGTGATCGTTCGATCGCGTCGCATCTTCGCCGCCCACGCAGCTCCGACGGCGTGAGGCATCTGCGTCGCCATGCAGCTCGACCAAGCCACTTGATTGACGGCCCGGCCGCTCATGTGCGACGGCATCTGGCGGCCTTTCAGAACATCACCGGCGTTGCCGAAATACTGCGCGATGTAGCTACGCAGCGCGAAGCCTCGCACGAGCATGATCGCGCTCTCGCGCAGCGCGGGAAAAACCCAATCGGACGGATCGAGCAAGAGACCCGTGGCGATTGGCGTGGCCTCTTGGCCGCGGCATTCCCCAGCGAAATGAATGCGCCCCTGACGCTGCAGAAGCATCATGCGCGTGTCGATGAGACGCACACGTTTCATCTCGCGATACGCACGCAACAGAACGTCTGCGGGCATGCCGGGATCGGTTTCGGGATCCGCACTGCCATCGTCTCGAAGGACGCGAAGCAGGCCCAAGTCGCTGGAGTCGCCGGACGCGAGCGGCGAAGACGCATGGCTGTCGTGCATGGGCGGAACCTAGCGCGAAAAGGGGCGTATGTGCAGCGGGATCGGCGTTACAGCGCGCACACGCCGTAGTTCGGCGAGACGCCGTTGCACGTTTGACCCTGGGGACACCCACCTTCGCCAGGGGCTTTCGATTGCCAATCTGCGAGCGAACAACTGTAGCGACAAACCTTGTTCGAACAGATTTGGTTTGCACCGCAATCATTCAAGAAGTCGCAAGGTCCTCCCTCGGGCGAGGGCGAATCGGAGGTCGGGGCGCACAAGGAAAGTTCCTGGGCGGGATCCCCGAGACGGCATTGCTGATTTTCCGGACAATCATTACCGAAGAGCGTGCAGGTCTTCGAGAAGTTGCACGCCCAAACGGTTTTTCCTCCAATGTTGATGTTGACGTTGCATTGGGCGCTGCCACAAAACGCTTGAGCCTGGCTCTGGCAACAGATGGGCGCGCAGACGTAGAACACGCAAAGAAGGCCCGCCGAACATTCCTTGGTGTCGGCGCAGCTCGCGCCAACTCCTTTGACGCCCGTTTCGTAGACGCACTGCGTGCCCGTGCCAGCCGGCACGCACATTTCACCTTCGCCTTTGCAATCCTGCTTCAAGAGGTGGCAATTCGTTTCGTCGAGCGTCGTGTGGTCCTCGCATTCGACGGGCGCACCGCTCGAACTGCTGGAGGAAGTCATGCCCCCTGCGCCGGCTCCAGCCGCGCCGCCCGCACCAGCGGCGCCAGCGTCACCACCGCTTCCAGCGGCGGGCGGAGATCCACCGGAGCCATCGTCGCCGCCAAAAAGCGAGCAGCTGCCGACGAACGAGATACACAAGACAAACCCGCCCACCGAGGCGGTGACGAACACAGGAGCAGATCGAAGCAAGCGCATTGGCAAACGGTAACACGCCCCGGGATTCGGGCGGGACGAATGAAAAAGCCGCGACGAGCATGGCCCGCCGCGGCTTTCGTCAGGTCAGCAGGAACGGATCGATCAGACGCCGCCCATACCGGCCATGCCGCCGCCAGCACCGCCAGCGCCGCCCATGCCGCCGCCGCACCGCCAGCGCCGCCAGCGCCGCCAGCGCCGCCAGCGCCGCCCATGCCACCGGCTCCGCCAGCACCACCGGCACCGCCCATGCCGCCAGCGCCGCCCATGGGTTCGAGCGTGCCGAGCGGGTACTTGGTATCGATGCAGTAGGGGCCGTGGATGGTATTGGTGCAGGTCGTGCCCGTACCGCAATCCATTTGGCCGTTGGGGCACGGATCTTCGCCGACGCAATAGCCGACCGGTCCACCCATCAGGAGCCCGCGGCACCAAAGGTCGGGGGCGCCGCATTCATCATGCGCCGTGCAGCCACCGCCACAGAAACCGACGTCGCCAGCGCCGACGCAAACTTGGCCCTGCGGACAGCCCATCACGACGGGCAAATAGAGGCATAGACCATTTTCGATGCCGCCACAGTCGCCGTAATTGATGTCGCCGCCGAGCGCGCAAACGCCCGAGCAGAAGCCCTTGCCGTCGCCCGAACCAATGCAGAAGCCATTGCCGCATTCATCCTGCGCGGCCATCGGGTCGCAGGTCATACCGAGCTTTTTGCCCGTCGGGGCCATGGCCTTGTCCAGACATACGCCAGCCGCGAGATTGCAGTAACGATCCGCGGGGCATTCGCTGTCATTGCCGCAGGTGGGCAAACAGAGGTCGCCTGCCGTCACGCGATAACAAGCAACGTCTTCACGCCCGTGGCATTTGAATTCGTCGAGCGGGTCGTTCAAGTATTGAAGCTCGGGACCAAGCTCGCATCCCAAAACGCAACGACCTTCCGAGGCGTTGGGATCCGGCTTGAAACAGATATTGGCAACACCAGGGCAATCACCGCTGGTTTGGCACGCCTTGGTGCAATACCCATTCGACGGGCCACCTTGGAAAACCGGGTCGTTTCCGGCCGACGTTGCACACGTGCCGCCCATGCCGCATTCGGAGTCGGTTCCGCAGGGCAAACCAAGCCAATCTCCCGTATCGGTCGTGCCGCTCGAGCTGGATGACGAAGAACTGCTCGACGAAGACGACGTCGAGCCTCCGCCAGCCGAACCACCGGTACCATTGTTGACGTCCGTCTCGCAGCCTGCTGCGTTCAAAGCGACGATGAATCCAAGCCCAATCGTCGAAAGAAGCCACCACGCACTATTCAATTTCATCGGATGCCTCCACGCACCAAAGAAAGACTCAGCCAGCAACGACGGCCACGTGCCGCGCCTTCCAGACGTCCCCAGCATAGCGATGTGAGCGGTTGAAGACCAGCAGATGCAGCGAACAGAACGCGAAATGTTCAGTCGTCGCGAGGGCCTGGGGGCAGCGGAGCGAACACTTCGCCAACATCGTCGTCATCGTCTTCGGGGCGCCGCACACGCAGCGTGAAAATTCCAAGTGCCACGAAGGAAGCCGCGAAAACCATCCCCGCCTTCCCTACGGTTTCCGCACGACGATGAATGGCTTCGAGCACCTGGCCCTGGGGGGTTCCATCACGACGAACCCCCGCTCGATGCAGCTCGTTGATGCGTGGCGTGAGCGCCATGCCGACGTAGGTCGTCGCAAGCGCCATCAAAATCGCGCAGAACCTGCGAATGCGCGCCGCCGCGGTTCGTCCGGACGGACCAGCCGCCCACGTCCGCGCAATCTCGGATCCCAACGCGACGACGGACGCACCGATCGCAATCTGATCGAAGCGGGCAAACGCCGCGCCCATCGCGTCACCGGAAAACGGCGTCGGCGTCAAACGAAACACCATCGGCGCCGCACAAGCTCCAAGCGCCAGGAGGCCTCCGATGTACAAGCCTGCCGCGAGCACGCCCGCCGTCGCCGCGACTCGTTCCACGATCGCTCGAATGCGCGCAAGGCGTTCTTCGGGATCGGGCAATAGATCTTCTTCGGTAAAACGCGTTTCGTTCACACGTACATCCTGACGCCGTGATCGTCGTCTCGAGTGCCAATTTCAAGGGCCGCTGCATGGCTTCGCACGACGACCGGCGGACGGCCTCGCACTTCGAGGCGCACGTGCGCCCGCGCAAGTTTGCTGTTGAGGCAGTAGGTCATCGGGCCATCGGGATTGGGATAATAAAGCCCGACCATGTCGCCCGTATCGACCTCGAAAAGCCCTTCGATGCGAGCTCGACCGGCTTCGGCCGTGAAGCTGTACCGGCGCAGGCCGATGTCGCCATGCGCCCGCGCAAGCTCGATGGGGCCGTTCCACAAGTAGTCGACGCCGCGAAAGCGCGCGCAAACGACCGTGAGCACCGGCGTCATGATCGGACCAACTTTCACGCGGCCACTCATCGCTTCCACGATGAGCTCGACGTCGCTGTCCCACGTGTTCACGTGCGTCCATGCGTAAAGGTCCGCATGGCCTCGACCCCAGTTGTGCCCTTGCATGCCACGCCAACCGGAAAGGTCCCAGCGCTCGCCATTGACCACGACGTCGCCGGAAAAACGCAAGTCAGGGTAAGGCGTGAGCGTCTTCGACTTGGGAAAAGCTCCGCGGTACATCGCATCATAGGGGTACGGGACAAACGCTCGCGCTTCGCCCTCGAGCTCGAGGTTCCACGCGATGGAATCGTCACGACGAACGATGCGTCCCGAGGTCCGTCCCTGCTGAATGGAGAGGCGCTCGGGCTCTTCGCCGGCCGCTCTGGGCGCGATGGTCCAGTGAACGTCGAGGTTTTTGTCGCCAAACGAAGCGCTGGAAAACGGCAGCACATGTTTGACCGCGACGTGCTTGTTCACGCCGCCGCGACGATCGAAAGCAATGGCCCACCCTTCGGCGAGAGCGCGCCCGGGTTCGCTCGATGAAGCGTAGATGGTGGCTTTGATCCAGACCGCCCGCTCGCCGTTCGGTTCGTTCGCCTTGAGAAAGTAGCTTTCAACGTGGTTCTGCCCCGCGGCGGGATCGAAGTGGACGGCATTCGGATGTCTCGCGATCGTCATGCGAAGTCTCCCGTGTTGCGCGAAGGTTTGTCATGGCGTGGAGCGTCCTCTGCGTCGGCGAGCAGAGCGAGCGCGTCTTCGATGGCATGCGGATCGGCGCGTGATGCATCGCCTTGCATGGCGCGAAGCGTGGGTTCTGCAGCTCGAATGCGTGCGCGCCCAACGGCAGCAACGGCGAGCGTGCGTTTGGAACGATCCCATGATTCGAGCTCGCGGATGATCTCGCGCGTCGCGCGCTCGTGACCCATGCGTGCAAGCGCAACGCGCGCATGCCACGCGTGACGATCGCGACCGAAGATGCCTCCGAAGGCTCGTTTTTCGAGACCTGCATGCGCATCCTTCAGACCAAGCACGCCGGCCAGCTCGATGGCAGCAGCCTCGTCTTCGGTATCCGCAGTCTTGATCGATCGTCGCACGACGCCGACGAGAATCTTTGCACCCAAACGATCGCCCGCATGTCCGAGCGCTATCGCGGCAGCAACTCGGACGAGCGCCGACTCGTGGTCGAGCAGCTCCTTCACGTGATCGACGAGCGCTGGATCGATCGCGCCTTCAGCGCCTCCACCCACTTCTTCGGCGACACGCAGTGCGATGTGACAAACGAGCGGATCGGTGTCGCTCATGCGAGCCTGTAGCGCTTCGATAACGCTGGCCCGATCGTGGCAGACGCGGGCAAACGCGATCACGGCTTGGAAACGAACTTCCGAACGTTGATCGCCAAGAGCGCGGCGCAGCCTTTCGGTGGCTCGGCTGTCACCAATTTCTCCAAGCGCCGTGATGGCCATTTGGCGCACGTGCACGTCAGGATCTTCCATCGCAACGAGCAATGCCGGGAGCGCTTCGTTGCCTCCTATGTCGGCAAGGCCGAGCGCGGCTGCGGATCGCACGGGCGGCGCATCGTCGTCACGAAGTGCGCGTTCGAGTGCTCGAACGACGTCTTCGCGCGCTTCGTCCGCATATCGAACGAGATCGCGCACGGCACTTTCGCGCACGGCCGGTTGTTTCGAAGCCACGTCGCGAAGGGACGCAGCCAGGGTCCGGGGTAGCGCAGGCGCTTGAAACACGCGGCAAGGCTAGCACGCACGAGCGTGCAACACCCTGACGACCCGACGTTGGTCTTGGATGCCGATCGTCCGGACGGACCCTTCAGATCCCGCCGCCAGCTCCACCCATGCCGCCAGCTCCAGCAGCTCCGCCAGCACCCGCTGCACCTCCAGCACCGCCCATGCCTCCGGCTCCGCCAGCACCCGCTGCACCTCCAGCACCGCCCATACCTCCAGCTCCGCCAGCGCCGCCCATGCCTCCAGCGCCGCCCATGCCTCCAGCTCCGCCAGCACCAGGCGTGTACGGCGTGAGGTCGAAGTCGACTTTGGGTGGAAGACAAACCTCGGGAATCTCCGTGGTGACCGACGGAGCCGGGATTTTCACGACGCACACGCGGTTCGAGAGAGGACTGAAGTCGATGATGCGACCATCACGCGTCGACGGAGAAGCGCACTCGTAGCCTTCGCGGCAGTCGCCGTCGCTTTCGCAGTCCGCCATGCAGAACGTGCGTTCGAAGCGACCCCAGCTTGCATCGTCGGTGGAGCCGCAGGCCGGATCGAGTTGCGACGTGAACGCAACGCAAACGCCATCGCCTTCTGGGCACTTGTCAGGCTCGCAGTTGAACAGCGTGCAATAGCCACCGGGTTGCGTGTTGTCGCAAAGGCGGTCGCCTTGTTGCGAACAGTCGAGCGACGTGGAGCACTCGCGGCCAATTTTCGGTGCGCAACCGGCAAGAGTCACGAGGGCAGCGAGCACGGCGGGAGCGAACCGAAACGCGTTGGATCGTTGCATTGCAGGAAAGGCGTACTACCGGCGGGTCGACCGACGCGCAACCACGGCCTTGCCCAAGAAGGTGCGCCTCACTCCCCGACCCGTCGTTTCAGAAAGGTGCCCACCACTTTGGGCCGCCCGGTCCCCGAAAAGTGCGAACCCCGTTGGGCGCCCGAAACGATGCACGATGCCCTGGACGAAAAGCCGCCGACGCTTCAGGATACGCGTCCCAAAAGTCCGCAACCGGGCACGCAACCTCCGCCAGTTGCACTCACCACCCGACCGCTCGATTGACAGTCGGGGCGACGACCTCTACATACCGGGAGCTTCCGGACCGCATACCGGAAAGACAAACTATCCCCCATGGCAACCTACATTACAGAAGATTGCATCAACTGCGGCGCTTGCGAGCCGGAGTGTCCGAACGAGGCGATCAGCGAAGGCGACGAGATCTACGTGATCGACCCGGAGCTCTGTACGGAGTGCGTCGGTTTCTACGATCACGAAGCTTGTCAGGCGGTATGTCCCGTCGAGTGCTGCTTGCCCAATCCGCAGATTCGCGAAGAGGAACCGGTGCTCATCGCCCGGGCGATCAAGCTCCATCCGGACGACGGTGACCTCAAAAAGAAGGCCGCCGCGAACGACTTCCCCTCGCGCTTCCGCAAGTAGTGGCGCCACGAGGTACAGTTGTTCGAGTGCCTCGACGGAACGTTTACTTACGGTTTTTCCTGACGACCCTCGCCCCCCTCGCAATTCTTTGCGTGTCGGGTTGTGGCGGGGGTTTGCCCCTGCTTCATTCAGCACACGTGCTTCCTCCAGGACGAGTCTCCGCAGGCGCGGGTTTGTCCGGACAGGTCGTGCTGCAAGACCTCCCGAGTGCCGCGGGGACCGACCAAAGCAGCCTCGAAACGCAAGTCCAAAACAGCACGATTGCTCCGGCCATTGCGCCCTGGGTGTCGGCTCGAGTTGGCATCGCAGGGTCGAACGAAGCCGGTCTTTCCTACACCGGACGAGCCATTCGGCTCGATGCCAGGCATTCGTTCAAACTCAACAAAAAGAACTCTCTCGCATTGTCGGCCGGGCTTGGTGGCGAGGTGCTTCTCGTCGGGCGTCCGCGCACGGGGAGTCAGGACCCGCAATCGCTTCTCGGCGGCGGAGTCGATCTGCCGATACTTTTTGGCTGGAGGAGCACGGCGGGGCTCTATTCAGCGTGGATTGGTCCGCGTCCGGGGATTTCGTTCATCCAAGGCGCATTCGCCGATGGCACTGCTTTTTCCGCTCGAGACGGGCGTCTTGGGTTTGTCGGGGGATTGAGCCTTGGATTCCGTCAGATCCATGTGGCGATGGAGCTGGGCGGAGCCTTTCATTTTGTGAACGCCCTGGTCGATGAGACGCAGCGGATAGAGTTCACACAGTTCACATTGACTCCGGCCGGGGCGCTCGTGCTCACGTTCTGACTGCGCTTGCGAACGCAATCCCCGCGAGATGCTTGCCGGGCTCGACGTTGCGCAATACACTCGGATCCATGCGTTCTTCGAACCGTCCGGTGTCCACGTTGCTCGCCTTTTTGGGCGCCGTCGTGGGCGGCTGTGCGGCCCCCGTGGTCGACGACGACATCACGAGCGCGACGAGTTACACGACCGAAGCCATCGTGCTCGTGGAACGCACTGCTGCAGACGGTCAGCTCGTCCAAACCAACGTATCCGCCAAGTTCATGCGCCTTGGATCCAACGCGGATCTGGATGTCGCGGAACGTGTCGTCGGCGGCTCGTGGCTCGACCTTCCAACCATAGGTGAATGCAGGCCACTCACCACGTTTGCCGGGACAGACGAAGCACCTGCCCTGTCGGACCTCGGATCCATCGAATTGCTCGACGTCGGTGACCTCTCGATCACGGCCGAATCGACCAGCATGCCGCTCGCAACTCGAGCATTTCCCGATGTTGGCGGTTTGGTTTCCGGTGTCTTTTACACGTCACGCGATGCTCGCAGCGATCTGCCCGCGCCCGGTCGGTACGTCCTGGAAAGCACCGGCTCGGGCATGCTCGAAAGGTTTTCCATCGGCGCCGATGCTCCGGCAAACCCCGAGGGCGTGCGGATCGGAAACGTGGATCTCGCCGAAGGCGTGATGCTCGAAGAAGGTACCTCGACAAACCTCACCTGGCTCGTCGCGGAAACGGCCTCCGAATCGCGCGAAAGCGACTTGGTGTACGTCGATCTGACCGCTCCGAGCGGCACTGGAATTCGTTGCACCTACAAGGATCTTGGACAAGCCGTCATTCCCGCCGCCGTGACGACGAGCAAAGCTTGGGAGGCGCTGCCCGCGGTCGTCTCGATATCGCTGCATCGCATTCGCCAGGGCCAATTCGCTGCGCCCGGTATCGACGATGCCGAATTGCGATTCGACTTCTCGGTCGTTGGTAAAGCAACGATCGTCCCCTCGTCTCTGTGACGAACCCGCAAAACCCGAACGACGACGAAGAGTTGGTCAGGACGCACGCGGAAGCTTCGCGGCGCCTCGAAGTCGAGTGCGACTTCGCGGGTGCTGCGCGTGAAGCGCTGCTCGCCAAAGACCCACGCCGAGCCATTCGCCTCGCCACGCTCGGCGGCGATGAAAGCACCGCAAGACAAGCCATCGACGAGCTCGCGATGCGACTGCCGAGCCCGGCTGCGCTCGGCGTTGCCTCGGACTTGACAGCGCGCGGAGCACATCGGTACGCGGCGCTCTTGTACGCGCGGCTCGATGCGCACGACGACGCGGCCGCAGCGTTCGCGCTCGCAGGCAGCGCGCTCGATGCTGCCGAAAGTTACGAACGCGCGGGCAAACCTGCGGATGCAGCGCGAGCGCTCGAAGCAGCCATACGACGCAACGCGGACGATGCAGCAGCGCGCTTCGCGCTCGGATCGCTTCTCGCGCGGCACGGGCGCGTGGAACAAGCCATCAAAGCGCTGCAACAGATCGATCCTTCCGTGCCGGAGCGACGGCAAGCGTTACCTCTGCTCGCGCGTGCGTTCGAGCAAACGGGGCTCCTCGATGCAGCGCGCGAAGCACGTGAAGAGATGGAGCGTCTTGGCGTCACACCGGACGCAAAGGCTCATGCGCCCGCACCGACGAAAACGACGAACGCGGGCGGTGTGGTGCTTTATGGGCGTTACGATGTCGTGCGAGAAATCGCGACATCGGCGCATGCACGACTCGTCGAGGCCGTCGATCGCATCACGGGCGAACGCGTTGCCGTGAAGATTTTCGCGGGACTCGTCGAAGGCGCGGGACGCGATGCCTTGCAAAGGTTCGAGCGTGAAGCGCGAGCGCTCGAACGTCTGCGTCATCCGAACGTCGTTCCTTTGCAGCAATACGTTCCCGAAGGACCGGCCATCGTGCTCGCGTTCATGCGTGGAGGGTCGCTTGCGGACAAGATGCAAAGCGACGCGATGTCACCGGCGCGAGCTGTGGAGATTGCGCTGCTCGTGCTTTCGGCGCTGGGTGAAGCGCATCGACTGGGCATTCTGCATCGCGACGTCAAACCCGCGAACGTTCTCTTCGACGACGCCGGCACGGCCATGTTGTCGGACTTCGGTGCAGCGCATCTGGGCGACGTGTCCAGCACGGCAACGGCAGGCGCGATTGGAACGTACGCGTACATGGCCCCCGAGCAACGCATCGGTAGGCCAGCGGAAATCGCGAGCGATCTCTATGCGGTCGGAGCGATTCTGTACGAGCTGGTCACGGGCGAAGGAGCCGAGCCGTACCGAGGCGCGTGGGACGCTGCAAAAGCTCCGAGCGCGAAGAACGACGAGCTCACGAGCGAGCACGATGCAGTGATCGCGAAGTTTCTCGCGGAGTTGCCGGCCGATCGTCCGGCGGATGCGTTCGAAGCGCGGCGCATGCTCTCGTCGCTGAGGTGGCCGGAGAAGGTTCCCGCAGTGTGGTCGACCGAGACAAACGCGGACGAGCGGGCGCGGCCGACCGAAACGGAACGCTTGTGTCCGCCCAAGCGTCTTGGCGATGGGCGCGACATGGCGAGCTTGCGGCACGACGAATGGCTCGACCGCGAGGTGCTCGTGCTGCCGCTCGACGACGATTCGCTGCGTCGCGCGCGTGCGTTTGCCCGCGTGGGACATCCGGTGCTGCCGACGGTGCTTCGCGTGGATCGCGCGGCGCAGGAGCTTTGGGTCGCCCCACCGCTCGGCGTTGCACTTGCGGACGCGCCGCGCAAGGTTCGTCGCGACGTTTTCGATCGGTTTGTCGCGGCCATTCAAGCGTTATTGGCATCGGGCGGAGCGCACGGGTACATCGATCTGCAACACGTCTATTGGTACGACGGCGAGCTCGAGCTTGCGTGGCCTCGGAAGCCCGCATCGCCCGATGCGGCTGCAAACGATGCAGCGGCCCTGGAAAACCTTGCGAGGCAGATTGTCGCAGACGATGGTATGGATTGACGAACAGCGGTTCAGGTTTCCGCAGCTTCTTTTTCCACGGGTTTTTTGGATTTCGTCTTTTTCGCTCGCCGCTTTGCCAAAATGGCGCCCAAACGTGCGCCGATGGCTTTGATTCCCCATCCGACGAACGCGACGATACCCACCGACGTCGGCGCCCCAAGAATCCATACTCGGAGCGGCATCGGGGGTCGACTCGGGCACGGCGTACGCATTGCGAACCGACAAGCGTTGCGCTCCTCGAGCTCGCGTTTCAACTCATCGATTTCCGGCGTTTTCGGCAGCGCTCGAATCGCCGAGGATGCGATCAGGTACGAGGCGAGGGCTTCGGCATCGGCGGACGTTTGCGTGGAGACGTGATCTCGGAGCACGGCGGCGAGAGCTTTGGCGCGTTTGTCCGGGTCTACTTCGGCAAGCGCGGCGGCGAAAACGGACGCCGTTTTCGTCGATAGACGGTTGATGCACCGCACGGCGTGATCTTCGCTTCGGCGCAAGTAAACGATATTTCCGTCGGGCGCCATGTGCGGAATGGATCCGCTCACCTTTTCTTCGTGCGACAAGAGGCGGCGTGCAATGAGCACGCACGACGGCATTCGAGGCGGGCTACGGAGCCACACATCAGCGTATTGCTTGTAGAAGTAAAACGTCATCGCCGCGCCGATGATGCTGGCGACACCGACGGCGGCCATGATGGCGCGCTCGTGCCTGCGGAAATTGGTCGTGGACCCGCCTTCGGTCGCGGTCATGGCACGGTTGTGATCGGCCCGGCGGGCGCTGTCAATGGCTGGACTTGGCGTCCGTCTTGGTGATAGACATGACGTAATCTGACGACTTTAGAGGACGAACATGGGAACACAGAGCGTAAACCGTGCGCAGGTGCTCATCGCGCTGCGCCGGTCGTTGCCGAATATGAGCTTGCGGCGACTGGGAGATCTGGTCGACTCGGCGAAGTTGGTGACGGTTTCGGGCAAAAAGGAATCGGTTGCGTTGCTTGCATTCGGTCTGGTCCTCGATGGGACGCTGCGAGTGACGATGGAGGGTGCTCCGACGCGGTGGGTTGGTCCGGGTGAAGTTTTTGGCGCATCGCTCTACGAGCACCAAAAGATCGACAACCCAGTCAAGCTCGCGGGGACATCGAATACGGTGCGTTACTTGGCATTTTCACACGCAACCATGGAAATCATCGCGCCCTTGGCACGTGGTGGTCGAGCGGAGCAATAGGAGATTGAAATGAGCTTTCGCCGCATACTTTGCCAGGGAGATCCGATTGTTCTGGCAGGAATGAATCTGCCGACGCTCGTGGAGCTGCTTGCTCGAGCGATCGTGGAGCATCTCGGGGATTACGCCGTGGTGGTCGATCCTTTGGGCACATCGCGATTCTTTTCGCCGAATTCGATCCAAAACTTCCCTCCGACGCCGACCATGAATGCGGTCGATGCGGAGGTGAGCGCCGCATTGATGACGCTGCCCCCGCGCACGGTGCATTTTTTGGTATTGCGCAATGGAGTGAGCGATGCTCAGCTCGCTGCATTCTTGGGCGTGGCGAGCGCCTATTTCGACGTAGCCACACCCATTCGGGCGTACGCGCATCGATTCGATCCATTGCCACCCGATGTTACAGCGTGGCTCAATCCATTCGGGCGCGGCATGCCGGCCATCATGCTGCCCGCGAGCACGACGGGAAATGCCGGAGCCGCCACATTTTATACGATCGACATGGGATGGAACGCGCCTAGCCCGCCCGAACGAGATTCGTGCCGGATGCGTCTTTCGCCATCGCAGGTCAATGCTGCCGCCGCGGAGCCCATTTGGTCGAGCATTGCCACGACGACGCGCGCGACGCTCGAGCGATGGGCGCGCACGGTCACATGGCGGCGCGTAGCCATTTGCATCAGCGGCGGGGGCGCATCGGTGTTTCGATTGGTGCCCTTGTTTCAAGCGTTCGAGGACGAAGGGTTACCCATTGATTTGCTCGCAGGCGTCAGTGGCGGAGCGATCTTTTCGTCATGTTATGCTTTTGGGGGGCTCCCCAAAGTTCAAGAGCTCGCCAACCGCGGCATTTCGCTCACGGCAGCCGTCATGGGCGGCCTGCTGAGCACCCGATTCGTCAAGTACTACATCGACGATTTCTTCGATCATTGCGGCGTATGCAATACGGAAATGCGCGTCGTGGCCCTCTCCACGCGCATTGCCCCCATGTCCCCACCTCGCGCAGCCGCCGCGATGGATGGTACGTTCGGGGAAGCCAACCGAGCGAGCGGTGGCGCACCGTTTTTCGACGCTTATTTCGTGGGAGATTCGCGACAAGCCGACGGCGCGTTCCTCGCAGGTTTGCCCCCGCCATTTCTCGCCGAACGATTCGGCGCCGACATCGTGTTCGCCATGAACGTGATGGCATTGCCGGCAAACCGTTTTCCAGGTGAAACCATCCCCATTCTCGGCGACATCATGAGCGTCTTTTATCGCTACACGCCGCTGGGTCGTATCGCCGATACGTGGGGAGCTTCATCGACCATGCTGCATACGCTTGCCGAAGGCGCCGGGCTTCACGCAAACGTTTTCGTCGACACGACACCGCGCGATTGGGCGCCCATCGAGCAGTTTCAGTTTTACAACGCGACCACGTATTCATCCATCGGGCTTGGTCCGGGCGTCGATGTTGCCGACGTCGCCTTGGAATGCGTCCAGCGCTGGCGCAATTTGCCCTGAAATACCCAACTCCGCAAAAATACCCTATCAGCGCGGGTGCATCGGATACCCACCTTGCATGGGTGCACCTTGCGCTTGCATGGGCGCGCCTTGCATTTGCATCCCCGCGCCTTGCATGGGCGCACCTTGCATGCCGGCAGCGGGTCCAGCACCTCGACCGTCGGCCGCAGCAGAGGCCATGATGTTGCGGTGGAGGATTTGGACCACTTCTTTTGCCTTCTCTTCGTTGACCTCGACGCCTTCGATGATGCTGCGCTTGAATGCCATGGCAAACGCGCCGCCCCCGGTGGTTTCGACCATGACGAACATCCGCTTCTCGAGGAAGAAAAGGATGAGCATCACGATTGGCACGATGACCGTCCAGACCAGCATCCCGGCAAGTAGCAGGTATTCGACGGGTTTGGCGTAGCCGGCCGAGACGCATGCGACACGCGTCACGGGACATACGGTGACGGTTTCACCGAAAAGGCTTGCTTTTCGGAATGTGACCTCGCCCGGAGTCACCGTCAGCTCCGTATTGGCATCCACACCGATGGCGGAGAGAAACCAGCCCATGAACCCTGGCTGGCGACCGACGACATACACGCGGCCGGAGTACTGATCGGTGGAAAATTGCTTGAGAACGAGTGCGGGCCCGAGAATTCGAATCATGACGCCTCCCTTGTTCGGAAAAACCGAGTGCCGCGACGGTAACACGATCGCGGCAAATCAAGAACCGCACCCTCATCGATATGCCGGCCAACCCCCTACCCCCGCATCGCTTCCTGCGCATCCTGCGCGACGCGCGCCCATACCGACGCTTCCCGCGGCTGGCCCATCGCCGCCGACAAATACGCCAAAAAGCGCGCACACGCCTGCTCGCCGCGGTAGTCACGCGCTTGCCGCGCCTGCGCCAATGCTTCGAGCGTCTCCAAGACGGCACCGTCCACCGCGCCAATCGATGCAAGCGTTATCGCGTGCGACAATCGCTGCCGCGTGTCGAGCCCCGATACTTGCTCGGCCGCCGTCAATTTGCGAAATGCCTCCGTGTAATTGCCTCGGGCAAGCGCCATGAATGCACCCATCCGCTCGACGAGCGCGTCGTGCTCACCCGTGACGCGCAAGCTCACGAGCACCTGTTCGAGCGTCGCAAGGTCGCCTTCGAGCAATGCCTGCTTTGCCAATCGCGGCAAACGTGCCGCCATGACGTCCGGATCTTCATCGACTTCAGGATCCGCTCGCAATGCCGCAAATGCATCCGCCACACTCGGACGCGGCAGCGATCCAGGACCCGAATCCGGTCCCGCTCGAAGGCTGATCGGCGCCACGCTTTTGATCGAAATCGGCAGCTCGTCCATCGTCGCCTCGATGAGCGACGCAATCGATACGACCCCTTCGACAGGCGTTTCTTCCTCAGGACCCGCGACCTCCTCGGCCAGCTCGGGTACCTCGATGTCTGCATCGTGCTTGCGCGCTTCCGCTGCAAGCTCCGCCGCCGACAAATTCAAGCCGGCATTCGCCGCTCCAAATGCAGCCGATGCGGCCAGCGACGCGGCCACGTGTTCTTCTTCGGCCTGCGTCGCATGATACGCGAGCTCGGCCAATCCAAGCGTCGTGACCTGGTGTTCGAGCGTCCGCCAAATCATCCGATGCCACATCACTCGCGTGCCCGCATCGAGCGACCCTTCGAACGCTTGCATCGCCGAACGTGACGCGAGCGAAAGCCAATCCGGTTCGGATTGATACGCCCAACCTCCACTCGTCAGCATCGATTCGACCAGCGACAACCGCGCCCCGGGACCCTCCACCAAACACGCGATCGCATCGATGATCGGCACGGGAGCATCGCCGCCGAGCAGCGCCAATGCAACGAGCGACGCGCGAGCTCCGGGCGACAAGTACTTCGCACGGCGCATGATCCACACCGACGGCGGCGCACCTCGACCTCGACCACTCGTGCGACCTCGCGGCTCGGCTTTTTCGCCGGTCCACCGAAGCTCGCCCGAGGACAAACCTTCGGCGAGCGCTTCGCGAATGCCGAGCGGCAATCCCGCTCCTCGTTGCGCCCATCGACGCGCCGCTTCGTCGGTGATCGCATCGCCACAAAACGCGCGCGCAAGCGCCACCGATGCATCGAACGGGAGCGGCCCGAGCACGATGTCGAACATCGTTGGCAAAGACGAAAGCGCCTTGGGCAAGTCCGCGTCGTCTCCCATGCGTACGACGAGGGCAAACCCTTTGGCCAAGAGCGCTCGCGCGATCACGTCGAGCGTTGCGGAATCGATGATGTCGACATCGTCGATGGTGACGAGACCCGCGTTGCCATCGATCGGCGCGAGCCACGCATCGACGAGCTCCATGGCAGCATCGGTCGACGCGCCTTGGCCCGCGATGATCGCGTCGAGCACCTCGGTCTGGTGCGGCGACAACATCGGAAGCCTCTCCGTCGCGAGGGACCGCGCAAGCGCCGCACGGAGCGCTGCGAGCGGTTCGCGCGGAAGGTGCGCCGGCGTGATCGCGAGCGTCCGCGGAGCTGCGAGCTTCTTGCGTGCTTCTCGGAGCATGCGCGTTCCACCAGCTCCGGGCCGCGCGCGGATCACGCCCATGAACCCCGGCAGGACACTCATCCGAGCAAGCTCGGATTCGCGTCCGACGAGCATCGGTGCTTCGCGCAGACGGCCCACTTTCGCGAGCGCATCGCGCCTGTACGGAACGGCGACATCGAGGCGCAGGCCGCGCACGACGACGCCATCACGAAGCGGCACGCCGCGCTTGCCGCTCATCACGAGCTCGCCGGAGCGCGCGCACGGCATGTCGGGATCGACGAGCACTTCGCCTTGTCTGGAAAGTCGCGCGAGCTGTTCGGCGAGCACCAAGGCATGTCCCCAGGACAAACCCACGACGGATCCTCGATCACCCAAGCTACGCAGTTTGCCTTGCGCGATCCCGACGCTCATACGCAGCTCGGGCTTTGCGGCGCGAGCGTGCTCGATCGCGAACGCGAGAGCTTCGTCGAGCTCGTCCGGGCCGAAGTCGAAGGCCAACGTTTCGCCACCGAAAGCGCACAGGGACGCGCCGTACACCTCGGCGCTCGTTCTCATCGACGACGCATGCTCGAAATAGACATCCGCGTGGTCTCGCAGCACGAGTGGAGACGCGTGAAAAGCAACGACGATCCGTTCCTGCACGGCGGCATGGTCTCGCGAAGTTCACGCGCTGGCAAAGCTCGTTTGCAGGGTCGAGCGATTTCGACGGGTTCATTGGATTCGCCACCCATTTGGAACGGCGTCGAGATGTGCACCGCGGGCACCATCGGCAGCCTCTAGCAGGAACATTGGTTTACGCGCCGTCATGGCGAGCGGCATCAGGCTGCGATAATGCTTGAGCGCGGCCAATCGAAACGGGTCCTGATCGGGCGGGGGAATCGTCCCACCATGCTGGTCGAGCACGATCTCGCGATACCCGCGTACACAGTGAGCTTTTGGTCCCAAAGCTCCCTGATGCGGTCGTCGGTCACGAACATCGAGGTCAGGTTCGACTGCGGATCGAGGTCGGCTGCAAGGACAGGAACGCCTCGCTCCGCGAACATCCACGCGAGGTGAGAGACGAGGGCAGTTGTACCCACCCCACCTCTGTTGTTGAAAAACGCGATGGGAATCGTCATTAGCACCTCCGGCGAATGATGACCGAAAACGCCCGGTCATCGCAGTCGAATTCGGGCGGTGGGTTGCCGTTCGCGTTCAGGGCCGCTTGGGCCCGCTGAATGCCATAGCCGAATCGATTGACGTAACCGAGGTTCTTCATCGCGTCGGGTTGATCCCAAACAACAGGATCCCCGCAATGGTGGGCGCGCCGTGCTGCAAATCAGCGCACCCGTTACGACCTCCGTCGCGTCGGGAACGACCACTTCGCCCTGAAGGCAATGCCACGCGACGAAGCGGCAAGCCCTCGAGACATGCGGGCAAGCCATATCGACGCAGGAGCACTGCCTTGGGACGTCGGTCATGGCCCCGCGCGTGATTCGTGCAACCATCCATTGCCAGCGAAACGACTGCCGCGATATCGGTAACGACCTGTTCGACGTCGGTGCAATTGCATCGCGCCCCGCAGGCACGAACTGCGTCCGCGGCAATCGTTACTCGCGTGATGTGTGCAACAAATCGAGCGACCGGTAACGGGGCTCGGGTCGAAAATGCAACGGTTTGATCAGCAGGTATCTGACACACTGGATGCTTGCTCTCCGGTGTCTGCTCTGTTGGCATCGCAGCATGGGGCGAGGGATTCAATTCACATTGATGTTGGTGTGCCTTTCGATTGTGACGTCGCTATCGGGTTGCGCGGTTGAAGTCACCGAATGGCGTCTCAAGGCTCAAAGCCAAGCGAAGTATACCTATGTTTGTCGAAGGACGCCGGACGTTCCCGAAGGTGTTCAATATTGGGCGGTCAAGACAGAGACGAATGAAACGGTGACGGACCGCGAGCCTGAGCGATTGATCGAATTCGCCAAGGACGCGGACTGGATTTACGAATTCCATCCCCACGCTCCAGCATCGACGGTCGATCATTTTGTTTTTCCGTACAATCACCTGACGTGTAACTCGGATATGTGGGTGACGGTGCCGCCGCGCAAGGCGCTGCCGAAAAACGAGATTGACGTGTCGTATGCATTTCGGCAAGCCATGGCGGAGGTGCTCGCGGACGGTTGTGCGTTGCCGCCGCCAGAGACGGCATCGATGCAGGGCGTGCGTGAGCACATGGGGCAGCTTTTGACGACGCCGAGACCCATCGTCATCGACCCCGAGACGGGTAAACCTCGAGACTTCATATCGCCGCTGCAGAAGACGATTCTGCGTGAATTGTCGATTCGGGTGCTTTTCGAAGGCGGCGCCGTGCGTGAAAAGGATTTGCCCAAGGATGCCGATGGCAAACCCTACAAATGGTGGCGAGATCCTAAAATCGTAGCGCAGCCGAACGTGCAAAGAGTGGGCGGCTTCGTTTCGGGCGTAGCGGTTGGCGTGGCACCAGGCGGTGCCATGGGCTCGGATGTGCTCATTGAAACGCGCATGTTGCCGCAAGGCACGCGTGACGCTCGCATTGGCAAAGCGCTGGGCGAAATCGTGGTGGGCGGCGGTCAATTCTTCGTGGGCATCGGTGGTGTAGTGGCCGGAACGGGCATGAGCGCTACCGGTGGAGGCGCTGCACCTGGCGCGCTTATTTGTTTGGGCAGCATTACGCTCGTGGCCAACGGTGGCGCCACGTTTTGCCATGGCGCCGAGCAGCTCACGCTGGAATTGCTTTTCAAGCGCGACGACACGCAGGCGACCGTGATACCCATCGCGCCGCCGAAACCGGCTGCAAAGCCGAATGCATCGAAGCCAAAGCCGAAGCCAAAGCCGTTGCCGATTGCCAAACCGGCGCCGAAGCCGACGCCGACCAAGACCACGACGCGGGTCCGGGGGGCGAGCGAGCCAACGACGACGACCACGACGAGCGCGTCAGGCACGAGGACGACGACGCGACCGCGGCAACCTACGCCAAATCCGGTGAAGGCGCGGAAGCCGCACCAGCCGGATCCGGACAAGTGGACAAAGAAGGGCGGTACGATTAAAGAGCATCCCGATGGGAGAACGACGTACAGGCGGAAGGATGGGGTGGAGGTCACCTATGACAAGCATGGGTATCCGGATTTTGCGCCGTATCGGCATCCCACGGTGAAAGATGTGAAGATTGAGTTTACGGGCAAATATGATCCTGACTTCGCGGCCGCCAATGCAGCAGCGGGCCTCAAAAGAACGCCTGATGGCTACACATGGCATCATCATCAGGACGGCCGCACAATGCAGCTCATTAAGCAGGAAATACACCGAGAATTTTTCCACACGGGTGGCATGGCAACAACACGATAAGGAGGCATTGCATGCTCGAGAAAATCGAAGAATCGTATGGCATGATCTCCGATGCAAACATCGCAGCCCTAGAGTCGCGTCTGGGGCTCGTATTGCCTGATGGGTATAGACGCTTCTTGCTTCGAAATAATGGTGGAGCGCCTGTCCCCGATGCGTTCGACGTGCCCGGCTGGCACCATGTCAATAGCCGCGTTGCCCGATTCTATGGGATCCACGCCGGACCGCATTCGAACCTGGAAAAAGATTGTGCGTTTTTTGCCGAACGGCTTCCTCCGGCGATAATCCCCATAGCCGATGATCAAGGCGGCAACATCATCTGCCTTGGCATCGAAGGCAAACGCCGCGGCAAAATCTACTTCTGGGATCACGAGGACGAATTCGACGAACACGGTGAGGGTCGGCAAGACTATGGTAACGTGTACTTTCTAGCGAATTCAATCGATGAGTTCTTGCGCCAACTCAGGGAGTGAGGCAGCGCGTACTCCATCTCCGCTGCTACCGCTTCACTTCGAATACCCGCACCATCGTATCCGCGCCTCCCGTGGCGATTCGTTTCCCGTCGCGAGAAAATGCAAAACACAATGCCCCTTGCTCGCCCGCTTCTGTCCGAGCAACACGCGCGCCCGTATTCGAGTCCCAAAGCTGCACTTCGCCTTCCGACAGGGTCGCAAACGTGTCTCCGCTCGGCGAAAACACGGCCGGTGGCTCGGCGTCGATTTCTCGTAATGCATTTCCCGTGGCTGCGTCCCATATCTGCAAATGCAATGGAGGAGCCCGCTTCGATACCTTTCCAAAGCCCGTGATCATGAGCCGATCGTCGGGGGAATACGTGACGAACAGCGTTCCATCCAGCGTTTTTTCGAGCGCGCCGGTGTGCACATTCCAAACGTGCACTGGCTGATCCCATCGAGCAACGGCCATTCGTTGCCCATCCGATGTGAACGCCACGGAACTTGGGGTCATGAGGTTTTGCGCCATCCCGTCCTGCGGTTTTGCAGTGCCAAACGTCTTTTGTTCGGCCCCGGTGGTCGCATCGAGCAATCGTACGATCCGTGTTTCATTACTCGCAGCGAGCCACTTGCCATCGGGAGTATACCGAAGCGCTTCCATGCGGCCCCGTTCGAATCGGTTCGTCTCTTTCCACGATGATGTATCCCAAAAGCGTGCGCTTCCATGGGCCATCGTGAGCAATCGACGGCCATCGGGTGAAAACACGAGCGTATCAATGCCAAAACTCATGCGCGGAAGGCGCGCTTTTTCCGCGCCCGTGCTCGCGTCCCGCACGAGAACGACGCCGTCGGTATCCCCGGAAGCAATGAGCGCTCCGTCACGCGAGTAAGCCACTTCGACAATCGCCGCCGTGTGCCCGGATGCATTGAACGAAGGCGCGCCACTGTCCAAATCCCATATTTCCAGCAACCGCGAGCGGCCCGCCCCGGCGACTCGTTTCCCGTCTGGCGAAATGGCGAGATGCCATATTGGAGTTTCTTGTCGGCTACGGGTGACGAGCTTGGCTTTTCCCGTATTCGCATCCCAGACGACGAGATGTCCTGCATTGCTACCCGAAACGACCCAGCGTTTGTCCGGGGTCATCCCCAAAGCGCCAATGGAACCGAATTGCCCCTCGAGCACGCGGATTTTTGCCCCTGTCGCTGGATCGCGCAGCGCAACGCCATCTTTCCCATCCTTGGACAGCTCGCCCATGATGAGGATTTTCCCATCCGGTGAATACGCGACGGAATGAACACGGTGGGCGCTGCTGTCGATATCTTTCGCGCGTTTGCCGGAATTCGTGGGAATGATCCAAAAATGGCCTTCATCTGCGGTGGCTACGACCTGTTTGCCGTCCGGGGACAAGGCAATTCGAGTCGAAAGATTGCGGTGTTCGTGAATGATTCGCGACGAGGGATTGGATTGGCGCAAGTCCCACGAGGTCACTCGACCGTTCGAATCGAGCGCGACAAGCGTTTGCCCATCCGCGGCGTACGCAATATCGTAGATCGACGCCCCGGCATGCTCGAGCTTGTGCACGAGCTTTCGGCTTTGCAGGTCCCATATGAAAATGGATATCGTTAGGTCGGACGCAGCCAAAAAACGACCGTCGGGCGAAAAAGCGACGTTCACGATAGGTTCACTTGCCGCCGCGAGCGCATACGACCGAGCGCCCGCTACGGCATCCCACACCAGCACTTCATTGCCGCGTTTCCCTCCACCACCCGAGGCCAATCGTTTCCCATCCGGCGAAAACGCGACCGTTCGCACGTCGTCGTCTGCGACCAGAGGATTCCCACCGTAATGCGCAAGCTCGGGCAATACACCACAAATCGAGCTCTCAGGCGCTGCGGGCATCGCCGAAGGCTCGGTCGACTTGGCCGCCGTCGAGGACGAATGGGTGTGGTCTACCGATTTCGTCGCACAGGACGCGATGCATACGAGCATGGGGAGGAGCAGCGCGGCATTCACGGCATACATCAAAGCACATTTTAGGAAAAGTACGTAGGCATTTCGTCGCCCTGGCTTTCGGGCGCTCGTGACAGGTGCCACTCGTCGCGCAGCCGCTCGTGCTTGGGTTTGTCCGCGCGTACTTGCGTCGTCCGTGCCTTATCCGCGTCCCTGAGGGCGCGGGCCTGCAACGCTATTTCGGAACTGCCCGCCCATTGCGAAGGAAATTCCGCTCTGAAGCGTGCCGCGGGTCACGACGCCGCCCAGGTTGGCCTGGATATGGATCAATGTCTGGGCCACGTCTCGACGGATCCCCGTAAAAATCACCTCCGCGCCGAGGAGCTGGACCCCTCGCGCAGCCTGCACGAGCGCGTCGGCGACCTGCGAGTCGACCACCGAAATGCCCGTCAGGTCGAGGATGACCGTCCGTGCGCTGCGCTCCGAAATGCCTCGAAGCAGCGTGTCCATGACCTGCACCATGCGCTGAGAATCGAGCGTGCCGATGAGCGGCATCACGACGATGCCGTCGGTAATGGGGATGAGCGGCGTCGACAGCTCCGCCAGCGCCGCGTTCTGCGCCTCGATGACCGCTTGCCGCCGCGCATTCTCCGCGGCCTCCTCCTCCATCCGCTTACGATCGGTGACGTCGCGCGCCACGATGACGACGAGGTCGCCCGTCATCGGCGAGATATTGGCAAAAAACCACGTATCGCTGCCATTGATCGGGAGGCTGTACTCCATTGTGACCAGCCCCTGCGAACGCAAACATGCCTCGATCTTGGAAAGGAAAAAATCCGCCGCCTCGGCCGGCATGACCTCGTGCAACCTCTTGCCGACCAGCTCATCGCTGGGCTTGTACAGCTTATTCGGCGCGGTCGGCGCAATCCTCACATAACGACCCGTCGAGTCCATGACGAGCACCACGTCCGTCATTGCCGACAGGACGGCCCGCATTTCAGTTTCGGAAGCGCGGGATGCCGCGAGCTCGGCTTCGGCTCGCTTCAATGAATGTTCGAGCGCGAAAATACGAGCGCGAAGGGTCTCTGTGTCAATCGATTGACGAGGTGTGGAGCCGTCCATGGATTGTCTGCTCTCGATTTGGAGTTGCCCAGTTATAGATCAACGTTGCAGGCAAAAACAAGTCGATTTTGGTAATGGACCAACCGCATTCTTGAAATAATCAACGCGTTATTCATTATTTCCGTCATTGATTTGACGGTTCATCGTGGAGGCGCAGCGCGTCAATGATCTCGGGCCGCCCCCGTCGATAATCCGCCTTGCGGCGATTCGCGATCGGGGATGCTCGGTGCGTGGGTCTTCGTGCCCAATGAGGTGCAGAACCTGAACATCGTCGACGATACCGGGGATCGCGTCGAGCGGGTGGTAGGGACTTGGCGCTTGCGCAGCTCGTTCTATGTTGCGCTCGGGGACCTTGGGCATTCGAGGGAGCCGGCTGGAAATGACCCTGCCATTGCCGTGATCGGAATTCGCGGGACATGACGGCGCACGACCCGGAGGGCATCACGATGGCACTCACACGGGAACGAATTGCAAAACGCGCAGCGCAGGAATTGCGAGACGGTGACTACGTGAATCTCGGGGTCGGTATGCCGACGCTGGTCGCGAACTACATACCAGCCGGGATGACGGTCGTGCTGCAGAGCGAAAACGGATTGCTCGGCATTGGCCCATACCCTGCTCCGGGAGACGAAGATCCGGACGTCATCAATGCCGGAAAAGAGACGATCACCATGTTGCCCGGGGCCGCCACCTTTTCGAGCGCCGAGTCGTTCGGGCAAATCCGGGGCGGGCATATCGATCTTGCCATCTTGGGGGGAATGGAAGTTTCCGAAAAGGGCGATCTCGCGAATTGGATGATCCCCGGCCAAAGGGTGAAGGGGATAGGCGGCGCAATGGATTTGGTCGTGAGCGCAAAACGGGTCGTCGTCATCATGGATCATGTGGCGAAGAACGGGTCGCCGAAAATTAGGAATCAGTGCACGCTGCCGCTGACGGGGCACAGGGTGGTTCACCGCATCATTACGGAGCTCGCGGTGATCGACGTGGCTCCCGAAGGTCTCGTTCTTTGCGAGATTGCACCGGGCGTATCCACCGGAGAAGTACAAAAGTGGACGGAGCCGCCATTGAAGGTCGCGCCGACCATTCGCGAAATGGCGATTTAGGTGTTCCGCCCGAATCACCACGGACCCCAGGTCCATACACATGTGACGGCGCAGGAGCGAATTGCGCACCTGTAAAGGTCCTCCACCATCGCCGCGATGTCCCCCATTCGCGCAATGCATCCGGACGATATTCACGATGGAAGCAGGGGCCATCCTGACAGCGAATCAGGCTCGGCAGGTCGTGCGTCCGCGTCGCTTCGAACAATGATTGGATGAGGCCGCCCGTCGCCGTGTATTGGCGTGGGCAGTCGCTTTCGCGCAGGCGAAACGGTGAGCGAAATGAAACGAATTTCCATCATCGGCGGCGGACCAGGTGGTCTCATGACTGCATATCTGCTGCAGAAGACGGCGAATTCGCCGATGAATCTGACGCTGTTCGAAGCCTCCAATCGGCTTGGAGGGAAAATTCACACATCGCGGTTTCAGGCATTGCCTGCGCAATACGAGGCAGGTGCGGCCGAGTTTTATGACTACTCGCCAGTCGACGACGATCCGCTCAAAGCATTGATTGCCGAGCTGGGACTTTCCATCAGCCCCATTGGCAGCTCGTCGGTCATCCTGGATCAGAAGATCCTGTGCAATCTGGATGATATGCGGGCGCACCTTGGGGCAGAAGCATGCGCTGCACTGCTCTCCTTCGATCGAGCGGCCAAGGATATGGTGAGCCCATTGGAGTATTACGCGGGCGACCCTGCCGCGTCGCCCCAGACCTCGCGCTTCGATGCGCTCTTGGAAAAGATTCGCCCGGCCGCGACACGTCGTTACATCGAGACGCTGATCCATAGCGATCTCGCGACCGAGCCGGAGCGAACGAGCGTCGAGTACGGAATGCACAATTATTTGATGAATGATCCCAGTTACATGCAACTGTATCGCATCGGCGGGGGCAACGAGCGGTTGCCCGAGGAGCTGGCGCGACGGATCAGCGCCACCGTGCGGTTGAATCACGTGGTGACCGAAATCGGCCGGGGAGCGGATGGCAAGCTCGTGGTGGCGCATGATCATCGTGGGGTATTGGGCGAGGATTCGTTTGATTTCGTGATCATCGCGCTGCCGCACAATTACCTGACGCACCTCCAATTCCGCGGTGAACGCCTTGCAGAAGCAATGCGAGCACATTGCGCACACTACGATCATCCGGCGCATTATTTGAGAATGACGTTGCTGTTCGAACGGCCCTTTTGGCGAGCCAAGCTGGACGACGCGTTCTTCATGCTGGATCGGTTTGGCGGGTGCTGTTTGTATGACGAGGGGACGCGGGCGCCGGAAATGACATACGGCGTGCTCGGTTGGCTCTTGGGTGGACAGCCCGCGCTGGAAATGAGCGCGCTCGACGATGCGACGCTGATTGCGGCGGCGCTGGAGTCATTGCCTGATTTCTTGGCCGAAGGCCGGCAATGGTTTCGGGAAGGCCGGGTTCATCGCTGGCCATACGCCGTGAACGCGATTCCGGGCGGAATTACGCCGCGTGCCCGAAACCTGCAACATCAACCGGAACCCGTGGGACATCCGGACCTATTCGTCGTCGGTGACTACTTGTTCGACTCGACGCTCAACGGAGTCCTGGATTCGGCTGAATACGTAGCAGAGTGGTTGGCTTCTCGAATCATCGACAATTAACCGAGCGAGCAAATCATGCATACCCAAAGTACACCGCCGAAAAAGCAAACTTCGCCCGCATCCATTCAATTGCTGCAGGGTTTGCCCGACGGCGCGGAAATCCAGCAAGTGGCATTCGTCACCCGGGCTGACACGGCACAGATGACGCTCATGGAATTCAATGAGCCTCACGCGTGCCACGCGGTATTGGTGAAAGGCTCTGCCGCAGAGCCTCCTGCCGACGTGACGATGTTGATCGTGCCGACGAGCGATCACGAGGATCCCGAGGTTTTGGCGAATGTTTGGAATTGGGTCGAGCCGGGGGTTCCGCAAGAGCTTCGGCGCGGAATTTTGATCATGCTTTGGGGAGCGCGGGTCATTTGGTCCCCAGGGCGCGCGGGGCTCATTGCTTCGGCCGATCGAATGGAGGCGCTGCGTCACGCGGTCGTCGATTTTTCATTTCACGATGGGGAAACTCGCAAGATCGAAGCGGAGCTTGCTCGGATTTGGCCCCATCTGGAAACCGATACGCCGCTCGCATTTCGGTTCGACACGCAAGCAATGGCGAAACGAGACGAGCTTGCGCAGCGATTCCAGCAGGTCGTCGGCCTGCGCGCGCGTTTGGCCCGGATCGATCCCGTCATTCACCAGCCGCCGATCCATCCTCCAACATTGGCCAGCCAATTGAACGAGCGCCTGAAAGAACGGGCGCAGCTATCCGAACGAATGGAATTCGTCGACGAACAGCTCGAGCTCCTCGCGGGGGTCTACGAGATGTGCGGCCACCGCTCGAGCGAATTCGTGATCGCTCAGAAAGAGGCCCGTTTGAACTGGATCATCATCATCCTTCTGGCGACGGAGACGCTGGCACTCATCGTTGATTTGCTCGCTGCAAACGGGATTTGACCCATGCGCTATTTGTCGATCGACATCCTCCGCACCGTGGCCATTTTCGTCATGGTGCAGGTGCATTTCGTGGGAAACCTTTCGGGGTTTCACCATCCGGGCCCGGCCGGCTTCGGGGCGCCACTCTTCGCTTTTCTCCTGGGTGTCAGCTACTTTTTGTGGCTCGAGAATCCGCGCGTGCGCAAAACGAAGGATTCAGAGATCAGCAAGATCTCCATTCGTCGCGGGTTGTTTTTGTTCGGCGTGGGTATCCTGTTCAATGTCTTCGTCTGGCTCCCCGAGGACGCGTTCATCTGGGACATTTTGACGTTTCTCGGCGTGGGGTTGATCGTCCTGAATGGTGCCCGCAAATTGCCGAGCTCCATTCTGTTGATGATATGCGCCGTGATCTTCGTCATCAGTCCCACTCTACGAGTTCTCACTGAATACCCTGCGTACTGGACGAGCAACACGTTCGATTTCGATCTGACGCTGTCCGACGTGCTGTTGGGCTTCCTCGTCAATGGGTATTTCCCAATCTTTCCGTGGATTGTTTATCCCATTGTGGGGTTCGTGGTTACTTCGCGCTTGATGCCCCCCGATACCACTTGCCCGCCCGCCACGCTCAATCGATTGACGTATATCGGCGTTGGTCTGCTCGGAGCGTGGATCGCGGCGACGTTGCTTCGTCCTCATAGCCCGTCGATTGTGCAAAACATCTGGCTCGAAGGCTGGAGGATGTTTCCGGCATCCGTCGAGTACATGCTGGGCACTCTGGGCCTAGCCATCACGGCGTTTACGCTGCTGCATCGTTGGGTCGACGCCACTTCCGTCATTCCCAAAGACAGCAAACTCGCGCAGGTCTTTACGATATTTGGTCCGCGCGCCCTTTCGGTCTATGTGTTGCACCATTTGGTCCACATCTGGCCGCTCTGGATTTATGGCATGGTCACGGGGCCCGAGCCGACCGCGCATTGGCAGAAAGCATTGCCAATCACGGTATCCTGGCCGTTGGCCTTCGTATTTCTCGGGCTCTGCTACTGGCTCCTGCAATGGATGACACGAACCGGTAAGCCCGGAATGGAGACACTGATGCGCTGGCTTTGCGATTGATGCGGTTGTCCGGCGTGCCGAAACCACGCCATCGAGCGACAGGAGGAGTGACGAATATGAAAATCCTCGTCATGGGAGGCACTCGCTTCAATGGGTATCATTTGGTGCGCGAATTGGTGAACGGCGGGCACGACGTCACCGTCCTCAATCGCGGCATCACCCCCGTCGTGCTCCCGCGGCAGGTCCGGCGCCTGTATGCCGATCGCAAAAACCACAACCAATTGAAAGAAGCTCTAGGCAACGAGGAATTCGACTGCGTTCAGGATATCAGCGCCTATACGCTGGACGACGTGCAAAGCATGGTCGAAATCTTCGAAGGCCGCACGGATCATTATATCTTCGCCAGCACGACCACCGTGTATGCGCCCTCCAAAATCATGCCGCTCACCGAGGACGCGCCCGTCGAGCTCGGGCCGCTGCAGCAAGATTATGGGCGCAACAAAATCATGTGCGAGCGTTTTCTCTTGAATGTGTGGCGGCAGCGCCGATTTCCCATATCCATTGCGCGATTCGCCATGGTGCTGGGTCCCCACAACCGTTATCCAGACCGAGAACAGCGTATGTGGGTGCGACTCTTGCGCGGTCGAGAAATCCTCATTCCCGGCGACGGCACGACGCTCGGCATGGTCGGGCACGTGGAAGACGAAGCCCGCGCTTTGCGGCTGATGATGCAAAACCCCAAAACTTTCGGACAAATCTACAATGTCACTGGCAAAGATTATTTCACCGACGAAGCATATGTCGATACGTTGGCCGAAATTGCGGGCGTACGGGCGCAAAAGGTGTTCGTCCCCGCCCACATCATGGACGAATATGCTCCCAATGCCGTGATCGACCGCGCCCGCCTCGGCTTGGGACCCGACGAAAGCGGAAATCCATCCAATGACCGGCCCATCATCCAGCGCCTCGCGCCCTTCATTCACGGCTGGAAAGCGCCCGTCCTTTTCAGCACCAAAAAGCTGCAGGACGACTTGAACTACGAACAACTCTACACGTTCAAGTCAGGCGAGACCCAAACGTACGAGTGGTTCGAACGGGAGGGCTTGGCCGATAAGCTCGAATACGATTTCAGCGCCGAAGACGCGCTGCTCGCCCTGATCAAAAGGGAATGAGCGTCCTCGAGTGCGCAATCGATGACAAGATATCCCATTGTGCTGGGATTTCCCCATTGTTGCATTTTTAAAAATGTAGAGTTACCGTCTTGACGGATCGCGTGCCGCAGTGTGACCTCGCGGCATGCAACGTCGTCAATGGTTGAAGCTTCTTCTTGCCGCATCGAGCGCGCACGTTTTCCCGGCTTGTAAAGAACCGCGGCCCCGGCTCGCGCCGAGTGCGCGGCGAACGCGCGTCATCGTCATCGGCGCAGGCATTGCGGGGCTCGCCGCCGCGCGCGAGCTTTCCTGCGCAGGACACGAAGTGATCGTGCTCGAGGCGCGGGACCGCATTGGCGGAAGGGTGTTCACCGATCGCTCGCGCCCGGACGAACCCGTGGACCTCGGCGCCTCGTGGATCCACGGTGCCGAAGGCAACCCGATCGCCAAGCTTGCCGCAGACTTCGGTGCGGAGACGATACCCACGCATTCCAATTCCTATCAGACATGGGACACCGATGGCAGGATACTCACGGAGCACGAGGAAGAGGCGATTTGGACAGCATTCGATATGCTGCTCGAGGAGCTCGACGAGCTTCGGGAGCGGCGCATTGCGATGGGATTGGGCGACATCCCGCTTTTGGTAGCGATGGACGAAATTATGGATGAGCAGGGGATCACGGGCAAAGAGCGGCAGCGGCTGCTCCTTGCGGTAAACACCAGCATCGAATTGGGATTTGCGGCCGATGCCGGGGACTTGTCGCTCTATTACTGGGATTGGGGTCCGAAATTCGATGGTCCAGACGTCGTATTTCCGCGAGGATACGACTGCGTCACGAATATGCTCGCGTCGCAGCTCGATATCCGTACGGGGCACGTGGTCCAGCAAATCCATTACGACGATACGGGTGCAACCATTGTGACTGAAAAGGGGACATTCGAAGGTGATTACGCGGTCGTCACGCTCCCGCTCGGGGTGCTCGAGGCAGGCGCCGTACGCTTCGAGCCGCCTTTGCCGGCGGCCAAGCTTGGGGCCATCGATCGGCTCGGCATGGGCGTCCTCAACAAGGTGGTGCTGCGGTTCCCGCAAGCGTTCTGGGCCGACGAGGGCCTGCTTTACCATGGGTACATCGCCCAAAACGTGGGCGCGTGGTCGACGAGCATGAGTTATTACAAGATTGACGGCAGGCCCACGCTGGTCTGCTTCCATGCGGGGTCGTACGCGCGCGAGCTCGAGGCCATGTCGGACGAGGCCATCGTTGCTGCGGCTATGGAGGTGTTCCGGACGATGTTCAAAAAGAGCATTCCTGATCCGGAGAGCTTTCTCATTACGCGCTGGGCCAGCGATCCGTATGCATTCGGATCCTATTCGTATATGCCGCCGGGCGCGCGGCCGGATGATTACGACGCATTGGCCAAGCCGGTGGGGAGGCTGCATTTCGCGGGAGAGGCGACCAACAAGGAATACGCGTCGACGGTCCACGGGGCGTATCTGTCGGGCGTGCGCGCAGCACGAGAGATCGTGGCGTAGCATTCGCGTAGCCGCTCCTGCTTGAGTTTGTCCGCGCGCACTTGCCTCGTCCGTGCATCATCATCGGCGTGCTTTGAACTGGAACACCCGCTTGTACGCGATGGCGCTGTCGTTTGCGGGCTTGGGATACGTCACCGTCTTGGCAATGTCGATCATGCACGTGTGCAGCTCGGGCATCGTGATGTTCGATTCCGACGAAAGCACTTCGGCACCGATCAGCTTGCCCTCGTGGTTGACTTTCACATCCAATGCCACCTGCCCGTTCATCCGAGGGGCTTGCGGGGCATACAGCGCATCAAAGCAGCAGCGAAATGGTTCCTGATACATCTGAAATGTATCGTCGAACTGCTTCTGAGCATCGGTGCCCGACGTCGAGGGAACACTCGTCGCTGCTTTTTGCGCCATCGTTTTGCAATCCGCCACCGTAGGAGGCGGCGGCGGCGGGGCCGGCGCTTTTTTCGCCTGGGCCGCCGATGGTCCTTCCGCACTCTCTGCGGGCATCTGGGGACCGCAGCCCGTGAGCAGCGACGCGACGACCGCCCATGCGCACACGAGCGTGAAGCTGTTTTTTCTGGTATTCATTTTTCTGCTCCGAAATCTTCAAAAGTTGTCGTGCTCTCGCTTCCTCGCCCTAGCTGCGCCGACGTCGGCGCATCACGAGCGCCGCTGCGCCGAAAAGAAGCGGCAGCACGGCTTTCGAGTTATCGCCCCCGATGACGCTCGCGAGCGCGCACGACAAACCTCCACCGCCAATCGTCCCGGTATTGCCGCCGCCGCCGGCACCCGTCGGCGGGTCGGGCACTTCTCCCGTGACGCAGGTCCCCGTGGCCGCATCGAACGTCGTGCCCATCGCACATCCTTTGCACTCGCCTTTCGTGGGCGAAGTTTCGTCGGTATCGCATACGGGAGCATCCGGAAAGCGATTGCAATCCCCATTCGACGTGCATTCATTGCATACCTTCGCCATCGGGTCGCACACCGGTTTTTTCGTGCCGCAGTTTTCATCCTTCAGGCACTCGACACATACCCCGCTGCTACCCACATCGCATACCGGTTTCGTCGGGTCGGCGTTCAAGCAATAATCCTGTTCTTGACAGGTGCACGGGCTCCCTTGATTGCTGAATTCCCACTCTTCGATCACGTGATCGTTCGTAATCGTTGCGTTGTAGGTGGACGCCGAAAACCCGACCCACGCCTGAGCCGGCTTGTTATCCATGACGACGGTGAACCAATCGGCGGCATCGAAATTATCGGGAAACGTGGGAAACGGAAGCATGGGTTGGGGATTTTTGTTCAATTGCCACATGAGCGGCGTTGCCGGCTTCTGCTTCGTCGCCGACACGTAGATGCGAATGCTGTTGTCCCCCATTCCGGCGTAATCAATCCACACGTGCAGACGTCGAAGCGTCAAATTCGGCGAGCCGTCAATCATCGGCAAAATATACGCCGGATGCTCTTCCTGCTTGCCGTCGAGCATGAACCCGATGTGGTCCACCATCGGATCGGGGTAAAGCGCATTGCCCATGGGCGGTACGTCTCTGCGCGTGTCGAATTCGATCGCGAGACTCGTCGATATCCCCGCATATCCCATACCGCCGCCGCTCGCACCGGTCTGTCCGACGTCGTTGTTCTGCATCAAAAACGATAGACCCGCGCCCCCGTTGTCCCCACCTTCGGGCCCAATGGTGAAGGCGAAGTACGTATGGAACGGCCGATTGCTCGTGCCTTCCACATAGCTCAAATCGAGCGCATCGTAGAAGTACACGTTCGCCGATTGGCTGAAGGGCTTCGTGGAATCCGTGAGCTTCAATTTGCCGTCGGGCGTGATCGTTGCCGCGCCCGTGAGCATCAGCTTTCCCCCGTTGATCCAATTGTCGGAATCCGAGAATCCCCCCGTCGTGTCGTCGGGGCTGCAATACGACTCGGTCGTCTGGACATTTTGGGCGAGCGTTTGACTCGAGCCGAAAAGCATCGCTGCTGAAACTACGAAGCCAAGGGGGCGATGAATCGTTTTCATGTTGGTTCTCCTCGGTAAGCTCGTTCTTTTGGATGGATCGTTATCCGTTGGTGCAAGCCGCTTTCGGACCCCAAAGGCCTCACTTCGCCTCGCAGGTGGGCTCTAGAATGTGGAACTCGACCCGTTGGTGCAGCTCTTTGTTCTTCCTATCGACAGGCACGCCCTGGGCCGGTCGGCTCATTCCGTACCCTTTGGGAACGAGCCGTCCGGGCTCGATGTTCCGCTCGACCAACCACTTGACGACCGACGCCGCCCGCTGCTCGCTCAATTCTTGGTTTTTCGCATAATTGTCCTGCGAGGCATGCCCCTGAACTTCGATCCGCGTGATCTTCGGGTTTGCCCGAAGCACATCATAGACGCCCTGCAGGACAGCTTGCGTGAGCCGGCCCTTTTCCCCGATCGTTTCGAGTTTGTCGCTCGCGGTCTTGAAGTAAATGCGATCCATGATCTTGATCTGGCATTCCGAAACGAAGACCATCGGACAACCGTGACGCGCCGGATCCTTGTGCGGTTGGCCGGGAATCGTCGGGCACGCATCCGGTATGTTCGCGATCTTGTCGCCATCGATATCGTCGGGGCAACCAATGTACTTCAATTCCCAAAGCGCTTTTTGCTCGGGCTTGAGCGACGCGGGTGGCTCGCGAAGCCCCGGTACGTCCGGGCACTTGTCGGCCGCGTCGATCACGCGGTCCTTGTCGCGATCAATCGAAACCAGCACGCCCGTGGCCTCGTCGACCGGACACCCATGCAATTGCGGATTGTCGCTGGAAACTCCGGGGATGTCGGGACACGCGTCTTTGTTGTCGTTGATGCCGTCGCCATCGCGATCGTCTTCCGTCGGCACGAGCACGGGTTTCTTGGGTTTGGCAACACCGGGAACCCATTCCACCGAAGCTACGGCGCGCAATGTCGGGGAACCCACGCCGCGCGTGAGTCCCGGGCCCACGCCGCCGCCGATACGAAGTTGCCCCACGGTGTAATGCGCTCCGAAAATCACTTCGAGCGGCGCTTTGGGCTGCTTGAAATTCACGTCGTCGGTGCCGGAAATGATCGTGCTGCCATAAAGCTCGGGGCCCACGACGAGACGATCATCGAGCGGTTTTACGCCGACGCTCACGCCCCCCGCGAATTCGGTGCCCGTCTTGGTGTCGACGAATCCTTCGGTCATCCCTCGGTATTGTACGCCGAGCATGGCCGCATAGGTGAACTTGCCATACTGCCCTGCTGCGGAAAGCCGAGGCAGGACTCGAACCGTTTCATCGCCCGTGAATTCGGTTCGTTTGCCCGTCGGGGTGAACAATTGCACGCCCAAAGCCATGGTGAGCGGATCGCCATATTTCCCAAAAAAGACGAACGTCGGCACCCAATCGCAAATCGCCCAACGCCGCGCCCGACGGCGAAGGAACGCTGAACGTACCCACCGTCCCCTTTTCCCCCGATTGCTGCAGAGCGAAGGGGAAATTGACGCCGACGCGCAATCGCTCCCAGAGGACCAACGATGCGCCGATGTGCGCGAAAAACTGTGTATTGATGACGGTCGTGTCTTCGGAGCCATCCGGTTTGTAGATGACGAGCGGCTTGTAGGCCAAATCGAGGGTCGCTCCAACGGCCGGCCGAACATGTCCCCGCAAGTCCAGTGAATCGAGTGCAAACCACTGACTGCCTCGCTCCGCAGGGTTGTACCGATTGATGGCAAAGCCCTGCGCAGACTCCGTCGACTGTTGGGCCTGCGCGCTGTGTGACACGAGGGCGGCAAGCGAAAGAATGACTGGGTGAACCAACGTCTTGGCAACGCGCTTCATGGGCGCCTCCTCCGGGGCAATCATGGGGTTTGGGGCCGAAGGGCGCCGAAGGCGACCCGAAACCCCACATGTTCAAACGGTCTTGTATCGACAAAGGGCTCTACCGCAAACGCCGTACCTGGGCCAAATCTTGCAATTGCTTTCCGTCACATATATCTTGCCGGCGGCGACTGGGGGCAAACGATTGCCGTCAAGAACGTGCCGGATGGGTCGTCCGCGTCGCTCGGAGCTCATCGCGGTTTTCTCGTGTCAGTGTTGCTTTCCCTGGCGCACCGTCACGTTCCGCGGCGGAATCGCTCCGTCTTGCGGTTGCGCTGCATCCGCGCAGCTCCTCGAATCGAGCCGCTGGTGCCCATCGTAAAATGGCGAATGGGTTTGTCGAAACAAGCGTCGACGAACGCACCGCAAAGGAAGCTGCGTTGAAGCAAGTCGACGACGAACGCGCCGAGAAAGAACGCGCGCTCGTTAAACTCGCCGAGCTCGAAGCGCTGCATGCCGGACGCAAGTCGTAAGCTCGAGCGTCGCGCCAATGCACACGTGCGTCCGCATGTCAAGAAAAATCGACGCGGCGGCATGCAGTCGATCCGGCGTGCGCATCGACGCAGCAGGCAGGCTACAGAGTGGAATTGCTGCAAGTCAAGCAAACGTAGGTCAACCTCCCAACGTCACGCCTGAGCATGGTGCTTACTTCGTAATTCGCCGCCTCACAGCGTCACGACGACGCACAACGAGCGTTCCCTCGAATTGTGCACGTCCACGGACGCGCCGAAGCCCTGTTCGACTCGATTGTGCACGTCCAAGGCGCCGGACAAGGCGCCTGATACCGCTTTGTGCAGCTTCAGGGCGATGCGGGAGGCACGACGGGCGTTTGAAGCTTGGAGACTTTTCGATTCTTCCGAAAGGGTTTGAAGAACCGCGCGACGCGCTTCGGATTGGAAGCATAAACCGTGAGGAGCGCGCCTTCGAGTTTCTTGTATTCCTCGCGCCACGTTGCCATCAGCACGGGCAGCTTCTTGTCTTTGATGTACGCAATGGCCTTTTCCGTCGTTTCCGAGCGATTCGACCATTGCGATCACCTTCGCTCGTGCAGCGGCGAGCTTTGATTTCCATTGCGTGACGACAGCGCCAATCTCCGGATCGTTTTCGTCCTCGGCCATGGATTCGAGGATGTCGGCGACGATCTTCGGCTCTTCTTCCCGTGACTCTGCGGCCGTCACGGCGCGCAAGCCGTCGGCAAAGTAGCGTTTGTATTTGAGATTGTCGCGATTTTTCTTGACCGCGCCGAGCAGATGCAATTCGAATTCTTCGACGATATCATCACAAGCTTCGTCGTCCGCATCGAGCAATGCAGCTTTTTTTTGCGCTTGCTCCTCGAGGTCATCGCGTTCGCGGAGCGTCGTTTTGATGCTCGTATGCACAGCTTCGAGCCCCGCGGTTTTGGGATCTGCCGCGACACGCGACACGGTGTACGTACTTTTGGGGAGATAGGCATCGGCAGATGTATCCGCCATCGGCATTTCCATGGACAAGTCCTCCTGACGAACGTCGTAACAGAATCAGGAGACAGGGTCAAAAATATTGCAGATGGTCGTCGGGCTGCATGGACGAGGGGTCGTTCGAGGTATCCGTCCGCGTCACGGGGCAAGGTGGGTCAGGGGCGAGGTGCATGGGCCTCATCGAGAGCCCCATCCGTTTTACGGTCGCGACCTCGTCCTACTCCGGACAGTCTTTGTTTCGGTCGGAGCATAACCCCAAGTCACGATATAACTTTGCCTTTGGGGGGCACTTGTCGCCCGGAGTGCCCGCATTGACGCATATGACTTCATAGAAATCGCGCTCCACATACTGGGGTTGCTGCGGCTGCGCCGGATGTTGTTCGGCTCCTGCGCAGCCGAGTTGGATCATGGCGGACGCCATGAGAATGCCAAAGGGGACAACGGTTGTTTGAAGACAAAGGGCGATCTTGGTCGACTTCATGGTGAAAGCAGACCACTGGTCGCCGGGTTCGTCAAGGCCAATCCGTTTTACGGGCGCAACCCGATGCTCACTGACAGCCGCGGCGTGCCGGGCGCATGCCCATACTTGCGCACCACTCTGCCTTCGTAGGGCACTCTTTGCCGCGGGCTCTCTGGCTCTCACATGACATGTCGTACGGATCCATCCCGCCTGGGTCGTAGTCGTCCTCATCGGGTTGTTGCGGCGGAGGCGTATGCTGTTCGGCTCCAGCGCAGCCAAGTTGGGTCATGGCAGACGCCATGAGAAAGCCGAAGGGGACAACGGTGGTTTGGAGGCAAAGGGCGATCTTGGTCGACTTCATGGGGGCATCAGACCATTGCTCGTCGGGTTCGTCAAGGCCAATCCGTTTTTCGGGCGCAACCTCCACGGGCAACGACGGCGCAGCAAAACCCGTGGTGACCGTATCGGGTGGCTCCAACGGTGTGGACGCAAGTGCGTCTTGACGTACCATTGTAGCCATCGCGCTTCCGGGTATGATGACGCCACAGGCCATGGCCACGGTCATCGCGCACGCCGCTTGTGTCGCATGCGGAAGCAGATGCGATACGTGCCGGGCCAAACGCGCACCTTGAGCACGAGCGTTTTTCGTGACGAGCGCGACGATGGCGACGACGATCGATTGCATGGCGACGCGAAGCAGGCGCAGCACGCGGTCGAGGCGCGATTTGGCCGTCGACCAGGGCAGGTTCCGCTCGTTGGCGATCTTCTGGATGGTCTTCTCATCGACGTAGTACGCCTCGAGCAGCGCTTCGTCTTCCGGATCGAGCTGCAAACGCGCCTTTGCAACAGTTCGAGGGCCAGAAAGTCCTTCATCGGTTCTGACGTGGCGAGCCGTTCGGCAATTTTCTCATCCGAGGGCTCGTCGCACTCGCGTCGTCGTTGTTCTGCGTTGCGGGTGGTCATGGCCGCAAATTGGGCTAATGTGGCCATCCACGCGATGAACCGGTTCCAGTCTTTGATGCGCTGCTCGACCGAATTTGGTTTACTTAGTGCCGTGACGAACGCATCTTGCAGCGCATCGTCATGAAGGTGCACCGGACAACCCTCTTTGCGAATCATGGCCCGCATCGCGTTGATCAGCTCTTCGGCGCGATCTTTCGACAACCCCAATGCGGACGCGGATGCCATGACGGATTCGTTCAATGGCTTTTGAGGTTCGGGCGGGCCTTCGGGCGGAGGGGTCGAGGGCGGGCGGCTCATGATATGCTAGGACACGAGCCTATCGAAATCACGAAACCATGGCTCACATTTTTCTTGATGCTTGGCCTGGTTGGGGTTTTGCCGGCTCGTACGGCGTTCGCCCACGACGCACCCGCCATCGCGTCGGCGCGGCTGGAGTTCGATGCGAGCCAAGCGCCAAAGCTTTGCAACGATCGCGCGACGTTTCGTACGTTGCTCGACAACTGGATGGATGTCAATGTGTGGTCACCCGATGCCGACCGCCGGTTGGTCGTTCGTATCCGTCGTTCTCCCATGGGGGGCGTGCTGGTGGACATGACGCTCGTGGATGCTGCCGGGGCCACCATGGCAGAGCATCATGAGCGCTACGGCGCCAGAGAAGAATGTTACAAGGTGCTTTACGAGTCGGCGCGTGCCGCGGCGAGGCTCCTCGGCGCCTTCGAAGAACCCCCGCCGCCCGAACCTTGGCCCCAGTGTCCCCCTCTTCCGCCTCCTCCGGAACCCGCGCCTTCCCCAGCATGCCCGCCGTGTCCGAAGTGCCCCGTCTCCACGCCACCCCCAGCCGTGCGTCGCTTTGACTTCGGTCTCGGCGCATTGCTCGGCATGGGCGCGACGCCGATGCAATGGGTCGGCCCGCTCTTTTCGCTTGGACTCGTCCCATCGCCTCGGGTGCCGCACCTGCGCATTGAACTCGATGTCGCTTATGCATTGCCAGCATCGAACGCATTTCGTGGCGATATGATTCCGGTTTTCGGCTCGCTTTGTTTTGCACCGACGGCATTACGCCTATGCGGCGGTGTGGTGACGACGTTTTTGCCAAGCGAACATGATGATGGCGACACGATGCTCGCGATGCTTGCGGCAAGTTTGCGCTTGGGCGCGGAATTCAGGATTGCCGGGCCGGTGTCGCTTCGCACCGATGCGTTTGCACTCATGCCTTTGGGAGTAGCGGCGCTCGGCGCGCAGCATTCTTTTGCGGCGGGCGCTTCGGCGATGGCCGTGTGGTCGTTCGAATGAGGGTAGCGCGCAGGAGTACGCAAAGTCGTGGGGCCTGCGTGCGTCGGCGACGTAGTCGCGCAAAACATCGGCGGTGCGCTCGCCGTCCTCGAGCCTGTGGTAAACGTCGTCGAAAAGTCCGATCTACGCAGCGCCTCATGCCGACGAGAGCTCGGCGAAGTCGTCGACAAAACTCCTTCGAGTATTTGGCACGCCACCCGCCGCTCGCCATGTACCGTGCGCCGAGCTCTCCGCGCCCCCTCCTTTACAAGGTCCACGGTTTCACCGCTTTCCGCAGTGAAGGAAAGGCGAAGGAGGCCTTGGTCGATGGCGCGGAGAAAAGCAAGATCGTCTCGTCCACGCAATCGGGGATGAGCACTTGTGGCGGCACCTTGCCATTGAAAGGAACCGCCGCGCGCCTCCATCGTTTGGCCAGGGTGTTTGCGAATGCGGCAAGAGTTGCAGGTCGCAGCTTTGAATGGCCACGTCGCGGACATGGCGCACGAGCAGTTGGCCGAGCTCTTCGATGGCTCTGCGGGGCATGGGAAGCTCTTCGAGAATGGGGGCGAGCTCCGGTGTAGCGATGCCCCATTCGGTGGGGATGTCCGCGAAGTCGTCGATGAAACGCTCCTTCGAATACATCGGACGCCACTCGCCGGTCCCGATGTACCATCCGCCCAGCTCACCACCGCCCTCAACCAGTAGGTCCATGATCTCGCCATGGTTCGTGGTGAACGAAAGGTGAAGGATCTCCTGGTCGTCTGTTTCGCGAAGCACTTCAAATATCGTCGTGTCCACACAGTCCGGTATCACCATACTCGCGGGCGCCTGACCTCCCGCGGCAACCGCGGCGGCCCGCCATCGCTGGCCGTCTGGTCCTCGGTAATCCGGTCCCAGTGTCATATCGCATTGCTGAATGGACACGTCGCGCACATGGCATACGAGCAGCTCAGCAAACTCTTCAATCGCTTCTTTGGACATATCATTTACCCCACGGTATACTAACTGGTGCAGAGATGCCGGCGTCTCTGAGGGCCTTGATCGCCTTGGCCACGGTCGCTTGGGCCATGTCAAGGTTCATCTTGGCGTCCACCAACGCCTCTGTTTCGATCTTGGCGATAGCCTCCCATGTCAGCGGCTGACCGGTTTCTGCAAAATGCCTTGTATCGCTTTCGTTGTGCACCCGTTACGATGGCGTGTTTCACCCCCAATTTATCAGTCTCAGCATTGGGAATGGCGAGTGCTTTCTTGAGATCGTACCTTGGCGCGCCTTCGAAAGCCCTCTTTGCAGGCACATGGTGCCCGCCTCCCGGTCCGCCGTAAGGCTTGAGCTCCGCAGGCTCCGCGGGGAGTGGTTGCCGCGGTCGCGTCGTCGTCCTCGTACCTGACGAGCTCGTCGTGGTCGTTGCGATCGTTTTGCCGGACGAGTCCTTGATCGTCGTCTTCGTCACCGGCTGCGCAGGTGGCGCCTGTGCCGGTTTCGCCGCGGGTGGCGGCGCTGCCTTGCGGCGGCGGCGCTTGCGCCGACGGTTTCGCCTTGGGCTCCAGAAGCTTGACCTGTGACGGTGCAGGCGGAGCGTCCGGAGGAGCGCCTTCACTCAGCAATTGCCCGGCATTGCGCACGCCATTGGCGAGCGTCGCACAGCCATTGGTCGCAATGGCAAACGACCCCGCCGCGATGGGCACGCCGACAATGGCCCCGCCACCCGTGCTGCTCATCCCGGCACCAGCACCCATGCCTGTGCAACCAAGGACAATTTGACCCGTGCCGACGGCAATCTCTCCACACGCACGCCCCACCTGCGCCCAATACGTGCCTTTCGGAAGCAGGCGCAGTTGAATCGCGACCTCGGCACCGGCCGAACCGAACGGCACGGCGCCACTCGCGCCACCAGAAACCAATCCCCCGCCAAATTGCACGCGGGGATCTTCCAATGACAACGCGTCGTCCTGAGCGACCGGCTTTTGCACCACGAGCTTCGGCAATGGCAATATCTCGCGCGGCTGCGGCGGAATCACTCGCGGCTCCGCCAATTGCTCACCCGCCCACCTCAGAGCAGCCACGAGCAACTTTGTTTCAAGTTGCTGCAATGGATCCCGATACGTTTGCCCCGCATACCGAGGATCCGGGCGGGCATTGTCTCGACACGACTGCGCCAAGATCGCCGTGAGCGTTGCTCGCAGCTCGGCAGGCATGGAGAGCTCCGCGTCACGCTTGCACCGCGCCTTTTCATCCGCGCAATTCACAGCGAAATGCGAAAGCGACGGCCGAGGCAATGGCGACGCGTCCTTTGCATCCGGCAGCACGCGCGCCAGCTCGTCCTTCGGCAGCAACCGCTCGCCACCAGGCAACACCGACGGCGCTTTCCGCGGCTGCTCTGGCCTTGCAACAGGCTTTTGCGCTGGCCGCGCAATCGGTTGTGGCAGTGGTTTCGGACCATCGCTCGCGCTCTTCTTTTGCGGCTTCGGCGTGGTCTTCTTCGGCGGGGGCGGCTTTGGCGGGGGCGGCGGAGGTGGTGGATCCGCAGCCGGCGGCGGCTGAACCGCGGGTGCTCGCTTGCAAGTCCACGCAATCTTGCGAATATCCTCGGGAAACCTATTGAGGCTATCGGGGCCAAGGTTTGGGTTGTGCTTGTAAACAAGATGATGATCGGTCCTCGTCCCTTTCCATGCACCGACCTCCCTCCACCCCTTCGTATCCTTGACGATGACAAATGTATCGGTATCCGCCGCCAATTTGTCAGGCCTCCAGCACACTTCGACCGGGGCCGGCGCGGCTGAGGCGTTCGTCGCTGGCATCACGAGCACCAGCGCACACGAACAAGCCCATCGCCGCAAGACCAGCGCCCAAGCGACCCAGAGAAAGCGAAGCCATGCCGTCATCGCAAGCTGCCTCCCGCGGCAGGCAGGCTACAGCTTCGAATTGTTGCAAGTCAAGCAAACGTAGGTCAACCCCCCAACGTCGCGCCTGAGCATGGTGCTTACTTCGTAATTCGCCGCCTCACAGCGTCACGACGACGCACAACGAGCGTTCCCTCGAATTGTGCACGTCCACGGACGCGCCGAAGCCCTGTTCGACTCGATTGTGCACGTCCAAGGCGCCGGACAAGGCGCCTGATACCGCTTTGTGCAGCTTCAGGGCGATGCGGGAGGCACGACGGGCGTTTGAAGCTTGGAGACTTTTCGATTCTTCCGAAAGGGTTTGAAGAACCGCGCGACGCGCTTCGGATTGGAAGCATAAACCGTGAGGAGCGCGCCTTCGAGTTTCTTGTATTCCTCGCGCCACGTTGCCATCAGCACGGGCAGCTTCTTGTCTTTGATGTACGCAATGGCCTTTTCCGTCGTTTCGAGCGATTCGACCGTTGCGATCACCTTCGCTCGTGCAGCGGCGAGCTTTGATTTCCATTGCGTGACGACAGCGCCAATCTCCGGATCGTTTTCGTCCTCGGCCATGGATTCGAGGATGTCGGCGACGATCTTCGGCTCTTCTTCCCGTGACTCTGCGGCCGTCACGGCGCGCAAGCCGTCGGCAAAGTAGCGTTTGTATTTGGGATTGTCGCGATTCTTCTTGACCGCGCCGGACGCCATGAGAATGCCAAAGGGGACAACGGTTGTTTGAAGACAAAGGGCAAACTTGGTCGACTTCATGGTGAAAGCAGACCACTGGTCGCCGGGTTCGTCAAGGCCAATCCGTTTTACGGGCGCAACCTCGTGGTCACTTGCAGCCGCGACGCGCGGGGCGCATGCCCCTCTTTGCGCACCACTCTTCCTTCGAAAGACAGTCGTTGCCACGGGCTGTCTCGCTCTGACACGCCAGGTCATACGGGTCATACCCGCCTGGATCGTACTCCTCCTCTGGCTCTTGCGGTGGAGGCGTTTGGCGGTCCGTCCCGGCGCAAGCTCCAGCGGTCATGGCGGACGCCAAGAGAAAACCAAAGGGGACGACGGTTGTTTGGAGACAAAGGGCAAACTTGGTCGACTTCATGGTCGAAGCAGACCACTGCTCGCCGAGTTCGTCAAGGCCAATCGGTTTTACGGGCGCAACCTCCTGGGGCAAGGGCGGCGCCATAGCATTCGTGGTGGCTGTCTCTGGTGGGGCCAACGCCACGAGCGACGGTATGTCCTGACGTACTGGCGTAGCCGTCGAATTCCCATGCGCGACGATTCCGCAGACCACGGCGACGGTCATCGCGCACGCCGCGTGGGTCGCATGCGGAAGCAACCGCGAAACGTGCCGGGCCAAACGAGCACCTTGTGCGCGGGCGTTTTTTGCGACGAACAAGACGAAGGCGATGATGGTTGATTGCATGGCCGCGCGCAGCAAGCGCCGCACCCGGCGAAGACGCGAGTCAACCGTTGACCAACGCCGGTTCTGTTCGTCGGCAATCTCCTGCACGGTCTTGTCTTCGACGTAATGAGCATACAAGAGCGCCAGGTCTTTGGCATCGAGCAGAGCCAACGCCTCTTCTAGAGCTTTGCGCATACCCACGTCGGGCACATGGGCGGGCGTGGAGAGCGCGGCGGCGATGTTCGCATCGGTGAGCTCTTCGCCTAAAAGCTTGCGATGTTTGGACCCGCGATTGGTCAAAGCCGCATATCTCGCGAGCTCACACATCCACCCGATGAATTTTTCTCGGTCAGTGCTGGACCGGCGCTTCGAAATGGGTTTGTCTAGGGCCTTGATGAAGGCATCATGCACGACCTCCAAGGGATGAACATGCGCAGGACAACCCACTTTCCGCACCACCGCCATCATGGTCTTCACCAGGTCGTCGAACTCTGGTCTCGACAAACCAAAAGCCGAAGCGAGCATGCGGCGAACATCCTGGGATGGCTGGACCTTCGGCGGATCGTCGGGGGATCAGTCGGTGGTCGATGCGTCATGACGGGATAGGGTACGAGGCTACCGGAATCCCGAAAAAATCGTCCACCCTCCTGCTCTTTTTCTTCACGCTCGGGCTAACCTTGCCGGTTCGTACGGCGTTTGCCCTCGACGCACCCGCCATCGCTCCGACGCAGCTCGACTTCGATGCAAGCCGAGCGCCCAAGAGTTGTAACAATCGCGTGACGTTTGACATGCTCCTGCGGAACTGGGTGGCTGAAAGCGTGTGGACACCTGATGCAGCTCGCCGGCTCATGGTCCGCATCCATCGTTCTCCGAGGGGTGAAAAGCTGGTCGATGTGACGCTGGTGGATGCAACCGGGACAACCATGGCTGAGCATCACCAGCCCTTCGGCGTCAGAGAGGAATGTCACCGAGTGCTTTACGAAGCGGCACGTACCGCAGCGACGCTCCTGGGCGCCTTCGAGAAGCCGCCGCCGCCCGAACCTTGGCCCCAGTGTCCCCCTCTTCCGCCTCCTCCGGAACCCGCGCCTTCCCCAGCATGCCCGCCGTGTCCGAAGTGCCCCGTCTCCACGCCACCCCCAGCCGTGCGTCGCTTTGACTTCGGTCTCGGCGCATTGCCCGGCATGGGCGCGACGCCGATGCAATGGGTCGGCCCACTCTTTCTCTTGGATTCGTCCCGTCTATTCGCGTGCCGCACCTGCGCATTGAACTCGATGTCGCTTATGCATTACCGACCTCGAATGCATTTCGTGGCGATATGATCCCCGCTCTTTGGCTCGCTTTGTTTTGCACCGACGGCGTTACGCCTATGCGGCGGCGTGGTGACGACGTTTTTGCCAAGCGAACATGATGATGGCGACACGATGCTCGCGATGCTCGCGGCAAGTATGCGCCTCGGCGCGGAAATCAGGATTGCCGGTCCGCCATCGCTTCGTGTCGACGTGTTTGCACTCATGCCTTTGGGAGTAGCGGCGCTCGGCGCGCAGCATTCTTTTGCGGCGGGCGCTTCGGCGATGGCCGTGTGGTCGTTCGAATGAGGGTAGCGCGCAGGAGTACGCAAAGTCGTGTGGCCTGCGTGCATCGGCGACGTAGTCGCGCAAAACATCGGCGGTGCGCTCGCCGTCCTCGAGCCTGTGGTAAACGTCGTCGAAAAGTCCGATCTACGCAGCGCCTCATGCCGACGAGAGCTCGGCGAAGTCGTCGACAAAACGCTCCTTCGAGTATTTGGCACGCCACCCGCCGCTCGCCATGTACCGTGCGCCGAGCTCTCCGCGCCCCTCCTTTACAAGGTCCACGGTTTCACCGCTTTCCGCAGTGAAGGAAAGGCGAAGGAGGCCTTGGTCGATGGCGCGGAGAAAAGCAAGATCGTCTCGTCCACGCAATCGGGGATGAGCACCTGTGGCGGCACCTTGCCATTGAAAGGAACCGCCGCGCGCCTCCATCGTTTGGCCAGGGGTGTTTGCGAATGCGGCAAGAGTTGCAGGTCGCAGCTTTGAATGGCCACGTCGCGGACATGGCGCACGAGCAGTTGGCCGAGCTCTTCGATGGCTCTGCGGGGCATGGGAAGCTCTTCGAGAATGGGGGCGGGGTCGTCCGGGATGTGTTCGGTGCCCCATTCGGCTGCAAGGGCAGAGACGTCGATATCGTCGGCGTCGACGATGCGCTCGTTCGAGTACCACGTGCGCCATCCGGGAGTGCCCAGGTACCATCCGCCGAGCTCACCACCACCCTCGACCAGCAAGTCAACGGTCTCTCCGTTTTTCGTGGTGAACGAAAGATGAAGACGCTCCTGGTCGTCGATCTCGCGAAGCACTTCGAAGGCCGTCGTGTCCACGTAATCGGGGATTACCATGCCCTCACCCCCGATAGTAGCCGCGGCGGCTCTCCATCGCTTGGCGATTGTCGATTGGCGATCGGGGTGTAGTCGCAGGTCACAAAGCTGAATGGCTTCATCACGCACGTGGCGCACGAGCCGTTCGCCGAATTCTTCGACGGCATCTGTAGACATCATTTACCCCACGGAATCCGGACCGGCGCCGCGACGCCGGCATCCTTGAGCGCCTGGATGGCCTTAGCCACGGTGGCCCGGGCCGTCTCGAGCTTCATTTCACCCTCGACAAGAGCATGTGTTTCAATTTTGGCAACTGCCTCCCATGTCAGAGGCTTACCAGTTTTTGCATACGCAACATAGGCTTTCTGCTGGGCGGTCGTAACCTTGCCGTGGTCGACCCCCAAACTCTTGAGCTCAGCGTTTGGAATGGCGAGCGCCTTGTTCGGATTGTAGCCGGGCGTGTAGCCTGATGGCCCCTCGAAGGCCTTCTTTGCCGGCACATGGTGCCCGCCTCCCGGTCCGCCGTAAGGCTTGAGCTCCGCAGGCTCCGCGGGGAGTGGTTGCCGCGGTCGCGTCGTCGTCCTCGTACCTGACGAGCTCGTCGTGGTCGTTGCGATCATTTTGCCGGACGAGTCCTTGATCGTCGTCTTCGTCACCGGCTGCGCAGGTGGCGCCTGTGCCGGTTTCGCCGCGGGTGGCGGCGCTGCCTTGGGTGGCGGCGGCGCTTGCGCCGACGGTTTCGCCTTGGGCTCCAGAAGCTTGACCTGTGACGGTGCAGGCGGAGCGTCCGGAGGAGCGCCTTCACTCAGCAATTGCCCGGCATTGCGCACGCCATTTGCGAGCGTCGCACAGCCATTTGTGGCAATGGCAAACGACCCCGCGGCGACGGGCACGCCCACGATGGCCCCACCACCCGTGCTGCTCATCCCGGCACCAGCGCCCATGCCCGCGCAACCGAGGGCAATCTGTCCCGTGCCTACGAGAATCTCGCCACACGCACGCCCCACCTGCGCCCAATACGTGCCTTTCGGAAGCAGGCGCAATTGAATCGCTACCTCGGCACCGGGCGAACCGAGTGGCACGGCGCCAACCGCGCCACCCGCAGCCATTCCCCCGCCAAATTGCACGCGGGGATCTTCCAATGACAACGCTTCGTCGGCGACCGGCTTTTGCACCACGAGCTTCGGCAATGGCAAGATCTCGCGCGGCTGCGGCGGAATCACCTGCGGCTCCGCCAATTGCTCACCCGCCCACCTCAGAGCAGCCACCACCAATTTGATTTCAAGTTGCTGCAATGGATCCCGATACGTTTGCCCCACATGTCGAGGATCCGGGCGGGCATTGTCTCGACACGACTGCGCCAAGATCGCCTCGAGCGTTGCTCGCAGCTCGGCCGGCATGAGCTCCACGTCACGCTTGCACCGCGCCTTTTCGTCCGCGCAATTCACCGCGAAATGCGAAAGCGACGGCCGAGGCAATGGCGGCGCGTCCTTTGCATCCGGCAGCACGCGCGCCTGCTCGTCCTTCGGCAGCAACCGCTCGCCACCAGGCAACACCGACGGCGCTTTCCGCGGCTGCTCTGGCCTTGCAACAGGCTTTTGCGCTGGACGCGTTATCGGCTTGGGCAACGGTTTCGGACCATTCACCTTGCGCGGAGCCGCTTGCGGCTTCGGCGTAACCTTCTTCGGCGGCGGCTTTGGCGGGGGCGGCGGAGGTGGCGGCTCCGCCGCCGCCGGCGGGTGAACCGCGGGTGCTCGCTTGCAGGTCCACGCAATCTTGCGGATATCCTCGGGAAACCTATTGAGGCTATCGGTGCCGAGGTTTGGGTTGTGCTTGTAAACAATATGATGATCGGTCCTCGGCCCCCTCCATGCACCGACCTCCCTCCACCCATTCGCATCCTTGACGATGACGAACGTGTCGTCATCCGCCGCCAATTTGTCAGGCCTCCAGCACACTTCGACCGGGGCCGGCGCGGCCCATGCATTCGTCGCTGGCATCACGAGCACCAGCGCACAGGCACAAGCCCATCGCCGCACCACCAGCGCCCAAGCGAACCATGCCCAAGCTGCCCAGCGAAGCCATGCCGTCATCGCAAGCTGTCTCCCGCGGTAGGCAGGCTACAGAGTGGAATTGCTGCAAGTCAAGCAAACGTAGGTCACCCCCCAACGTCACGCCTGAGCATGGTGCTTACTTCGTAATTCGCCGCCTCACAGCGTCACGACGACGCACAACAAGCGTTCCCTCGAATTGTGCACGTCCACGGACGCGCTGAACGGCTGTTCGACTCGATTGTGCACGTCCACGGACGCGCCGAATAGCTGTTCGACATGGCTGTGCACGTCCACGGACGCGCTGAACGGCTGTTCGACTCGATTGTGCACGTCCACGGACGCGCCGAATAGCTGTTCGACATGGCTGTGCACGTCCACGGATGCGCCGAACGGCTGTTCGACTCGATTGTGCACGTCCACGGCGCCGGACAAAGCACTTGATGCCGCTCCGTGCAGCTTCAGGGCAACACGGGAGGCACGACGGGCGTTTGAAGCTTTCTGCATGATGCAGTTCCACGCAAATTGTGAACCACCCGTTTCGCCGTCCGCTGCTAGAAAGCGAATCCAATCACGTAAAGCTCGATTCCCGTAATTCCAGTCAACGCCATCGTGAGCATTCCGAACTTGCCCCAGAAGCGATGTGCACGGCTGAATGGTCCGGGAATCGGTGGATTCGGAAATCGGCGCAAAGACAACGTAATGAGGACGATCCATGAGATCGTCGTCAAGATCGACAAGAGCACGTGTACGCCGATCGAGGCATTCAGAAACGGCGTTCCTGCAAAACGGCTTTCCTTCGTCATCTCGAAGATGCCGCCCGACAAACGCATGTCCACTTCGAATGCGACGATGACGATGGCCAATATGGCGGCGAGGATGACCTGAATCCGCTTGTGTTTCCATATTGACGAACCCGTGTCGTGCGGTACGACCAGGCCAAGATGGGGATAATCCATGCAAACGACAAGACGACGAGATCCATGAGCAAATCGCCGTGCGTACCGAGGAATCCAGAAGGCATGAAGTGCTCTTATCACCACGCAGCGCCGGACGAAAGCTTCATGAAATCGTCACGATTTCGGTGCCTTGCACTGCCAGCTCGCCTTGGAGCGTCGGACATTCGCGAATGTGACTTCCGCTGAAGTGTATCATTGCAAAGAATCTTCACGTAAAGATAGAGTTCACAGACACATGGGTGGGGCGTTGGTGGCCCGGGCTCAACCTTCGCACAACCGACAGGGCATGGCATGAAACAGGCTTTTTTCGACAATACCGGCCGGCTGCGCAACGGCTGGTGGATGTTGCTGTTCGCACTGTTGTTCCTGCTCAGTCGCGCCGTCTATACGCCGATCGTGCGTTGGATCAAGTCGCTCGGAGTGGCCGAGTCGTTGCTTGAGCCCGGGGTAATTTCGTCAGGTTGTGCCGGCCTTGCGAAAACCTGTGACAACGATGCCGCCAACGCCATCGGCGAAGGCTCCGCGTCCGGTGAATGCGCCGTCCTTGGGGTCGGATACCCATTCCACACAGACCGGGCCGGCACGTGCATCCCCACGTCCCTTTGCACCAGCCATACGGATTCGGTTCCTCGATTTGCATCGTCTCCAGTCTGCTGGAAACGACACGTTCGCACATGGACGGCCACGCAACGTTGCAAATATCACAACATTGCCCCAAATGCATGTCGCACCATTTTTTGTTTGCGCAACTTTCTTAATTTGCGAAAACATGACAAAGGTCGGGTTGCCGCATGACCTGGAGGGAGGTAGCCACATGTGCTCAAAACTTCGCCTGGCAGTCTTGATTGGAGCGATGTTTCTCGCAGGTTGTGGGTCCGCTATAACGACCGGACCAACTGTTTCCGCTGGGTCGACACTCAGGCATCACGAGCTTGCCAACGGCCGCGTAGCGCTCTTGCCCGTCGCGGCGCAGCTCGATCAAGTTCCTCTCTACGATCTGCAGTGGCTCGACATGTACATCGGCCGCGCGTTCGACCAACGAGCGAACGGGATCAAACGCGTCTCGAACGGGGAAGTCCTGCAGGCCCTTCAAGATCCCGAAACGTACGAGGCGATCGTCAATCTTGCCCGCACGAAACAGATAAGCCTGGCCATGATCAAACAATTCGCGGACAAGCTTGGCGTGCGGTACGTCGTTTTTACCACGGTCGATTGGGGTCTCGTGAACAACCCCTTCGACACCGCGCTCATGGGATATGGACCAACCGCTGTAGAAATCACGGCGGCGGGGGATGTTTACAAGAGCGCCAAGTTGGATGCTCGGGTCGTGATCATCGATGCGTACGAGGGGCGTGTTTGCTGGGAGAGCGAATTCGGTTCTTCACAACCCGTCGCGAAGATTGGAGATCCACACGCTCAAAAGCTCGCCTTCATGGTATTCGCCACGATTTTCGGCAAACTCCCCGAGCCCGTTGAAGGTGATGATCACAGCACCATGTTTCAAGTTCGAAGTGCACGCGCCGCAAGTCGCCCAAGCGTACATTGAACAGTACGAACGAATGCGTCGGCGCGTGCCGGTTTCGTTCGCTCCGCCAGCGGTCGAAGCTCGGGAATCTTGACCGATGCGACCATCGCCCAGGCCTCACCCATGCAGAACGAAATCACCAAACCTCTCGACTTGCTCGATTCTCGAGGGCACATCACGACCGAGGGCTGGGCCCGGAAGCCTTATTGGCGTTACGATCGTCGGGCCATTGCCGCCCCCAAATGGCGTATCAAAGAATGGGATTATTTTAGCATCCTGTCGAGCCGCCAAAAGTTCGGCGTCTGTCTCACGATGAGCGACCTCGGGTATCTCGGCCTATTTGCCATTTCTTTTTTGGATTTCGAGCGAGGGTTTTACCACCAAGTCGAGGCGGTCACGCTTTTCCCTTTGGGCAAATGCGGTTTTCCCGAAAAAAGTGACGAGGGACTGTTACGATTCGAGGACAAGAAGCTGCGCTTGGAGTTCCGTTATGCCGAGGGGCGGCGCACGCTGAGTTTTTCTGCTCCGAAACTACGAAATGCTCAAGGTGACCAGGGTATCTCCGGAACGATTACGCTCGACCAACCGCCCGAGCTGCAAAGCATGAACATTGCGACGTCGTGGGCTGAAAATCGCCGCGCTTTTTATTACAACCGCAAGATCAATTGTCTGCCGGCATCGGGCGAGCTCACCATCGGGAAGCGTAAGTACGTCTTTGCACCCGAGGAAGATTTCGGGGCGCTTGATTGGGGACGAGGCAACTGGACCTACAAGAATCGTTGGTATTGGGGATCGGCATCCGCGCGCGTTGGGGCGAAGGTGCTGGGGTGGAACATCGGATATGGTTTTTCCGACCGAACTCCAGCGACGGAAAATACGCTTTTCGTCGATGGCGTGGCCCACAAGTTGGCGGATGTGACGTTCCATTTCGACGAACGCGATTACATGAAGCCGTGTCGTTTTTCGAGCTCGGATCGGCGTTTCGAGATGCAGTTTACGCCCATCGTGGATCGGAAGGCGACGATCAACCTTGGTCTACTGCGCTCGATTCAACACCAGGTATTTGGGTATTTCACGGGTACAGTGGTACTCGATGACGGAACGACGCTGCCGGTGAACCGCGTGTTGGGTTTTGCGGAGGATGTCATCAATTGGTGGTGACGGCTATTCGAGCCAGGTGATTCCGCGCCTCGTGTGCCCAGCGTCTCTCCACGGGGGCGGACCATTTTCGTCTCCAAGAAACTCGTCCCCTAGGGTCGGCGCTTCATTTCGTCCGCGCGAGCGGTGACTCGCGCTGTGGCAGCTTCGCCAGCGGCGTCACCAGCCCACGAGCGCCCCGAGGTACGCTTGACCCAACTTGGCCGCGGCCCGTCGAGAGCTCTTCAGGCGCCGCCAAACGAAAGAGGCGGCGCCAGCTACGCCCGACCTAACACCACTGCGCCACATCCCGACTCTACGATCGTGAGCCGATTAGTCGGGTAGAGCACCGCCGGCGGCTTTGGAGAGGCGAGGACGGTCGCGAATTTCGTCGCTACGGCCTGCGCCGGCCCTTTCCGGTCAGTGGTGACTCTGGAAGACTGATCCCATGCCAAAGATGCTCACCGTCTATTCGTTGCGACGGGAACTGGAGAGCGATCCAGAAGGGCTGAAGCAGATCCAGCAAGTCAGCTTGGATCGCAAAATGAACTGGGCAGGCTTTAGCACTCGCCTGGGGTTGTACGGATCGGAGGAGTGGTGGCGCAACGTCGAGACCGGCGTTATCCCGAAGGCGAAGTACGAGGGCCTAATAACTGAAACGTATTACGCAGGTATGGACAGCGACCGGCAGCACAATTCGTTCCGAATGAAGACGGATGACGGACAATATTTTTCATGGAGTATGGTGCCAGAGAATAGCAGCTACAAAGGGCTGTATCGTCCTGGGCACCGCGCTGAGATCGTGACAATCTTTCAGGAGTTGAAGCGTTGTACATCGGACGGCGCTCCTGAAATTGTGGAGCGCCCGTTGGAAATCAGGTTGTCAACGAAGCCAATTGTAGGGGCAGTCTAGCTCCAGCTTGTAAGGTGTTTCAGACGGGAGTCGCTGAGTTGCGGCTTCAAACTCGCCGGCCCAAACACTCGCCCCGCTCCGGGTCCCATTGAATGCGGACCCGCAAACGGTCCTTCAGTGCGAGCCAATCGGCATGGTTCATCGGCGCCGATACATCATCCAAGTCCGACGCAACCATCAACCAAAAATGACGATGCCGAGCTTCGTCAAGACGAAGTCGGAGATCAGGATCGAGATCGTCACGGCCACGACCGCGCGCGTGGTCGACTGACCCACGCCTTCGGTGCCTCCGCGCGTGATGAGTCCAAAGTGACAACCGACGATGGCGGTGATCGCGCCGAAGAACGGGCACTTCATGATGCCCATGGCGAAGTCGCGAAAACGAATGGACCCAAGCGCCGTGCGCAGGAAAAACCCCGACGGGATGCCGAACTGCAAGTCGGCGATGAACATCGCCCCGGAAAAACCCAGCACGAGCGCGAGCGCACCGAGCACCGGCATGAGGATCGTGCCCGCCAAAAGCCGCGGCACGACGAGCTTCTTCACAGGGTCCGCACCAAGCGCGCGGATCGCATCGATCTGCTCGGTCACCGCCATCGAACCAACTTCCGCCGCGATGCCCGAACCGATTCGACCTCCAACGATCACCGCCGTGAGCGTCGGCGCAAGCTCGCGCGAGAAGGACAAACCGATGACGCGCCCCGTGTACTCCATGCCGCCGAACTGCTGCAAACTAAAGGCAAATTGCACGGACATGACCATGCCCGTGAACACCGCCGTCGCCACCGCGATGCCAAGCGATCGCACGCCGAGCTGCTCGAGTTGGTAGACCGTTGATTCGAACTCGAACGGTCTGCGAAACATCGCGATGATCGCTTCGTAGAACATGCGACCGATCTGGCCCATGTGAACGAGGAAATTGCCCGTGCGCCGAATGAACTGCATCCACATCGGAGGCGGTGGCGGAGGCAAAGGCAAGTGCCGCGGGCGCTCGCCGCTCGGTCGCTCAGGCTCGGGAGCAACGCTAGTCGTCATCGGCAGACACCGTGGTAAAACCTTGGACAAACTTGCGGAAAGACCCGACGGACTCGGCGAATTCCGCAGGATCGGCGATGTAGTAAAGGTCGTACACGCAGCCGTCTTTCTTCATCACCCACACATCGAACTGCTTGGGCACTCCATCGAGCTTCGCGACGACGACCGTGTGCATCGCTTCGCGTCCGTCGAAAGGAACGGTCTCTTCGAGCACCACTTCGCGCTCGGTGAATTGCAAGAAGAGATGCTGGACGAGCGACCGCAAAGGCACGTCTTCACCGTCGACTTTGCACCTGCCGGACGCAGCGACGAGCGCTCCGCTGGATTCGTCCACGAAGGAAAGTGCCTTGCCATCGACGTCGATGCGCTTCCACGTCGGAGGCGTTTCGGGCACGCGGAACGCGAATCCTTGACCGCGATAGACCGAGCCGCTGAACGACGCGCCCGTGCAGCCCATCGCGCTCACGAGCGCAAAGGCCCAAAGCCACCCGATCGACCGAAATCTCGCTACGTTGCGGATGGCTGCTCCCATCGCGGAGCGGAACCTATCACGCTCGCGCTTGATGACCGCTGGAAACTGTTCGGCATGACCGTCCTGTGACGAAACGTCGCCTTGACTCACCAAGACCAGGGATCTCCGCGCCCTCGACGCGCTGCATCCCTACGCGCTTGGGACCGCTGCGTGCGAAAATGTGACCAGTGTTCGTAGGTTCGGGGCGGTTCTTGGAAAAGAAAGCGAATGAGAATCGCGCCCGCAACGAAGCCCCCAAGGTGCGCGAAAAAAGCAACGCCTCCACCTTGTGAACCGACCGACGCGATGCCGCTGATGAGGTTGACGACGAAATACTGGAGGATGAGAAACCACGCTGGCAGTTCCAGGAAAAACCCAAAGATGAACCAAAGTGGCAAGAATGGATTGATGACGGTGATGGGCGAACGTGGGTAGCGCGATCCGTACGCTGCAAGAACTCCAGAGATTGCGCCCGATGCGCCGACCATGGGAATCGTGGAGCTCGGGTCGACGATGATTTGTGCGAGCGCCGCGAATGCGCCGCAAAGCAGGTAGAACAGAGCGTACTTGAAGTGCCCCAATGCGTCTTCGACGTTGTCGCCGAAGATCCACAGATAAAGCATGTTTCCGCCGATATGGGCGAAACCCGATGGATCATGCGTGAACATGCTCGTCAGGACGCTCGGCAGCGCTGCGACGGGATCACGCATGATGAAGGCGGGAACGAGTCCCCAGTGCGAGACGAGCTCGTGCGCGCGAGCTTCGGCGCCGCGAGCGCCCGCGACCGAGATCAGGGCCTGCATCCAGACGAAGGCGCCGATGTTGATGGCGATGAGCAGCCAGTTGACGATGGGCGGACGTCGAGTGGGCAAGCGATCGCGGATCGGGAGCATGGCCAAGCACCCTTACCATGATTGCGATTGCATAGCCCTTGGCAGACGCCGGTTGCTTGCCGGCGCGAGCGGCGCTAGACGAGTTGCGTCATGCCCCATATCGCCCTGCGCCTATACGACACGATGACCGGAAAACTCGTGCCGCTGGTCCCCAAACGGCCCGGCCAGGTGCGCGTGTATTGTTGCGGTCCGACGACCTACGACATTTCGCACGTCGGGCATGCTCGCGCGGCTCTCGCCCCGGACATCTTGGTGAGGCACTTGCGCGGCCAAGGAATCGACGTGGTGTACACGCGCAACATCACGGACGTGGACGACAAGATCTTGGCGCGTGCGAAGGAAAATAACGAAGCGCCGATGGCGCTGTCGGCGCGCATGGCCGAAGCGTACCGAGAAGACATCGAAGCGCTCGGTTGCAAGCCGCCCGATCACACGCCGCGCGTGTCCGATCACATCGCGGAGATCATTCAGATCATCGAGGTGCTCATCGACAAAGGCGCAGCGTACGCGGTCGACATGCCTGGCGGCGTGAAGGACGTGTATTACGCGGTTCGGACGTTCCGCGAATACGGCAAGCTGTCGCATCGCAACTTGGACGACTTGGTTTCGGGCGCGCGCGTCGAAGTGTCCGAAATCAAGCGTGATCCGCTGGATTTTGCGCTCTGGAAAGGCGCGGCCGCGGATGCGTGGGGTTGGGAAAGTCCGTGGGGCCGAGGGCGTCCGGGCTGGCACATCGAATGCTCGGCGATGGCCGAAAAGTATCTCGGATTTGGCTTCGATGTGCATTGCGGCGGGATGGATCTCGTGTTCCCGCACCACGAAAACGAGATTGCACAGAGTGAAGCGGCACATCCAGGTGAAGGATCATTTGCAAATATTTGGATTCACAACGGATTCGTCAACGTCGACAAAGAAAAAATGGCGAAGTCGCTGGGTAACTTCGTCACGATCCGCGACGTCTACGACCGCAACGATCCCGAAGCATTGCGATATTTCCTGCTGACGGTGCATTACCGCGGGCCCATACAGTTCGAGACGGAGAAACTGGAGGATGGTCGCGTGGTTTTTCCTGGCGTGCTCGAGGCCGAGCGGCGCATGGATTACCTGTACCAAACGATTGGTCGCCTCGTCACGCTCGCAGAGCTGTCCGGGGGCGTGGACGAATCGGGGCCGGCGCAAACGACGCGGATGCCGAAGGAAATGGCGCCGCTCATGGAGCTTGCGTCGACGGCGCGTAGTCGAGTCGATGCGGCGCTCGACGATGACCTCAACACGCCGGTCGCGCTGGCGGTGATTGGTGAAGTGGCTCGAGCGGGCAACGAAGTGGTCGACTTGGCGCAGAAACGTCGCAAGGATCCGGAAGTTGCCAAGAGCGCGCCGCTCGTTGCGCGCATGCTGGCGAGGGCGCTGTGGTCGTGCGTCGAACCGCTCGGCATCATGCAAACGCCGCTCGAAGAATACCGAGCGCGCACGCGCACGCGACGTTTGTCGCTGCTCGGCAAGACCGCCGAGGACATCGATGCGCGCATCGAAGAGCGCAACCAAGCTCGACAAGCAAAGGACTTCGCCCGCTCCGATGCCGTCCGCAAGGAGCTCGAGGCGCTCGGCATCGAAGTTGCCGACGGCCCGACCGGAACGACGTGGCGCATCGGAGCCTAGACGGAGTCGCATCGGAGATTTAGGCTTTCGGGGCCTGACGGGACGGCTCCCTGGGCTCAGGGGTCGTCTCGTCGGCGGAAATCCACTCGAACGGCCGCTCGTCGTTCGCTTTGCAGAAGAACGTTATGGCGCGTGATCTCTACTCGGTCCTCGGTGTTGCAAAAGATGCCGATGAAGACGCGATCAAGAAGGCTTTTCGTAAGCTTGCCGTGCAGTACCACCCCGACAAGAACCCGGGAAAAGCAAGCGAAGCGAAGTTCAAGGAGATCAACCAGGCGTACGAGGTCCTTTCGGACAAGGGCAAACGTGCGCTTTATGACGAATTTGGAGAGCAAAGTTTGCAGCAGGGGTTCGACCCGGAGCGTGCGAGGTTCGTTCGTCAATACGGCGGAGGTCGGGGGCCTCGACCTGCGGGGCCGGGCGGGCCTGGGTTCAATGTGCAGGAAATTTTGGTGGGGGTGCCGACATGGGGGACTTGTTCGGCAACATTGGAGATTTGTTTGGACGTCGAGGTGGACCTGCGCGCGCGAGAAAAGGGCAGGACGTCGAGGCCGAGGTCACGATTGATTTCGTCTCCGCGATCAAAGGAACGATGATCGACATTCGTCCCGAGGGGGGTGAGGCGAAGACGATTCGGATTCCTGCGGGTGCGAGTGAAGGCAGTCGTATTCGCGTTGCGGGTCAAGGTGGACCGGGCATGGGCAATGCTCCACCTGGTGACGTGATCATTACGATTCACGTGACGCCGCATCCGCTTTTTCAGCGCGATGGAGATGATTTGAAAGTGGAGGTGCCGATCAGCGTTCACGAAGCTTATGCGGGGGGCAAGATTCGTGTGCCGACGCCGGACGGGGAGGTGACGCTGAAGGTGCCGCAGCGCGCGCAAAGTGGGCAGCAAGTGCGTTTGAAGGGCAAAGGCGTGGCGCGCAAAGGCAAGGAGCCGGGGGATTTGTACGTGCGGTTTATGATTCGGATTCCAACGGGAGATGATCCGGCATTGGAAAAGGCGGCCGAAGCGTTGGACTTGCCGGGGGACGAGCTGCGGAAGGATTTGAGGTTTTAAGGTTTCGCTTCGGCAAACCTTCGCCACAGTGAAAACCGCGCTTCCTCGGCTGCCCGGGGCGCTTTTGCTCGGTGCCGGAAACGCGGCGCCTTTTGCGGCTGATCCAGAAACTTCAACAAATCCGGCAGCATTTCCGGCACCGCTTCGCGATGCGGATAATGCCCCACGTTCGGATAACGCCGCACGATGGCGCCTTCGATGTATTCGTGCACGAGCTCCGCGTGTTTTACTGGTAAAACCGGATCCTCGTCACCCCAATACACCGCAATCGGAGGCAAATCTTTCATCCGATGCGCGTAATCCATCATGTGCTCGCGCTGGCCCTTCATATCGAGCGCCCCGCGTAGCGTGCGCGCAAGCGTCCTCGCCGTTCCCGGTCGCGCATTCACCTCCGCCAAATGCCGCCGCTCGTCCGCATTGAAGTTGCCTCCAAGCACGCGCACGCCCGCATGCGTGCCCACGCCCATCAGCGCGGGCGCGGCCGCACCGAGCAGCCCCGTCGTGGCCGCCAGCCGCAAAGGCATCGCTACTTCGAGGCCCAAGCCGCCCGCTGCCACGAGCACCAATCGATGCACGCGACCCGGCTGCTCGAGCAACACGCGCATCGCAATGCCACCACCGAGCGAATGACCCATCAAGTCGAAGTCAGGCACGTCGAGCGACCGAATCCATTCCGCAATCAGCTCGCCATACCAATGCACGTCGTACGATCCATCGTAACGCGACGAATCCCCGTGTCCGGGCAGGTCGAGCGCATACACATGGCGATCACGCCCGAGCACCGGCGCAATGTGGTTCCACGTGCGGCATGTGTCAGCCAGGCCATGTAGCAATATGGCCGGGCGTTTGCCCGCATGCTCCCGGCCCCCTCGAGGAGACCAATGCTCCCAATGTACAACCCCCCCGCGAAACGAACAACGATGACTACGACGCGTGGTGTTCGACATGGCGGAAATCCCAGAATACGGGCAGTCCATGTGCATTGTCCACGACGAAATCGATTTTTTTCGGGATCCACCCCTACAATTCGGTTGAGTGCAAACGATTCTTTGCAGCGCGAATCGATATTCGCAGGCAGATCGTCAATGTGCTGGCACCACCATCAAACATCCCGGCCAAACTTTTCGCTGAACATCCGGGCCAGCTTCTTCGATTTGCGAGCCTTCACGATTTCGGCAACTCGATCCGAAACGCGCGCGTCGTGCCGGTGCAGCGCGAGCGCCTCAATGGCCTTCGCTGCTCGATTTTCGGGCGCCTTCTCCACGAGCTCGCGCAAATATGCCGTCGCTTCCTCCATGCGCAAAAGCGCCATGCTCAAAAGGATCGTCCCTTCGAGGTCGCCGGACGCTCTCTCGAGACCGCTTTTCAGCACCGGCAATGCCGCCGGCAACCGTGATTCACCCAAAGCGAGCGCGGCGGCATCCTGTCCGTCGCGCAAAGCCTCGCCCACGAGTGGCAAGTACCTCTTCGGCGCCAATGCAAGAAGGCTTCGATAAATCGCGCCGAGAGCATCGCTTTCGTCTTCTCCCGCCAACAGGCGCGCGTGCAAAATCGCGGCGCAATTTTGCTCTCCCGTCGATGCAAGCGCTTCCGCGGCAGCCATCCGCACTTCCGGCAAGTCGTCAAATAGAAGCGGCGCCACTTCCAGAATCGCGTCGGGATGATCGATCCGCACGAGCGCATGCGCACAATAACCCCGCACGGCTCCGGCCGTATCCGTCGGCGGCCCGGGCGGCGTAAATTCGACCTGCTTGTGCCGCAAACCTTCCAAGTACAATTCGGGCACATGCGCCTCGAACATGACGAGCACATCGAGGAGCAATCGCTTGGCAATGCAGCCACGATCGGCAACTTCTCCCGCGAGCAGTCGTTTGCATGCGTCGGCAAGGTCCTTTTCGAGCGCCCGGGCTTCGAGCGTTTTGACGAGTTTCGCCGCTTCGCCAATGAAAAAGACGTTGTCGTCGGCCAATAGCTTACGTAATTCGACAATGGCTTCCGCCTCGGGCGCATCCGCGAGCTTGCGAAGTCGAGCGAGCTTATCGTCGAAGGTGTTTTTCCGAGGCGCCATGACGGGAAGGGTGGCCTGAAAGAGAGACGAACGCAAGCCTGCAACTCGTGTTTTATAACACTTCAAAATTGCCCCATGATCCAAATGCCTTTCCGATCGCGGTCCATCATCGGTGCGACGGAAAACATCGGAATTTCGATTCCAGCGACCTTGCGCGGTGCCGCCGCCGGTGTTTCCTTGTAATGCAGAAACGCGATATCGGTAGCCTGCCACAAACCTGCGGCAAGCCATGGACCCAAGATTGGCAACCAACTATGGGAATCCACGGCACTTCCAATGGCCCAACCTGCCAGCGGCGCCAAAACGTTGCCTCCGAAGCTCAGATACATACGACCCGTATTCCCATTTACCCCCGTGCACGATGGGCGTCGTGAACACGCCGCCAATGACCGTGGGAATGAGCAGCCAAAACCCTCCACCGAAAAGTCCACCAGCCGCCATGAGGTGCGTCGGCACGACACCGATGAGTGATTGCCAGCCATACCAAGAAACCTGGGGAGCCGGTTGTTGAATTCCCGCAGCTTGGACATTGTAATGCGGATAGGGTGGAGGCGCTTGCACCGGCGGCGGCGGTTGCGTGGTCGGTGGAGTCAAAGGCAGCGTCGGAGGAGGCAGTGGCGGTTCGGGCAACGCCGTCGGCGCAATCGGTTCGTGTGGCTCGTCCGCCCATGCCGATCCAGTCATCGAGACGGCGAAAACAAGTGGACATGCAAAGCGCTTCAGGTTGATGCACATCGACGACGGCCTCCCTCACACGCCATCGTACGAAATAGATAGGATGGGATGCAATGACGTATCTTCGAGCAGCTTTCTTTTGTGGTTCCCTCGTCCTCGGTGGTTGCTCCGACGATGGGCCACTCTTCCCAAAGAGCAATCTCATCGACGAAGCTGGCTTTGTCGAGATCGAGCCCGTCGATTACGCGCTCCACGGCGATTTCGGTACGCGCTCGTTCCGTTCCTCCGCAGCGGCTCTTCTACGCATTTCAACCCGCCGACGAATCACCTGAGGACAAAAGGCTCGCCGTGTTTTGGAACGGCGGCCCCGGCGCAGCTAGCGAAGTTCTGCTCGCCCTCGGCACGGGCCGCTCGAGCATCGATCCAGCATGGAATGGCGGATCGATCGTCGGGCCAAACCCCGCCCGTTTTACCGCATTCGCAAATACACTTTACATCGACGCTCGCGGAGCAGGTTTTTCTTATGGATTGCTCGACGATCCGTCCGATGCCGCCGCACGCGCGAACGAGTTTGCATTGCGAAACCACAATGCGTGGCTCGATGCGGCCGATTTCGTACGAGTTCTCTTACGGTTTTTTGCGACGCACCCGACGCTCGAACGTTCACGAGTGGCCTTCGTCGGCGAAAGCTACGGAGGCACGCGAGCTTCGATCGTGCTGCACCTCTTGATGCATCCGGACATGTACGGCGATGGCTCCGCACCGTACGAAGACAATGCGCTTTCCAATGAAATTCGCACGCACCTCGAAGTGACCGGCGCAGCCGAAAAAGGCGCGGCGGTCGATCCGGCACGCGTCGCCGAGCAATTCGGCACGCAAGTGCTCCTGCAACCGCGGCTGACCGAGCATCAAGCAACGTATACGGGCATTTTGCTGGAAGCCCCCGGCTCGGTGATGGACGATATCGCGCTCGAAACGGGCGTACCTTTCGTGCGCTGCTCGGACAAACCTCCGCCGTGTGACGCATATCGAAATGCGCTCGACCATCTGGATGCCGTGGGCCGCGACATGTACGACATGGAGCGTCCTTCGGGATATATGTTTGGCCGCTTCGATGACTTGACTGACAGAATGGTTTTACCGGACGTATTGGGAAAATGCCTTGGCGTAGATCCGAAGCGAATCGAAGGACTTTCGGCTGCATCGCGAAAAGGAGCCTTTCGCGTCGTCAATGCAGCCAATGCGTCTCCTCACCGCTCGATGCGGCGCTTGGAGCATTGCCGTCGTGGATCGATATTTTTGGTGGAAGTTTTCGACCTCATGAATTTACCTTTCGCGGCCCCGAAGCGGTGGCGCTTTCCGTGGACATCCCCGACGCGCGGTGGGGTGATCTGTTCCTCGACAATTTGCGCCACACGCGGACGCTCATTACGGCAGCATCGAGAGACATGGTGATCTATTCGCCAGCCATTGCTCCGGCGCTTGGATTGCACACGGTCGCGTCCGTCACGGAGGAGAATGAAGACCCGGCGCGCTCATTGCGACCTGGTCGCATTCGAGTCGACTATGCGGACGGGGAGACGAGGTACATACGGTTTCCACGGTACGATGCCGGGCACGTCGTAACGCTGGACACGCCGAAGGAGTTTGCGGAAGACGTCGAGGCGTTTTTCAGGGACGAATGAGAAGGGTTGTCGAGCCAACTTGCTTTTGTGGTAGGCATTCACGTCGTGTTTTGATAAAGCAGGACACCGTTCACTCGTTCAGGGAGGTTTTTCATGACGATGCTATCCACCGCAAAACCCGTCAACTACATCATGACGCGCGACCGCAAGACATCCGCAACCTTTTATGGTGAAACGCTTGGCTTGACGCACCTGTACACGGATCATGCTTCCGCCGTTTTCGATTTGGCAGGCGCGCCGCTCCGCATTACCGAGGCTTCGGACTTCACGCCACGAACGCATCCCGTGCTCGGTTTCGAGGTTGCAGACATTGAAGCTACGGTGAAAGAGCTCGCCGCCAAAGGCGTCAAGTGCACGATTTACGAAGGCATGGGCCAGGATGCGCTCGGCATTTGGACGTCACCTGATGGGAAGGTGAAACTCGCATTTTTCAACGATCCCGATGGCAATGCGCTGACCCTGTCCCAGCATCAGTGATTGGCTCGCGCAGCCTCGGCCAGCGCCTGATCGAGCGCCCGGCGCGCATATCGAGACGCGACGAATACAGCAGCCAACGTCAACGCGAGCCCCAGCACCATCGTCACCCATGCCAATGGCCCGCGCGCCGAATGCTCACCCGACACGAGCGCCGCGGCGCTCTCCACGTTCGAGCCAATGTACGCGTGCACCACCGTCGCCGGAAATAACCCGCAAAATGTTCCCAGCGCAAAATCGCGCAACTTCAATGACGTCGCCGAAAGCATATACGTCGCGAGGTTTTGCGGGAATGTCACGGCCAAACGCATCAAAAGCGTAATCTTGAAACCGCTCGTGCGCACGGCATGATCGACCGCACGCCAAAAATGAGTTTCAGCGGAGCGCGCCAAAAATATTTTGTTCGCAAACGTTCGCCCCACGAGAAATACGATACACGCGCACAACGTTACGCCTGGCCACGCAAGCAAAAGGCCCCACCCAAAACCATACGCGTATCCAGCAAGTCCGGACATGAGCCAAAGGGGCGTCGTCACGAGCAGCGCAATCGTCTCGATGACCAAAAAAAGTCCCACGCCCAAAAGCGGCACTTCGCGCATGAATTCGACAAGGTCCACGAGCGCTCGGCGGACGAGCGGCACGCGCATCACGACGAAGGGAAACGCAAGCAACAAGCCTACCAAGAGAAGCCGCGATAAACGCTTCCAATGCTTCGCCGAAATCGCCATGAACGTCCTAATCGAAACGCGCTCGGGTCACGATACCGCCCTCACACGCGGATACGCAAGCGCCAATCGATAGCAGATGACGCGCAAGGACAACGAAGCCACCCATTTTCTTCCTGGAAAAGTACGATGATCGGGGCCATCCTAAAATAAAGGCGGCTTGCATGGCTTCTGCCACGATCGAAAGACTCGTCGCGCACTTCGACCGAAGAGAGCAGCGAACGGTGCCGCCTCTAGCGCCGAAAGAATCGAGCGTGGAACGCGCTGCATGGCGAGAGCAGATCGTCAATGCGCTCGAACGCCTCGAAGCAAATGGAGTGCTCGATCAACGAGATTCACTCGAAAATCCACTGACGGAATCGCTCGTCACGGTCGCCGAGGGCACCTTGTGGGAACCATTTGCCCGCGAGCCCGGACGAACTCGAATCTTTGGCGAGCTGGTGTTCAATTTGGCCGACCCGAAACGTATCAATCAAGGACTCAAAGGAACTTGCGGAGCCGCGTGCATCGAAGGGTACATGGCAGAGCGTGATCCGGCGGAATACGCACGCATCGTGACGGGACTCGTGACACGCGATGGACGCGCGACGCTGAAGAGCGGCGAAGAGCTCGTATGCGACGAAGACGTGCTGGGCCCAGGTCCGCTCGAACAAGGGCGCAATCCGGTGAGTCGCGTTTTTCAAGCGGCGTGCATGGAGTTTGCCTATCCAAACATGGATTACGACAATGTCGTCGATGGCCATTTCGACGGCGACGAGAACGTTGGTTCGGGACTCGAAATGAACGCCTTCGAACGGCTTCTCGCAGCGGTCACGGGCGAAACGTGGAAAACCATTTCCGTCGCGCATACGCGCATGGCGAGCATGTTTTCGCGCTTGGGAATGGACACGCACGACGTCGTCGACATCGTTCGAGATGGGCTTTCGATCATCGATCAATCGACGCGCCAAGGCGATCACGTGTTCGTCACGCTGCAATTGCCTTCGGTGCCGAATCCCATTCCGGGCGCAGAGCCTGCGGTTCTGCACGATGCGCCGCACAAGGTTCGCGTCCTTCGAATCGATTGGACGAACCGCTCGATCCACTACGACGATCCGATGGATCCGACGCAAAGCTGGTTCGACGGTGCCGAAGTCACGATTCACGACGCGCAAGGGCATTGCAGCATGAAGATCGACGACTTCCTGCGGCTGATGACGGAGCTGAGTTATCGACCGGCGTTATGGAAGCGATCGGTCTGATAGCGGGCCTGGATTTGCACGCTCGCTTCGCGCGCGTGGGACGCGCGCTTCGCGAGGCTTAGTTTACGATGGGGGGTCCGAGCCTCCCGGTGCTTTTGCTTCGCAAAAGCACGGCGAGGCTCGGACCCCCCATACCCCCCGATTTGCCTTATGCCAAACTGAACGGCGCTCTCAACAAGCCCCAGCGCAACCGCGTACCGAGTGAAACCAAAGGCCGCCTTGCGCTTCGCAGTCGTCACGCTCGAACTTGATCGTGCAGCAACGCTCGGTGCCGGGCCCACACACTTGCTGCACCGGTCCACTGCGCAAGCAACAGATGGCTTGGTCGTCATCGAGCGGTACGTCGACCTTGGGCTTCTCGGGCGCCGATGGCAGCGACGGCGACGGGACACTCGGCGCCTGCACCTGCGGCATCTCGGGAGCCTGCGGCATTTGAGGCAGCTCGAACTTCGGAGGCTCGGGGATCGTCGGCAACTGCGGCAGACCGAGGAGTTGGCAGCCGAGCGGACCACCAGCGAACACAACAGCGGCAAATGGCACGCAAAGGGCGACGAATTGGCGTAGCTGCTTCACGATTTCCTTCGGTCGCATAGGACGAACCTCGAGCGACAATTCCTGGATCACGTGTCGCATGAACCCGCGCGCGTGGCAAGATATCGGACGAACATCCATGCACGATGCTCGAGTCCCGCGGCAAGCACGCGGAGATCCGCAGATGCAACGTGCAAGGAGCCCGCGACCGAGTCGCCATCACCGCTACGGTTGAAAGTGCGTGCGCGGAGTGCAATCCATGAACGTCGGTGACTACTCCTCACGCTACTTCCGCGTCTTCACCACGTTCGCTCGCGCCTCGTGAGCACGGAGCGTACGGACAGCTCGGCGTGCCGCTCATCGCAGGGCTCGCGCTGGGAACGCCCAACGTCGCATCGATCGGGCTTGCCGTCGGAGCGCTCGCAACGTTCTTTGCGCACGAACCGCTCCTGGTGTTGCTCGGTCAACGCGGCGCGAGAGCACGTGCACAAGACGGCGCACGAGCTGCAAAACGCTTGAAGCTCTTGGGCACCATCGCAGTGGTCTTCGGCGGCGTGGGATTGTTTTTTGCTCCAACGATCGCGCGTCTCGGTGCCCTGCCCCCGCTGCTCCTCGCGTGCATCGTCGTGTGGTTCGTCTGGCGCAAGGAAGAGAAAACGACGTTGGGAGAAGTCGTTGCAGCAACGGCTCTGTCGGGCGTGGGTTTTCCCATCGCGCTTGCCGAAGGCGTCGACCTCTTCCGCGCAGCGCTCGTGTGGGTCGTCTGGGCCGTCGCGTTTGCCCTCGCAACCGTCGCGGTACGAGCCGTGATTGCCCGAGCGAAACATGCCGGTCCTTTGCCGATCGTCACGGCGTATGTTGCGCTCGTCGGATCGATCGTGGCGAGCGTCGGTTTGGCACTCGCGGGTCAACTTCCGATGTCCGTGCCGATCGCGCTTGTACCGTTCCGGAAGTGCTGGGCCTCGGCGTGCTCGTCGCACCCGTGCATACGAAGCACTTGCGCAAGGTGGGCTGGGGCTTGGTTGCGGCGAGCGTCACGACGTGTGGGTTTGTCGTGACGTTCTTTCGTTGATGTTTAGTTTGCGGCGCAGTCGAGGTTTTGCGTCGAGCAGTTCGTCATGACGCACGTCGAGCACTCGGTCGTCGCCGCGGCTCCCGTGCAGATGTTGCTCCCACAATCGGTCATGCAGTCCGTGCAGGTGCACGTCTTCAGCGCATCGAACGCCGCTTCGCTTGCAGGTGTGCAGAACGGATCGGCAGGAGCACCGAGGCCCGTTGCCTTCACCGCTTGATCACACGTAGTGCACGCGCCGCCGCTTCCGCCGCTTCCGCCGCCACCGCCACTTCCACCACTTCCACTCGAAGAGCTCGACTCGGAACTCGAAACACCATCGACGCCATCGCAGTTCTGATCGATGCCATCGCCAAGCGTATCGGTCGCTCCGGGATTCATCGACGCGTCGTTGTCGTTGCAGTCGGCGTAGTCCGGGTATCCATCGCCATCGAAATCGAAGCTGTCGCCTGGTGGGCCGCCGTAACAGGCCATCAGCGTGACGGCGACGAGGCCGCCGGTGGCAGCCGCGGCGACGCCCTTGACGAGGCCGCCGAGCTTCAGAAGGTACTTTGACGTCCAACGATTCCGCGCCACAGTGCGGACACGCGGCCGCGTTCGTCGGAACGAACCCTTCACAATGCGTGCACGTGAGAAGCATGAATAAGGATCCTTTTTTGAAGCGCGCTCATAGGCTGCACGCGTCTATAGGCCCGAGAATAGCGAACGGATTCGTCGCATACCTTTCGTGGCGCTTTTACATGCCGGCTGCGTCCCGGTCATCGCCGCCATGATGAATTTGCCCACACGGAATATAGAAACCTTGACTGATGCCGCATCCACCTGTGTAGTACGCCCTGCTCGGTAGGCAGGCTAAGTTGGCCATATGTCCGACAAACCCGATAATGACCAGACCCTAACGGGCCTTCTGCAACGGCTCTTAGGACCCCCTAGAGAGATCGACGGTTCGCGCGCCACCAACCGTCTGAGCTTTCAAGTGCATTGGGGCCTTTGGAAAACGCTAACGCTGCACCAAACGCCACGCGATTACGCCGTCCTGTTCGACTTTCACGACGACATCGTGGTTTTCGAGCCTGCCGACGCCCCGCAACGCGCAGAGTTTTATCAAGTTAAAACCAGAACCGACCCCCACTGGACGCTGGGGACCCTGCTGGAGGCGGACGGACCCTCGGGTAGCGTTTTCGGAAAGCTATGCTTGCATATTGTTAAATTCCGAGGCTACGTTCACCTCGTAGCCCTCGTCTCGAATAAGACCTTTGGCCTCAAGCTTACCACGGGAGTGCCTTCGGATCACTTGAACGAAGTCAGCTTCGCCGACATTGATACTGAGACGTTCGACAAGCTTATGGATCGCGCTCACAAGGACGTTGCGTCGATCGGTGAAACGATAGAACCGCAAGAAGCCAAAGACGTCGTCCGCTTCATCGTCACAGCATTGCCACTAGAAGACCAGGAAACATTCCTGCTTGGCGAAGTCAACAAGTGCCTAGCGAAGACATTTTCTCATTGTCGCGACCAGAGGTTCAACTCGGTGGGTGCATACAGACACCTGTGCCTTGAAGTAGAACGCCGCACAAAATTCGAATATTTACATAACATCAAAAATGCCGAAGATCTATTCAGGTTCAAAACCCTAACGCGCCGCGAACTGACGGACACGCTGAAGGAATACGATCCACGAATGGATCCTGAACAAGCATTCCAGCACCTAGAGCCTACCCTAGCGCAAAACGGCTACTCGGATCGTAAACGATCAAGCATCAGGACTGCATGGCGTACCTATGCCGCTCGCGTTCGCGATCCACACGATGCATCAATTCGTGCGGTGCGGGAAGAGGTTCAGCGCTTCGCCAAAAGCGCGAAACGAGACGAATCCTGGGACAGCTATCGTGATCTAATTGAGCGTGGCGTACGCGACGTTTTGCCCGAGATAGAGCATTTGCCGTTAAAATACCGCGACTTAGACTTGCTTGCCGCAGCCGTGCTGATGGAATTCTATCGATTGGAGTACGATGAAACGGATAGAGCAGACACCCATGACGCCGCTCCCGAGAGCGGATTACAACCGTCTAATTCGCAGCCTGAGGAGAAGGCTCCATGAGAAGCTTGTTGTTGCGCCGAATTTACATCCAGTCTCCCCGGGAGAGAAGAGCCCGAATGGTAGAACTGGATCGCAAAGTGACCGTAATTCAGGGGGAAAATAGAACAGGCAAATCGTCTTTGATCCGAACGATATGGCACTGCTTCGGTGCATCGCCTTCCACCACGAGCAGCAGGTGGGAGCGTGCAGCAACCGTCAGTGCCGTCGAATTTGCTATCGACGACCGCGATTACACTGTTCTACGCAATGGCGATACAATTGCGTTATTCGCTGGACGCGATCAATTGATACGAGTGGTCGAAGCAGGTTCGCCTGAGTGTTCGGAATACTTTTCGCAATTTTTCGGCTACGGCCTCATGATCCCCTCAGCAGGCGCATCGGTTCCGCCCCCTGCATACATGTATCTCCCGTATTACATAGACCAAGACAAGAGCTGGATCCGGCCCTGGACGGGACTAAAGATTCGGAGTGCCATCTCGGGCCTGCGAGAGGAATTAGTAGACTTCCACGTCGGATTGAAGCCGAATGCATACTACGAATACCGAGCCCGCGAAACCAGGCTAGAAGCAGACTTGCACGCCACAGATGCGCAGCTCAAGGTCATAAGCAAGACGTATACGAGTATCGGCGACCGCTTCGACGGTTTCGTCGTAGAATTCGACCAATTCACCACAGAGGTCGATGAAATTTTGCAGAGATGCAGAAATCTCCAAGCGCAGGACGATGCATTCAAGGAAAAGCTCGTCAATCTAAATAATCGCAAGATGGCCATACTTGCTCAGGTCGATGTGGTGGGCTCAATAGCCAAGGAGCTTCATCTTGATTACCTCTTTGCGATGGGCCAGGTGGCGGAACGCATCGAGTGTCCGCTGTGCGGAGCTTCGTGCCCAAATACGATGGCATCGCGCGCGTCCCTCGCTCAAGACGAGGACGTCTGCCTGCAGATCGCTACTCGACTCCGGAGCGACTTGATTGCCATTGAGCGCGAGATCGCAAAAACACAGGCTTCTTACCAGCGCAATGCTGAAGAGCTTTCCCGCGTGCAGGAATTGCTCGACAGGAGGAAGAAGGAGATCACTCTTAAAGATTTGATTGCCGCCGAGGGCAAGAAGGAGCTCAGAGCCCGATTGAAAACAGAAATCGATTCGCTATCTCAGGGAAGACTACGTTTGGCGGCCGAAATCGAAGATTGCCGGCGCTGGACCAGATCAGCCATCAACAAGCAACTTCGAAAGGATATCCTCAAGGATTACAGGGAGCTATTTTCCCGGCATCTCGACTCTCTGGACGTGTCACAATCCCAGCGCTCGGACATGTTCACTTCCTTGACGCCATCCTTTGTTGAAGGAACAGGGAGCGAGAAGCCGCGCATTTCGTTGGCATATGCGTACACATTGCTTCACCTGATTCGTAAGCGCCCACAAGGCGTGGTGTTTCCCGTCGTTATCGATTCGCCAAATCAGAGTGACCAGGACGCCCAGCACCGTACACGAATATTTCGATTCATACGAGATGCCTTGCCCTCAGAAACGCAGCTCATCCTGGGAACTATGAGCACATGGGGGGTCAACTTTGGGGGTAGAGTTGAAAACTTGGATACCAAAGATGTACTCTTACGTGATGACCAATACGACAAGGTGGTCGCTGTACTGCGCCCGCTCCAGACGAAAGTATGGGCTTTGAGGCCATTAGGATGAGAGCTCACGACGTCGCTCCGCCCGGGGGGCTTGACATGGCAAGACGAACCTGCGCGATCCCCGCTTCGGGCTTCAGCACCACCAACAAAACCGATGCTCCCCCGGCCTCCTCCAAGCACGCTTCGTGATGGACAAACCACAGCCCCCTCAAAGAGCTTGAAAAAGTTCCTCGAGAGGGCTGGACTCGAAGTTGCGAAGCAACGGAGGAGTCCTATGTGGCACGGCTTTTGCCGGACGTCAAGTTTTTCTTGACGCTTGTCGAGCTTGACGAAGCGATCGCACAAGAGGCCAGCGCGGCTGGATGCGCGTGCGGGGGCAAACTTCACCGAGCAGACTACCCGCGAAAACCACGCGGCATCGTGGCCGACGCCGAACCATTGTTCAGCCGCCGCATCAGCTTTTGCTGCGCTCGAGAAGGCTGCCGAGCACGCACGACGCCGCTCTCGATCCGCTTTGTTTCTCGCTCCGTGTACGTTTTCGCCATCATCCTGCTGGCGGCTGCAACGTACTGGCAGCAGCGCGGCGCCGACAGCGCTCGTCGTGCCGCGACAACCGCCGCAGAATCATTCGACATCCCCCGACGAACCCAGCGTCGCTGGCTTGCGTTTTTCGTGTCCATTCTGCCATCGCTGTCCGGCTTCATCGCCGAACGCTCGCGTTTCATGCCTCCCCTCAACGAAACGCGCTTGCCCCTGTCGCTCCTCGAAAGGTTTTCCGGTGATCCCCGAGACCAACTCATGCACGCCTTGCGGTTTGTCGCAATGGTTACGAAGCCGCCCAGTCATCGAGCACGCTATCCGATACTCGATTGTCGATACGCAGAGCTTGGTTTTTGCGGTAAAACCGATTCTGAGGTAGTCCCCGGTTGTCCGGAGGCGGCAATGTAGCCCGCGCTCCGGTCATCGAGGTGACCTTATGAACGAATGAGAGGGCGTGCCGATGCGCATGCGATGGGCTCGTCTGCGCTTTCAAATCATAGGAACGCTTTTTGCGGCTCCGCCCGATCATGGCGAGTTATCGATTGCCATCGAGGAGCTCGCCAAGAAGCAATGGCGCCATCCCACGACGGGAGAATGCGTCAAGTTTGGCGCGTCCACCATCGAGCGATGGTACTACCAAGCCAAAGCGTCGCCCGTCGACACGATGGAATCGCTCGCGCGCAAAGTGCGTGGTGATGCAGGAAAACAACCCTGCATCCATGCCGTGCTCAAAGAGACCATTCGGCGCCTGCACCAGCAATTCCCGTGGCTGTCGTTTCAGCTTCATTACGACAACATCTGGCTCTCGCGGAAAAGGATCCGACCATCCATCCGATTCCGTCGTATTCGACGATTTGTCGATACATGAAGAGCCAGGACTCTTGCGCGCAAAGTCGTCCAAGATCCGGCAGAAGAAGTCGAATACGGGCGAAGCTTTCGAGGTGCGGGAAACGCGCTCCTTCGAGGTGGAGCACGTCAATGGGCTGTGGCATTTGGATTTTCACGAATGCTCACGCAGCCTCTGCTTGCCATCGGGCGAACGGCACAAGCCGGTGCTCTTGTGCGTGCTCGATGATCGGTCACGATTGGTTTGCCATGCGCAATGGTACCTCGCTCCGAGCGCGGAGACGCTGATTCACGGCCTTTGCCAAGCGATCATGAAACGCGGATTGCCCTGGGCGCTTTACGCCGACAATGGCGGGGCCATGGTTGCCGCCGAAACGCGTGAGGGACTGTTGCGACTCGGTATCGTGTACGATCACACGCGGCCGTATGGTCCTGAGCAAAACGCCAAGCAGGAAGTGTTTTGGGCTCAGGTCGAAGGTCGGCTCATGGCGATGCTTCGCGGCGAGCCTACGCTGACTTTGGCATTGCTGAACCAGGCGACGCAAGCGTGGGTCGAACAGGAATACAATCGGTCCATCCACAGCGAAACCAAGCAAGCGCCCATTGCACGATTTCTCGATGGGCCGAATACGAGTCGCCCGAGTCCAGAGCTGGACGAATTGCGCCAGGCATTTCGTCGGTCCACGACGCGCGCAGAGACAAGGCGACGGCACGCTGAGCCTCGAGGGGATTCGTTTCGAGATTCCCGCGCGATATCGGCCTTTGAAGCGCGTCCACGTCCGATATGCAAATGGGACTTGTCGTCGGTGGAACTGTGCGACGAGCGTACGGGAAAGTCTCTGTGCACGCTTTTGCCGCTCGACAAGGCCAAAATGCCGACCGACAACGGCGAGTGATTCAATCGGACGCAAAGCCGACCGACCACGCAGGGGACGCGCCTGGAATCACGCCATTGCTACAGAAATACATTGCCGAATACGCGGCGACCGGGTTGCCCCCGGCATACCTCGCTCACGAGGAAGTAACGGAATTTTCTGAAAGAGGACACATGAAGTCGAAACTCTTGACGCTTTACGGGCTAAAATTCAATCCATTTCGCCCGGACGTGCCGATTGAAGCGATCTACGCATCGCCCGCCATCGAATCTTTTTGCCAGCGTACGGCGGCCGCCGTGCAAGATGGCGGATTCGTCATGATTACGGGTGATCCGGGAATGGGCAAATCGGTCGTTTTGCGATTGCTTGCTCACCAAATCAAGCGGTTGCCGGATGTCGTGGTGGGATCCATCGATCACCCGCAAAGTCGCGTACCGGATTTCTATCGCGAGCTCGGCGACATTTTGCTGTGCCGCTTCGAGCAAGCAATCGGTGGGGTGGCTTCAAAGCATTGCGAGGGCGGTGGGCAGAGCACATCGGACAAACCTTGATGCGCCCGGTCCTCGCGATTGACGAGGCGCAGGAGATGCACGATGATGTCTTGTCCGAATTGCGTCTCTTGGCGAGCAAGGACTTCGATTCGCGGTCGCTGTTTTGTGTCGTATTTGCGGGTGACATTCGCTTGCCGAATCGATTTCCGGAGGCCGGAGCTCGTGCCGCTCGGAAGTCGAATTCGCCGGCGATTGAACCTGGAGCAAGCCTCGAACGAAGACATTACCGCGTGTCTCGATCATTTGCTTGCGGCTGCGGGTAATGCGACATTGATGTCATCGGCGCTCAAAGCGACGCTGGTCGAGCATGCGGTCGGCAATTACCGCATCATGATGCACATGGGCGACGAGCTCTTGGCGGCCGGGCGCCGAGCGCAATGCAGCGCAACTCGACGAAAAGCTCTTCCTCGACGTATTTCATCTGCAGCGCCCGAAGACCGGAGGAAAACGCCGATGATGCGCTCGCCGCCGCTGGTCATTCCATCGGTCAACGATATCCGATTTGCGCCCGAGCGTGCGTCGCTCGTGATTTTGCAAGCCGCGCTCATCGTAGCGGCTCGCGCGCTCGTGGTCGAACATCCGAGCGTCCAATCGCGTGACGATCCGCGGCTCTTCGATCCACCGACGCTCGCTCACGCTCGCGAATTGCTCGACCAATTCAATGAGCTCACAGATTCGCTCGAGCGCTACTTTGCCGCTGTGGATGCAGTGGCGGAGCCGAAGCGCGTCGCCCTCGACGACTCGATTTTCTAAGCCCCGAATCCATCAAATAGCGTGCATGAGTAATTTGCATGCAAAGCATCAAATAGCGCGCTACCTCGAGCAAAGCATCAAACACCGTGCACACGACGACGGGGCATCAATTTGCCTGCTCAGATGCGCGGACATCAAATAGCGTGCACGAGGGCGAAGGCATCAGAATGCGTGCACGAGGGAGCATCAGATAGCGTGGAGATGCTGAATCGATATGTGCACCGCGCGCCGATGTTCGCGCACCTTCGGCCATGCATGTTCACGTCGTTTGGCCACCTCCCCGAACCTTCCCAATCGATGTTCGCTTGACCGCCGAGGTCCGCGCACCTTCGGCCATCCACGTGCGCATCGCCATGGCGACTTCCCTGGACCTTCGCCAGCAATCCGCACATCCTTCCGAGGTCTGGTTTCACCTGCACGATCGGAGTTTCCGCCAAAATCGTCCGCCTGGACACTCGATCCACCTTGACGCCGGTCGTCCGCACGCATAGTGCGCTCGTATTCAACCTGGAGGTTTTATGGACGACGATTTCGATCCGTCGCGGTATGCGCGTGCTCCTAAGCTCGATGTGCCAAGCGCCATTGCGCTTTCCATCAAGCTGCTCGCGGCCATGCCCCAAAAAGCGCCTGCGCCCGTCAAAAAGGCCGCAAAGGCGCTCCGCGCCAAGACCATCGCTTTGCAATCAGCGTGGAAGGCGCGCGATCGCGTCGAAAAACGCCCCGACCCGCGGCCCATCGACGTCTCCGCGGACAATGCAATGAGCCGCCTCATCGGGCGCATCGAAGATTACGCGGGACTTCCTGCGGAAACGTACCCGCTGGCGGCACGAGCGCAGAGCATCCTTGGGACGCTATTTCCGAATGGCGCATCGTTTCTAAAAAGCGATTATGCTAGCCAATGGGCCGAGACGCAAAAGCGTATCGAGCGCATCGACGAAGAAAACCTCGAGGACGACATCAATGCCATTGCAGGTCCCGAGTTTCTCAAGGAAGTGCGGCGCATTCACAAGCTTTATGGCGAAGCCATTGGTGTGACGAAAGCGCGCAGCGAATCGCCCGTACCGAGCCTCGCGCAGCCGCTCCGTGACGTGGGCGCCGCAATGACGCTGTATGCGGTGCAATTGGTATCGGTGTGCGTCGATGAAGAAGCTTCCAATGAAGCGCGATCCGCAGCGCAGGAAGCATTGAAACCATTCGACGCACATCGAGCCGCAGCGGCGCGCCGAGATGCACAAAAAGGCGAAGATACCTCGATTACGCCAGATACAGCCGTCCCCGAAGTGTCGGACGCGCCGGTGTAGTCGCGGCAGTCAACTGGCGGCACACTTCCGCGTCGCAACACCCTCTCCAATCCCACGCTCAAAAATGACACCAAGCCCATCGCGTGAATTCGCTGTCCGCACCTCTTCAGCATAAAGATCGACGTGGTGCGAAGATCGCCGCCTACTTATGGCGTTTCTTCTTGTGGAGGCTTCCACAGGTCCCATCCCTCGTCCGGTGCTGGAACGCCGATACCAGCTAAAAACTCGCGAGCGACGGTAATGATAGCTCCTGGAGCGACCCGACTGATTGACCATGTATTCAGAAGCGTTCGCATTGCACGCGCTGGTCCTAGAATGCGTGCATCTTTCACCCTATTTTCGGGCCTGTCGAACATGGCAAGAAAGTCATCGAAAAGCGCCAGAACCTCCTCGTGCGTAGCCAGTTTGGAATCCTCGATCTGCGCAAGATATCACGGTGCGGCAAATACGGTCATAAGATTTAAAACTCCACTCAACGTACGTATCAGCCGCGTTTGCTGCTCTAGCCTGGATTGATCGGTACGCGCCTGATCCGGCTCACTATCTTCGCTCATTGGCTCTATCCTTCAATACGGTATGCAGAACGGTCCAACAAAGACGTCCTTGAATGATGAGATTGCGCCTGCGCCGACAGCCACAATCTTCAGCGGCGACGTGCCAGTCTCTACACACACATAGGAACACCACTTTTTGAACACGATATGTTTGAGAACTTCGGCGATCCAACTAGGACAACCACGGCAACCTGCGTCACCACACGCATCAACATAGCACATATGACGGACGCTAGGCGCGCCCATGGCGCAGCGGGCATTCATGGCGCAACCTTGATCACCACATTCAAACTTGGGTGATATTGCCAATTCATCAAGCGATTCATCAAAGCACGCTTGCCAAATATCCTCCAAATTCACATACTCAGATATGTCTTGCATACCGTGCTCGCCATTCATTGCATCACTTTCGCTCGTCAGGTGATCATTGTCAGGCGCGCTTTCAGGCGATGAGTCATTCTGCAGTGCGATCAACTGGAGCCGTGGTCGTACCATTTCAGGTACATCCGCGGAATTGGCGGCACCGCCACCACTACATGTGAACGCACGTTCGTCTGCGCTCATCAGCGCTTCGTCGCTGGCATGGCTGCTTGATGCAACCGTCGTTCCTGCAGCACTTCCCGCCATGCAGAAAAGAGCTACCCATGCAGACCGAGTTCGGCACATGACTTCCAAAGGTACATCGCCAGGAAGCATCGCCACAAGCAAGAATAGAACGGGCCGCGCACCTACGACGATCCATATTCAGATGACGTTGGTGATCCTCCGTCCGTAAGCGTGTCCGTCGCTATTGCCGACGTGACCGCATTGCGGCACACTCGCTCGACTCGTTACCGACAGCGGGAGAAGTCGTTGCAGCAACGGCTCTGTCGGGCGTGGGTTTTCCCATCGCGCTTGCCGAAGGCGTCGACCTCTTCCGCGCAGCGCTCGTGTGGGTCGTCTGGGCCGTCGCGTTTGCCCTCGCAACCGTCGCGGTACGAGCCGTGATTGCCCGAGCGAAACATGCCGGTCCTTTGCCGATCGTCACGGCGTATGTTGCGCTCGTCGGATCGATCGTGGCGAGCGTCGGTTTGGCACTCGCGGGTCAACTTCCGATGTCCGTGCCGATCGCGCTTGTACCGTTCGAAGTGCTGGGCCTCGGCGTGCTCGTCGCACCCGTGCATACGAAGCACTTGCGCAAGGTGGGCTGGGGCTTGGTTGCGGCGAGCGTCACGACGTGTGGGTTTGTCGTGACGTTCTTTCGTTGATGTTTAGTTTGCGGCGCAGTCGAGGTTTTGCGTCGAGCAGTTCGTCATGACGCACGTCGAGCACTCGGTCGTCGCCGCGGCTCCCGTGCAGATGTTGCTCCCACAATCGGTCATGCAGTCCGTGCAGGTGCACGTCTTCAGCGCATCGAACGCCGCTTCGCTTGCAGGTGTGCAGAACGGATCGGCAGGAGCACCGAGGCCCGTTGCCTTCACCGCTTGATCACACGTAGTGCACGCGCCGCCGCTTCCGCCGCTTCCGCCGCCACCGCCACTTCCACCACTTCCACTCGAAGAGCTCGACTCGAACTCGAAACACCATCGACGCCATCGCAGTTCTGATCGATGCCATCGCCAAGCGTATCGGTCGCTCCGGGATTCATCGACGCGTCGTTGTCGTTGCAGTCGGCGTAGTCCGGGTATCCATCGCCATCGAAATCGAAGCTGTCGCCTGGTGGGCCGCCGTAACAGGCCATCAGCGTGACGGCGACGAGGCCGCCGGTGGCAGCCGCGGCGACGCCCTTGACGAGGCCGCCGAGCTTCGAAGGTACTTTGACGTCCAACGATTCCGCGCCACAGTGCGGACACGCGGCCGCGTTCGTCGGAACGAACCCTTCACAATGCGTGCACGTGAGAAGCATGAATAAGGATCCTTTTTTGAAGCGCGCTCATTTCATCAGCGCGCCAATTGCATTAGCATAGTCGAATGGCGCTTCGTCGTGTACCCATCGTCGCGGGCAACTTCTACCCAGCGTATGTCGTCTGGGAAATCACGTTGCGATGCGATCAGCCCTGTGCGCATTGTGGCTCGCGCGCAGGAGGTCCGCGGACCGGCGAGTTATCCACGGACGAGGCGTTCGGGGTCGTCGAGCAATTGCGCAAGCAAGGAACGCGCGAGGTCGTGCTGATTGGGGGCGAAGCGTATTTGCACGAGGGGTTTCTGGATATCGTGCGCGCGCTGCGGAAAGCAGGAATTCGTCCCACGATGACGACGGGTGGTCGAGGGATCGACGCGGAGCTGGCGAATGCCATGAAGGACGCGGGCATTCACTTGGTATCCGTCAGCATCGATGGTCTTTCGCACAGCCACGACTTGATTCGGCGGGCAAAATCGAGTTTTGAAAGTGCAACCCGAGCGCTCGAACATTTGCGTCGTGCGGGAATTCGCATTGCGGCCAACACGCACATCAATCGAATCAATCGCGGGGATCTCGAAGCGCTCTACGAGCACTTGAAAACGTGCGGCATCACGGCTTGGCAGGTACAGATCACGGCGGCCTTGGGACGAGCGGCCGATCGCCCTGCGATGCTGCTACAACCGTATGATTTGCTGGACGTCGTTCCGCGAATCGTTGCATTGAAAAAACGTGCCTATCGCGACGGAATTATCGTGATGCCAGGCAATAACCTCGGGTACTTCGGCCCCGAAGAGGCGCTTTTGAGGTCCCTGAAAGAAGGCGGAAAAGATCATTTCGTGGGGTGCCAAGCGGGGCAGCGCGTTCTGGGTATCGAATCCGACGGCGGCGTCAAAGGCTGTCCTTCATTGCAGAGTTACGCCTATGTCGGGGGAAATCTTCGGGACAAACCACTTTCCGAAATCTGGAACGAAACCCCGGAGCTCACATTCACGCGCAATCGCACGGTGGACGATTTGTGGGGATTTTGCCGGACGTGTCCATTTGCCGAAGTATGCATGGGCGGCTGTTCGTTCACGGCCCACGCGTTATTTGGAAGGCCCGGGAACAATCCCTATTGCCATTTTCGAGCGCGAACGCTGGCAGCCCAAAACATTCGCGAACGGCTCGTGCCCACGACGGCGGCCGAGGGCAAACCGTTTGACCACGGACGATTCGAGATCGTGGAGGAGCCGTTTTCAGCGCCAGAACCTCAGACGGAAATGCCAAAGGAAACGCTCGTGCAGATCACGCGAGCGCCGCGGGCTGAACGAGATGCAGTGTGATCGCACGAGGCGATGCGCCAAGAAAAACCATGCTTGCGTCAGCATGCCGATGGGTGCATCCTGAAACGCATCGACGATCGCAAGTCCTCATGGTAAGCTCTCCCCGATGAACCTGCATCTGCTCAAGGGTCGCGTAACCGATGGACGCCTCGTCATTGATGCGCCCGTTCAGCTTCCGGAGGGGACGCAGGTGGATGTGGCTATCGTGGATCCCGGGGATAATCTCGACGCGGTGGAGCGCGCGCACCTTGACAATATGCTCGCGCAGTCCTGGGCACAGGCCCGCGCCGGACAGACTCGCCCGGCCAACGAGCTGCTCGACCGGCTACGCCGCAAACGATGACCATCCGACTCCGCACCACCGCCGCGGCCGACGAGGCAGTGGAGCAAATCGATTCGTGGTGGCGCGCAAACCGGCTGGCCGCGCCCGACCTGTTTCTCGAAGAATTTGCTGCAGCGCTGGCGCTACTGGTCGAAGCGCCCGACATTGGTGCGCCGTATCCGCATCGCACGATCTCCGGCGTCCGGCGGTTCTACCTCACGCGAACGCGGTACCACGTTTACTACGTGCATGACACGGACGCCGGTGAGGTCGTGGTCCTCATGGTGTGGAGCTCGGTCCGAGGCTCCGCGCCTGCGCTGCAGATGCGCTGACGAAACATATTCCAAATCAGTCAGCAATCCCTCACGGCATCGGCGGCGGCAATAACGGTTTGGCACTCCGTAACTCGTCCTCGACAAACCGCTCCACGACCGCCCGCGCGTACTTGCCTGCATCCGCATCCCCCAAGTCTGCCGCGACGTGATCGTGCAGCATCGAAAGCTCCGCACGACGTACGAACGACGGATCGATCCTGAGCACACCTATCCACGAAAGACCCAACACCGCCTCCCGCACCTTGCGATCCACCACGTGCTTCTTCGCGAGCACCACCTTGCCCACCACGTTCACCGCCGTCAGCGCCGCCGTCCGCTGACTCATCGGCAACGTCAACTTCGCCGCCGCCACAGCCAACATATCGCTCGTCGCTCGGTCGCCTTCGAGCACGTAACGAATGGCGTCCACAGCAGGCAACCCGGAACGCCTTCGCCGCTTCCATGCGCTGCCGCGCTTCACCATGCGCTGCCGTGATCTCTTCCGCAGGCAGCCCCGTCTTCTTGCCAATCACGAGCACCGCTTGCTCCTCGCGAGGATCCGTTCCTTCGAGCATGGCCGCGACAAACGCACCACGAAGCACCGCTCGAGCAAGCTTGGGAGGCAATCCTTCGGGCACTTCGAGCGCCCCGACCGGCATGGGCTCTTCGCTCGCAAGCGCCTTTTGTTCGGCCTCTGGAAGACCGAGCGATGCCACGAAACACCCTCGCTGCGCCCGCGCTTCAGGATGAAATTCGCCCGTCGCCGCAAGCACCGACGCGAGCGCTCGCGCGGCAAAACCACCGAACGATTGCACCCGCGCCACGTCCTTCTCGCTCGGCTTGCTCGTGAACAACGATCGCACGCCCCGCGCGCCATGTTCGAGCGACACGCCTTCGTCGATCACGTCGGACATCGCGAGCCATCGCGGAGGAGCGATCGGCGCAATCGCAGCCGACATCCGCAAAAGCCAGCTTTCCCATTGTCCCATCTGCTCGGGTGATGCTCCGCGCGCAATTGCTTGGAGCACCGACGATCGACGCTTGGAAAAATCACGCATCAGGTCGTCATCGAGACGAGCCGTCGATGCGATGAGGAAAAACACGTCGTCGCACAGCGTGAGATACGTGTTCGCGAGACATTCGTTGGGTGAACTTGCCACGATCGACATCTAGCAAACGCCTGCGCTGCATAGAAGCCCCGTGATGTCTCCTCAAGAACGCTCGGCGGCTTTCCCAATCCGGAGCGCAAGGCGGAGCCCCTCGTCGAGCGTCGCGAAGGTACGTGTACCTGGAAAAACCTCTCCGAGATGAACGAACACCCGAGCCGCTTCGCCTCGCACACCCACGATCATCGCCTCGGCTCCCAAGAGCGACGTCGCACGAATGATCGATCCGAGAGCATGTGCAGCATGCGCATCGACGAGGCTGAGACCCGTGACGTCGATCAACACGACGCGTGCACGATGCCTGGCCACGGCGTCGAGTATTTCTTTTCGCGCATGTTCGGCTCTTTCGGGTGAGATCTCGCCGATGAGCGGCACGAGCAGCACGCCGGCCCAAATGCGAAGAATGGGCAGCGAAAGCGCGATGAGCTGAGCCCGCAACCGCTCGATCATGTCGACCGTATGATCGAGCTCCCGTCTCTTTTGACCCAGCTCGACTTCGATCTCGTCGCGCCGAGTTTTGATGGTGTGGACGAGTTTTGCGCCGTATACGTCGGATATCTCGAATATGGCTTCGTAATAGACTTCGTCTACGAGTGAAAAAATGGCCAGTTTGTCGCGCGCGGCCACGCGTTCGTCCTTCAAAACTTGGGACAAACCGCGTTTGAACGAAAGAAATCCGCGCAAGATGGTCGACACGCGAAACTCGAGCGACGCGCGGAGACTCGTGACGTACTCGACGAATGCATGGAGCGGCTCGCGATCGCCCTTTTCGATGACCGCAACGTTGACCTCGATCACGCGTTCGACGAGGCGCTTGGTTTCCGAGCGAGGCCGTTTGCCCTGAAGGTCCGGCGAGGTGCCCACGACCCAATCCGTGGCCCGTTCAGCGATATCGTCGCGTCTGCGTGCCAGGATGTCGAAAAAAACCGAAGAAGAGGCGTCGCGCGCACTTTCGGCCCTGCGCGCGCGACGCGTCCTAACCCCCGCAATGATCCGCCCCCGAAGACGAGGCGACCGGCTCACGTGCGAAGTGCCGCAAGGAATGCTTCGAGCAATGCCGCAGTTTCACGCGACCGCTCGACTTGCACGTAATGCCCGGGCCCCGGGAGATAGGCGAAACGCGAGCCCGTTACTTTTGCGATGATTTCAGCGCGCAAAAATGCGGGAGGAAGGAACGGATCGTCGGTTCCGATGCAAAGCAGCGGTGCGCGGATATTGGTAAGCGCATCGGTGAACCCGCCGGTCGTCCAGGTCTTGAATGCGGACTTCACGGCCGTCGGCAAGGTGCGCATCGCATCTTCGATCAAACGATCCAGCGCGCCCTCGGGCAGATCTTTGCACGCCATCGTCAGGATGGTCTTGGTCGCTTCGCGATTGCCGCCCGAGTTCGAGAAGAGAGCTGCGGCATCATCGGGCAACGGGATACCACATGCGGGAACGGGGCAGAGCAGCACGGCACCTGCCACGCGGTCTGAATGATGCGCCGCGAGCCACTGCGCGATTTGACCACCCATGCTGTGCCCCACGACCACGAAGGACTTGGCCTTTTCCGCGTCGGCGACGGCGAGCACGTCGCCTGCGTAATGCGCGAGCGAGTAGACATCGGGGCTGTCGGGTTTGTCCGATGCGCCGCTGCCGCGCAAATCCACGACGAGCAGCGTCAGGCCCGCGCGATCGAGATGGTCGAGCAGGCTGTCGTATACCGCGCCCGACATCGTCCAGCCGTGAACGAGCACGACCACGCGAGAGCCTTCGCCAAATTTTCGATACGCAATTTTGTTACCATCTTTGGCATTCGTCAAAAGCATGAAACCGATCCCTCCAGCGGGCACCATTCCATTCTTGTCTCTGGGTATCAAGCCCAATGAGACGCCACCGGAACTTCGCGCTGCATTCGGTAATGCTCCGCTCGAAATTCCAAGGTGATGTGAATTGGAATCACAGTCGGCCGCGCGCTCGAATCCAATGTAAACGAACGGATTCAGAACACGCGATTGAGCCCGTTCAGCGCCGCAACTCGATACGCCTCGGCCATCGTCGGGTAATTGAACGTCGTGTTCACGAAGTAGAGGAGCGTATTCGCTTTTCCTTGCTGCGACATGATGGCTTGGCCGATGTGAATGATTTCGCTCGCATTGTCGCCAAAACAATGCACCCCCAAAAGCTCCAGCGTTTCGCGATGAAACAGAATCTTCAGCATTCCCACGGTGCGACCCGTGATCTGCGCGCGCGCGAGCGACTTGAACTGAGCTTGTCCCACTTCGTAGGGTACGCCTGCTTTGGTCAATTCGCGTTCCGTTTTTCCCACCGACGAAATTTCAGGCGACGTGTAAATGCCCGTTGGAATATCGGCCACGAGACCGAATTCGAGCCTTCCTTCGACGATGTGCGTCGCGGCAAACCTGCCCTGATCGTAGGCTGCGCTTGCGAGCGAAGGGAAACCGACCACGTCACCCACGGCGTAAATATGCGGCACCGCCGTCTGGTACGCCTCGTTCACTTTGATGTTTCCGCGTGAATCAACGGCGATACCCAGTTTTTCCAGGCCCATGTCATTCGTATTGCCGGACCGACCGTTGGCCCACAAAAGAACGTCGGCCTTGATTTTTTTGCCGCTTTTCATGTGCAAGATGACGCCATCATCGAGCCCCTCGACACGCTCGTATTCTTCGTTGTGTCGAATCAAGCACCCTAGATCACGCAAGTGATACGCGAGCGCATCGACGATTTCGTCGTCCAAAAACGACAGCAGCCGATCACGTGTATTGACCAGATTCAGCTTCACGCCGAGCATTCGAAACATACTCGCATATTCGCAACCGATCACGCCCGCGCCGTAGACGATCATCGATTGCGGCGTTTCTTGCATGTTGAGAATGCGATCCGAATCGTAAATGCGTGGATGCGTAAAATCGACGTCGGGCGGGTGATAGGGACGCGAGCCGCATGCAATCAAGAAATGCTGGGCCGTGAGCACATCGGTCGCGCCTTTTGGTTGGTCCACCTCGACCGTACGTTGATCGACGAACCGAGCGTGTCCTTCGACGACTTCCACATCGTTTCGCTCGTAAAACGTCTGGCGCATGCTGGTTTGTCGCCCAATGACGCTGCTGGCCGTCCTGTAGAGCTCGCCGAACGATGGCTGAACCGAGACGCCCCGCATACCTGGCACGTCACGCATCTCGACGAGACGCTGAATCGCGTGACGAAGCGCCTTCGAAGGGATCGTCGCGGTATGCGTACATGCGCCGCCCACTTCGGACCGCTCGTCGATCACGCATACCCGCTTGCCTTCCTTGGCACACTTCATCGCGGCCCCTTCCCCGCCGGGACCCGTGCCAATCACGATGACGTCGAACGCGCGAACACTCATGGCCGCAGATGGTACGTGGGAAGGCGAGGATGTGCAAGTGATGGGAAAAACGAGCAAAGGGCTAGCTCGCAAATTCTATAGCGCCACGATCGGATCGCATTCGAGCCCCAAAAGCTCGGCTCGCACTTCTCCCACCAAAAAAATCGACCCCGCCACGAGCACCAAATCCCCTGCCCTCGCCATTTCAAGCGCTCGGCCTATCGCCGCACGCGGATCACTCACGACCTCCCCCGGATGCCGCTCCGCCATTTCCGATAGCGGCGCCGGCGCTCGCCCCTTCGGCGCTGCATACACGCGACGATTCGCAAGCGGACCCAGCATGTCCAACATCGTCGTCCATGCCTTGTCTCCAAGCGCCCCAAACAAAAGCACAATTTTGTCCGGCAAAAAGCCCCGAGCACGCACGTGCGCCGCGAGCGCTGCGACCCCATCTGGATTGTGCGCACAATCGAGCAGCACTTGCTTACCGTCTCGATCGATCCTTTCGAGTCTGCCAGGCCAACGCGTCAGCGACAAACCCTTGTCGATCGCCGGCCCAATCTGCGGAAACGACATCGCCGCAAATTCGGACAAACCCGCCGCAACCGCCGCATTTGCCGCTTGATGTGCTCCCTCGAGCGACAACGCACTTTGCACACGACGGCCCGATGGCAGGACGATTTCCACAGAATCCGCCGCCATTGCGACGCTGATTTCACGCCCCACAGACGCGACGGGCGATGCGCCCACGTTCGTCGCTACTTCGAGCGCCGCGGCCTGCGCTTCGGAGCCAAGCGGCCCGAGCACCACGGGCACGCCCATTTTAAAAATGCCCGCTTTTTCCCGCGCAATGTCGGCAAGCGACGACCCGAGAATCGACACGTGATCGAATGCAATCGACGTAATCGCCGTCGCAAGCGGCCGCGGCACGACGTTCGTCGCATCGAGACGCCCACCGAGCCCAACCTCCAGCACGCCGACATCGACACGCGCAAGTTTGAACGTGACAAACGCTGCCAACGTCAAAATTTCAAAAAAAGTACCATTTTCAGGGGCTGCCGCCGTCGCCTTTTCGAGCGCCTCGGCAAACATGTCGTCGTCCGAAGGCTCGCCATCGATGCGCACGCGCTCCGCCAATCGACAGAGATGCGGCGACGTATAAAGCCCCGTACGCAAGCCTGCCGCTCGCAGGATCGACTCGACCATGGCACTCGTCGAGCCCTTGCCGTTCGTCCCCGCAATGTGAATGAACGGAATGGAAAGGTGAGGATCGCCCAATTTGGCCAGCGCCTCGTGCATGCGGTCCAGACCGAGCACCATGCCGAATCGAGCCCGCTGTGGTAGCGATTCGAGAAAGGGCAAAAGGCGCGCGGAGGTCATCGCCGTGGAGAAGAACCGCGCTCCCGCCGAAGCTGCGTACCATTACGCAAATGTTCGAGGAGCAACGCAATCGATTGCTTCATCTCGAGGCGTGAAACGATGAGATCGACCATTCCATGCTCGAGCAAAAACTCGGCCCGCTGAAATCCAGGCGGAAGGGTTTGTCGTATCGTGTTTTCAATGACGCGTGGTCCGGCAAAACCAATGAGCGCCTTGGGCTCGGCGATATTGACATCCCCCAAAAATGCGAAACTTGCCGCGACACCCCCCGTCGTCGGGTGCAAAAGCACGGAGATGAATGGAAGTTTTCGCTGGCGAAACCTTTCGAGCGCCGAGACGCTCTTCGCCATTTGCATCAGCGACAAAATGCCCTCTTGCATGCGCGCGCCCCCGGACGCGGACAGGAGCACCACGGGCAATTCTTCATCGGCCGCTCGTTCGAAAAGACGCGTGATCTTTTCCCCCACGACCGATCCCATGCTGCCGCCCATGAAGGCGAAAACGAATGCACCGTACGCAATGGGGCGATCGTCGAGTCGCGCTCGACCCATCTCGATCGCTTCACGGACGCCGGTTTTCCTCTGCGAAATCGCGATGCGTTCCTTGTACGCGCGTCCATCGCTGAAGTGTAATGGGTCGCAAGGTTCGAGGTGTTCGTCCCAAGGCTCGAGCTCACCGTCGTCGCATAACAATCGCCGAAAACCCGATGCATCGAGCTTGTGATGGTGGCCGCACCGCGGACAAACCTCGAAATTCGCTTCGAGATCGTCCGCGGTGATCGTTTCCGCGCAACCTTCACAACGCCGAAATACACCCGCGCCAATCGTGCGTTTTTCGTGCGCGCCCGGCGACGTCTTCCCCGGCCAATTCATCGTCACCCGCCGAGATCGATTTCTTTGACGTCGTGCGGTATCAGCAGCGATGGCTGGGTCTTTCCCTGCACCTCACGCGCACTCACGCCCGGCGCAAGCTCGCGCAAAATGAGCCCCTCGCCCGTCACGTCGATGACCGCGAGATCCGTGATGATCCTATGCACCACGCGACGCCCCGTGAGCGGCAACGCGCATTCTCGCAAAATCTTCGGCGCACCATTTTTGGCCGCATGATCCATGATGACGACCACACGCCTGGCCGATGCGACGAGGTCCATCGCACCACCCATGCCCTTGACCATCTTGCCCGGAACCATCCAATTGGCAAGGTCCCCATTTTCGGACACTTCGAGCGCCCCGAGAATGGCCAAATCAATGTGGCCTCCTCGAATCATCTCGAAGCTCTCGGCGCTCGAAAACGTGGCTGCACCCGGCGTCATCGTCACCGTTTCTTTGCCGGCATTGATGAGGTCGGCGTCTTCCGAACCTTCGTCGGGCCACGGCCCGATTCCAAGCAGCCCGTTTTCACTCTGCAATACGACATTCATTCCCGCAGGAATGTAGTTCGCCACGAGCGTGGGCATACCAATGCCGAGGTTGACGTAGTATCCGTCCCGAAGCTCGGCTGCCGCGCGGCGTGCAATCTGCTCTCGCGAAAGGCCCATGATGACTCCTTATACCGCCCCGGCAGGCTTTCGAACCGTCCGACGCTCGATACGTTTTTCGTACTTCTCGCCCTTGATCAAGCGATGCACGTAGATGCCCGGCGTGTGAATCGTGTCCGGATCGAGCTGTCCGATTTCAACGATCTCTTCGACCTCGGCAATCGTGATTTTGGCCGCCGTGGCCATCATTGGATTGAAGTTTCGCGCCGTGCGACGATATATGAGATTGCCGCTCTTGTCCGCCTTCCACGCCTTCACGATGGCATAATCACCGCGAATGGCAGGTTCCAGGACGTAATCGCGACCATCGAACGAGCGGATTTCCTTCTTGTCGGAATACTTTTGACCGAGCCGTCCGGATTGTAGAGCACGGGCAAACCGCCTTCGCTGATGGCCGTGTGCGCCCCGGTCGGCGTATAAAACGCCGGAATGCCCGCGCCACCGGCACGAATGCGTTCGGCCAGCGTTCCTTGCGGCGTGAGCTCCACTTCGAGCTCACCGGTCAGGTACTGCCGCTCGAACTCTTTGTTCTCGCCGACGTACGACGAGATCATCTTTCGGATTTGCTTGTTCCTGAGCAAAATGCCCAGGCCGAAGTCGTCGACGCCGCAGTTGTTCGACACGACCACGAGGTTCTTGGTGCCGAGCTCCCGCAACGCCGCGATGCAATTCTCGGGGATGCCGCACAGGCCAAACCCCCCGGCAAGGATCGTCGCGCCATCGGGGATGTCCCGACATGCATCGAGCGCGCTCTGGTAAACCTTGTTCATACGCGCCGAGTGCTACCAGAGCCGAGGGCAGGTAGCCAGAGCGAATCATGATCGGTCGCGAAACTTGGCCCCACCGAACCGAGGGGCGTATGTCCCGATTCGTGCGAAGCCCCCTTCGATTTCTCGCCCTCACCTTCACTCTGGCGCTCTGCAGCGTGCCCTTTCAGCCGGCAGAAGCAGCCCCCAAAGCAGCCACGTCGCGAGCGAGCGCTCCGAAGCCGCAAAGCACCCAGCGACGCGCAAAAGCCGAAGCATCGACGGCAGCGCGCCCAGGACGCACGGCAAAGGCCTCGGCACCCAAGGCGACCATACCTGCACCGCCGCCCGTGCGATCCGATTCGGTCGGGCCTCCGAACGAAGGACGCCTCGAAGGCGGCATTCGTCTGGATCTGTCGAAGCCGTACCTTCGTGGCATATCGACGCACCAAGCTCGCGATACGCGCTGGGGATTGCCCGCGCTCGTACACGCGATCGAGAACGCAGCCAAAGCCGTCGCGAAGAAGTATCCGGGCGCGGTGCTCGGCGTCGGCGACTTGTCACGACGCGGCGGCGGCGAGCTTGCGCGACATCATTCGCACGAGAGCGGTCGTGATGCCGACGTCGGTTTCTACCTCGTCGATGCGCGGGGAAAACCTCTGGCGCGGCCGTCGTTCGTGAAGATCGACGACAAGCTCGCGGCCGAAGGCATCCCCGGCGCTCGTTTCGATGTCGCAAAAAACTGGCTATTTTTGCAGAATTTGCTGCTCGATCGCAAAGCGCGCGTCAGTCACGTGTTCGTCGCGGAACCGATCAAACACGCGCTGCTTGCGCATGCGCGATCGCGTGGCGTGTCGCGTGCGGTCTACGTGCGCGCGGCGATCGCGATGATGCAACCGACGGGAGGACTGCCGCACGACGATCATTTTCACGTGCGGATCTCGTGCCCGTCATCGATGAAGAAGACGTGCGTGGAGTACGCCAAGGGTGCTCCGAGCAAAGCGCGGGTCGCGAAAAAGGGCAAACAGCGGGCGGCGATGCGCACGCCTCCACGACGCGTTGCGACCACGCCCAAGCCGACTCGAGCGCACACGCCTCGACCCCAAGCTGCTGCGACGGACAAGCCCGCGGGCATTTTCTTGTCACGCGCCGCAAAAGCAGATGCGGATCCCGAAGTTCCACCATCTTTGTGGGCGCTCGCCGATGCATTGAGCGGAGACAGCGACCATCCACCGGCTCGGGACGGCAAAGCTGAAACAGAAAGCGACCCCGTCGACGTGAACGAAGAGCTCGACGATAGCGGCGCCGCGCCCATCACGCGGTAAGATGGGCACGTTGCCCCATGCCCACTTCGCTTATCAAACACTACATTCCATTTCCCCTCGCCCTCGCTGCAGTATCCGTCATTCTTGCCGGTTGCAGCGAAGACCCACCTCCTCTGACCGCTTGTGACCATGCCGATACGGGCAAGGCGACGCCCGTGGAAATCGTCATCCGCAGTGGCGCCACGACACCTCGGCATTACGCCACGAAGTGCGATTCCCCATTTCGCGTCCTTTCGCCGACGTTTGGTTACGCTCCGGCAAACCCGTCGGTATTGCTCTGCAACACGGCCCCAGCAAGCTGCGATTCGACATGCATGGACGTAGGCCTGATGCCGCTCGAGCCCGGCGGGTCGAAGTCATTCACGTGGGATGGCGTCGTGTACGTTTCGGTGGATGCGGCGCAAGAGGGGTGTCCCGCAGCCAATGCAGGCGCTTCGTGCTTTTCCAATTGCGTGCGCCGGCAAGATGGCGACGCAGGCGAATACAAGCTGACCGTGCGCGTGTACGAAGAAGACCTGACGCTCACGGAATACGAAACGAAATTCGAGTATCCCACGCAAACGAAGGTCGAAGTGGACATTCCTTGACGTTCATTGCAATCGCGTGCTGCGGTACATGGCAACATCCGGAAAATGCGGCGCTTCGAGCTCGAGCCACGAACACGGAGGCAGCGGCAAGTCCACACAGCAGACTCGAATCGTCCGAGCACGCGCAATGGCTTCGAGTCGACCGAGCATTCTGACGAGGCGCTGCCCACTGAATGGGCAATAGAGGAAAAACACCGTGCCCAGGACAAACTCGCTGGCAAGCTCCACGGCGTCGCCTTGCACGAACGAAACACGCGATAATCGAAGGCGCGTCGCAAGCTCGTGCGCACGAGCGACGAGCCCCGGCTGAATTTCGATTCCAATGGCCGACGCGCCCGTCAGAAGGTGCATCAATGCCGCAGCTCGCCCCACGCCCGCACCGATGTCGACGAATACATCGTGCGGACCGATGCGTGCATGTTTTGCCGTGCGCAAGAGCGCATCGACCGAGCACGGGAGGTACGGCACGCATCCACTCGGCAGCGCGGGGCCATCTTCCGGAAGCGTGCCCAGATTGAATACCTCGTCGATCCACGCATCACGGTCGAGCGGCGGCACGTTTGAAAGCGCCTCGGAAAACCACGATGCAGCGCTTTCACCACGCTCGATGCGTTCACGAGCGTGTTTGGCGTTTTCGAGGAGGTGGGTGTTCACGGATGCTCATTACGGGCGAAGCCTTGAAGCTCACGAAAACAGCGCCATCAAATCCTCGCGCGTGATGCTCGTCGCGCGACCCGCTTCGCCGAGCGCCGCATCTGCAATCGCCCGCTTCTTCTCCTGCAATGTCAAAATCCGCTCCTCCACCGTGTCTTTCGCGACGAGACGATAAACGAACACGGGTTTGTCCTGACCAATACGATGCGTACGATCCGCCGCTTGATCCTCGACGGCCGGATTCCACCAAGGATCCAGCAAGAACACGTGATCAGCCGCCGTCAAATTCAAGCCTACGCCGCCCGCTTTGAGCGACAAGAGCATCACGGACGGGCCACCTTCCGCTTGGAATGCATTCACCACGGAGCCGCGATCCGTCGTCGACCCATCGAGCCTGTTCCACGTAATGCCCGCCGCCGCCAAATGAGGCTCGACCAAATCCAAGAGCGATGTCCATTGCGAAAATACGAGCGCCTTGTGGCCGTCGGCCGCCGCATCGGAAAGCGCCTCCACGAGCGCCTCGATTTTGGACGACCCCGACGCCTTTTGTCCAGGCACGAGCGCCGCATGACAACAGGCTTGCCGCATGCGAAGCAATGCCTCGAGCGCCAGAATCACGTTGCCGCCCTCGGACAAACGTTTCACCACTTCGGGGAGCGTCGCCGCTCGGACCGTATCGTAGACGGCTCGCTCGTTTTCATCGAGCTCCACCGTGAGCACGCGCTCGGTTCGCGGCGGCAATTCGGGCGCCACTTCGCGTTTCATGCGCCGCAACACGAACGGGCGAATCTTGTCGCGCAAACGCCGCGATGCATCCAAATCGCCGCCTTCGATGGGAAGAGCATATCGCTCGCGAAAATCGCTTCGCCCGCCGAGCAGCCCGCGGTTGGCAAAATGCATTTGGCTCCAAAGTTCGTCCAGACGATTCTCGACGGGCGTACCGCTCAGCGACAACTTGAAATGACCGCGCAACGTAAACGCCGCCTTCGATACTTGACTGTCGGGATTTTTGATGGCTTGCGCCTCGTCCAGCACGATGGCATCCCATTCGATGTTCGATAAAATGTCCACATCCATACGCAGCATCGAATACGTCGTCAGCGTGACGTCGACCGAAGCATCGAGCGATCGTTTTGGCCCGTGGTACATCTGCGTCGACAAATTTGGCCGGAATTTGCGAATTTCCGCTTCCCAATTGAAGAGCACCGTTTTGGGACAAATGACCAGGGTTCGCCCGCGAATCGCGCACAGTGCCTGAAGGGTTTTACCAAGACCCATGTCATCGGCCAAATGCATCCAAGGCCCGTGTCACGCACGAACGACAACCAATCCACGCCGCGGCTTTGGTACGGACGCAGCGTCGCCTGAAGCCCCTCGGGCAAGGGAGATTCGGGTATTCCGGCAAAACCATCGAGCAGCGGGAGAAGCATCGATAGCCCGGGCGGCTTGGGAGCATCGATTTCGTCACACAGTTTCGCGAGCGTCGGAAGCAAGGCCGGCGGAATCGAGTGATCGTCGGTCTCCGCGCGCGCGGCCAATAGATCCGCCACGCGTTCACCGTACTTGTCGAGCCAATCCGAAGGCAATGGCGCATAACCTCCACCTTCGAGCGGCACGATGTCGAGACCATCTTTCCAGGCGCGAATGACGGCATCCCCCAAGGCTCGACGCGGCTCGCCTCCATCGCCTTCCTCGGGCGCACAATCGAACGTGACGTCGAACGAATTGCCCTGCACGTCGAACCGCGGCACGAGCTCCCGATGCCCGAACATTTCTTCGAATGTTTCGCCCTGTTCGCCGGCCCGAAAATCTTTCAATTTTTGGACGAAACGCAGCGCCGCGTCCCCATCGAAATGCACGCGCCGCCCGAAAACCATATTGAGCTCGTCGCGCAATTTTGCCGCAAGCTTACGTTCTTCGGCTTCGTCGCGCATGGGCACGGGCCCCTGCACGTGCACGAGCATGTTACCATCCACACGCGCTTCGACCGGACGCCCGTACACGAGCCTCGGCAATACGGAGAGCGCATGTTTGTCCTGGGACAACTCCATTTCGATGCGCGGGCGACTTTTCTTGCCCACGCCGGGCAGCCGCTTCGTCACGACCGACAAATGCGTTTGCTTTTCGAGGTCCGGCAATATCTTCGTCACGAACTGCCCGAGCTGCTCGCGACCGACCAATCGTTCGAGCGGCAGCCTTTCCCATTGTTCGCCAGGTAACGTCGTATCGCCAAGCGGCCGCAGGACGTTTCCGCATCGAGCCACCCCGCGCGCAATCACCGCATCGACGGACGGGTCTTTTTCGACACGCACCTGCACGCCCTGTTCTTTGCCATCTTGCACGATGGTCGTCGGACGCACGATTTCCTTGCAAACGGCAATGGGTTTGCCATCGAGAAAAATGGTCTTCGTCGTCTCGAGAAGCCCAAAGAGCTCACGAATGCGACCCGTAGGAACGACGTTCCCCTTCCACGTCGTCATCATGCGATCGATCGTGAGGTCTTCGTGGGTGGGCAAAAAAGGCAAATCACCTTTGGTCACGCGCGTCGTGAGCGACCCTCGAAATGGCTGTTCGGGACCATCGGACGACAAGATCACGCGATCGAGGAACAAAGTTCCGGCTTTTTTGGTGAATTTATAACCGAGCTTGGCAGGAGCTTCCTTGGGCGGCTTGTCCTCGGCCGCTGCTTTTGCCGTGCTCGTCCTCTTTTTCTGCTTCACCGGCGCAGCTATTGGGTTTTGCGCCACGAAAATCGCCGCCGCCGCAACATGCTGGCAAGGATCGAATCGCCCACCACAGTCGCACCCCCATTCGCCATCGTCCAAGAACAGCACGACCGTCGGTGCAACGACGACCCCCGGGACACGAATCCGCAAGGTGACTTCCGATGGCAACTCTTCTTCGACAACCACCGCGCCATCACGGGCAAGATTTACTCCCTCGGCATAAAGACCCGGCAGACAAGCTTTGCGAACAGTATCGAGCAGCGGAATCATCGAACGACTGGGCTAGCACGAACGGCAGCGATTGTCCCGCATGGAATGGGACGTACTGTAGAGCACATATTTTTGATGTTGACGTCGAAAGGGAATTACCGCCCGAAGAAAAGGCGAACGCACGCCCACGACAAGGCCACGGTCGCGACGGCTGCTGCTGCCCACATGGGTCGTACGCCAAAAGACTCGAGCGCGCTGCTGGTCATGCGCGGGTAATACAATTCGGCAATGATGATCCCGAGCGAGAGCAGCATGACATACGCAGGCCAACGCAATCGTGCCCAAATATCCGTCCAATCCAGCGCGCGTTGCGATTCTGGAAGGACCGATTCCGGGGCCGCCACCTCCTGTCGATATGGCCGAGTTTGCGCTTTTTCCACCGCTGGCATTCGCTGCGCGGCGGTTTTTGCGGTCAGGTCCACATCCACGAGCAATGGATCGACCGGTTGCGAACTGATACGCTCGTTCGGCGTCACGTTGACACGAGCTCGCGGCAGAGGGCTCGTGCGATCGGTCGGCACGACGTCGATCCGAGGCTGCGGCAATGAACTCGTGCGCTCGGTCGGCGTCACGTTGATTCGAGCAGGCAATGGGCTCGCACGCTCTTGCGGCGTCACGTTGATGCGAGCAGGCGGCAATGGACTCAAGCGCTCGTTTGGCGTCACGCGAATGGCATCGATGGGGAGCAATGCGGCTTCAGAAGGAGCGGAATTCGCGGCAAGCTGCGTCTCGGCCAAACTCCGCGACATGGGCGGCGGGGGAATGGATGCCGCCGAAGACAATACGGGCCGCATGGTTGTTTGAAATGACAAAGGCATTTCCAGCGCCGTTTCGAGCTCGGTCCAAAACGCTTCGATGGATTGTGTCCGCTCACGTGGATCCACCGCCAATGCATGCAAAAACGCCGCTTCCACGGCGTCGGGCACTTGCGCTCCCAAGGTGCGCGGAGTCGGTCGAAACGCCGGGTCGAGCGCAATGCCCATCATGGCTGCGACGTCGTCGTTTGCAATCGGTGGCTCTCCCGTCAGCGCTTCGACCATCGTCAATGCCATACCCCAAACGTCGGTCCACGGACCGGTTTGTCCAAATCGTTTGGGGAGCCATTGCTCGGGCGACGCATACCGCGGCGTGAACGCATCGAGCGCCGAGCTCGACGTCGATTGCCCCACGTGCAGCGATGCCGCGCTTTTCACCCGGGCAATGCCAAAATCCAAGATTCGCGCGCTCTCGCGCCCGTGCTGCCGAACGATGAATATGTTGTCGGGCTTGATGTCCCGATGAATGATCGCCACCTGCCCTGCCGACGTCGAGAGTGCATGAGCTTGCGCGAGCGCATGCGCGACCGGCTGAAGAAACGGCACGAGCGTTCGAATGCCGAAAGGGGCTTTCCCTTGTTTGTTACGACGATGAATGATCACGTCGAACGGTTCGCCCTCGAGCCACTCGAGCGCCAAAAACGGGACAAACCGCCCACCTTCGAGCGTGAGCGCGTCGACGTGAAGCGGGCGAACGACCGCGGGACTCGTCGAAGAAAGTCGAAACAACATCTCGCCCTCTTCGCGGAACCTTTCGAGAAATTGGTCCCGATCGGCCGGGGTCATCGTGTCCGGCACCTTCAAACACTTGAGCGCCACCGGCGCTCGAAATGCCGTGTGAAATGCCTGGTAAACGACCCCGAAACCGCCTTCGGCGACGACACGATCGATGCGGAAAAATCCGGCCTGAGTCGAACCTACGATGCCGAAGACATCCGAATCCACGGGCCGTACTCTAGCCGAGGACGCTTTGATGGGCGATACGAGATGTCGACATGCCGTGCTGTTTGTCAACGTGTCGCGCGGGTCGTCAGCGCACCTACGTCAGGACAAAAGCGAACCATTACCGTACCGACACGCGGATGCGTCAGTCCACGACGTCAAGATTATGACTATCCTCCAAAACCTGCCTGAAAACGGCCTCGACGAACCTCGCTGGAACGCCCAGGCGCTCGGCATACTCGCAGCGTTCTGCGATGAGCGCAGATTCGCGCGCTTCGTCGAAAAGGGGCAAACCGAGCGCTCGTTTCTTCGCAAAAAGGTCCAGCACGAGCGCTCGCCTTCGTGCAAGAAGCTCCACGATCGCGTGATCGATGTCGTCGATGGACGCACGCGAAGTCGCGACTTCGGCAGGTAGAGCAGCCATACGCCCAGGGTAGCCGACATGCGCCCTCTTCGCCTCGGTTTCGCGATACTTGCGATGGTTTCCGCTTCGCAGCGATAATCGTTCGACCTCGACAATCCGTTTTTCGGGCGTGGCCACGCGCGAGCCGGCGCGTTATACGGTGCGCTCATGCATCCCCCGAGCGTCCTGCGCCTCCCTGAAATTCTCGCGCCCGCCGGTGACGAAGCCGCCATGCGCGCCGCCGTATCCGCCGGGGCGGACGCCGTATATTTTGGACTCAAAGATTTCAACGCTCGAGCCCGCGCAAAAAATTTCGATGGCGAAGAGCTCGGGCAAACCATGAAGTTTTTGCACGATCACGGCGTGAAAGGGTACGTCACCCTGAACACGCTCGTGTTCGACGACGAGCTCGAAAGCGTCGAACAAGCCATCCGAACGTGCGCAAAAGCAGGCGTCGATGCCGTGATCGTCCAGGACTTTGCCGTTGCAAAAATGGCGAAAGCCATCGCGCCGCACTTGCCGATCCACGCATCGACACAGATGACGTGCACCGACGCGGGCGCCGTCGAAATGGCCCGCGAGCTCGGGGCCGAGCGCGTGATCCTCGCGCGCGAGTTGTCGATCCAAGACATCGAGGCCATCAAGCGCTCGACCGATATGGACGTCGAAGTGTTCGTTCACGGCGCGCTCTGCATCGCCTACTCCGGACAGTGTTTGACGAGCGAAGCGATCGGCGGGCGGAGCGCCAACCGCGGCGCATGCGCGCAAGCTTGCCGCCTGCCGTACGAGCTCGTCGTCGACGGAGAAACACGGGACCTCGGCGACCGGGCGTACCTGTTGTCCCCGCAGGATCTCGATGCGAGCGACGTCGTTGCGCGCCTCAGGGACATTGGCGTTGCGTCGATCAAAATCGAAGGACGCTTGAAAGGCCCCGACTACGTCGCCGCCACGACACGCCTTTACCGTGCGGCTCTTGCGAGCGATTCGCACGACGACGTGCCCACCTTGCGCGATGCTGCACAGCAAGCGTTTTCCCGCGGCGCAGGCCCCGGATTTCTCGCAGGCGTCGATCACCAACGACTCGTCGAAGGACGCGCGTGCGATCATCGCGGGCTGCTCGTCGGAAACCTCGAGAGCGTCGAGCGCATGCGCGGACGCGACTACTTGAAGCTGCGTTTGTCTCGGCCCATCAGCCGTGGCGACGGGCTGCTCGTCGAAGGCGGATACGCGGGCAAAGGCGAAGCGGGCGGCCGCGTGTGGACCATCCTTCGCGGCGGACAAGACGTTCCTCGTGCGGATGCCGAGGGCAGCGTCCTCGTGTGGTTCGGCCCCGACGCGAACGTTGGTCTCGCCGAACCCGGGCGAAACGTTTGGAGAACAAACGATCCGAGTCGCGAAAAGGCGACGCTTGCCGAAGCTGAACGATCGCCGCGGCGCACGCGTATCCACGTGCGTGTGAGCGGGCGCTTGGGCGAGATGCCACGGTTCGATGCGCGCACCGACGCGGGCCTTTCGTGTTCGGTCACAGGTGATGCGGCCGTGACCGAAGCGTCACGCGGCGCGCCGATCATCGATGTTCTACGAGACAAACTCGGGCGCCTTGGGGATACGCCGTTCGAACTGGGTGAGCTCGAGGTCGATCTTCCGAGCGGTGCGATGATTCCTCCGTCGTCGATCAATCGCGCTCGGCGCGCCATCGCCGCAGAGCTTGCAACGAACGCGACGCGAACGTTTGCTGTGACAAACATTTCGTGGCGAAAGCTCGTCGCGGAAGCCTCACCGCCCGATCGATCTCCGCCGCCTCGAGGTCTTTTCGTCTTGTGCCGGACGCTCGAACAAGCCGAAGCCGCGGTGGATGCCGGTGCGGACGGCGTGTATTTGGATTTTCTCGAGCTCGTGGGGACGGGGTCAGCCGTTCGAGCGCTTCGGGCGGCGCATCCAAACGTCGAGATTGGCGTAGCGCCTCCGCGAATTCGCAAGCCGGGTGAAGAAAAAATCGATCGGTATCTCGCGTCGCTCGAGCCGAACATCGTGCTCGTTCGAGGGCTCGGTGCGCTGCGGGACGGCGGGCCGACGAATGCGATGCGAATTGCCGACTTTTCGCTGAACGTGACGAATCGGCTGAGCGCGGCGGAAGTGCTTTCTCGGGGCGTTTCGGCGTTTACCCCGTCGTTCGATTTGGATGCCGAGCAGCTCGAAAGGCTGCTCGATTCGCCCTTCGGTCCATTTGCGGAAGTGGTGGTGCATCATCCCATGCCACTTTTTCACATGGAACATTGCGTCATTGCGGCACTGCTTTCATCCGGGAAGGATTATCGCGATTGCGGAAGGCCGTGCGAAAAACACAAAATATCATTGCGGGATCGAGCGGGGATGATTCACCCGGTCGAAGCGGACGTGGGTTGTCGCAACACGGTGTTTCACGCGGCGGCGCAAAGCGCGGCGAGTGTATTCGAGACGGCAAAACGATGCGGCACGAAGCGATTTCGCATCGAGCTCGTGCGTGAAAACGCAAAGGATGTCGAGCGGATTGTTACGACGTACCGTCGATTATGGGCGGGCGAGCTCGGCGTATCGGAAGCGATCCGCGCCCTCCGGACGGAGGGCGGTTATGGTGTCGTGAAGGGATCGCTGCGCGTTTTGCAGCCTTGACGCATTACTTCTTTGCGGCGGCGGCGACTTGCTGTTGAAGCTGGCGGCGGACTTTTTTGACGTCGGCGACCGACAGGTAACGCAGAAGCTCCGCGGCGTGTGCGCGTTCGTCTTCTTTGGAGAATGCGAGCAGATACATGGGGGGCACGCCGAAGCCCGTCGCCAAGCGCGCAATGGTGTGGATGGTAATGGCGGCGAGGCCATGTTCGACGCTGGAAAGGTGGCCCTTCGACAAGCCGCTCGCGTCGGCGAGCGCCCCGAGGGACAAACCTTGTTCACGGCGAAGATCGCGAATGCGACCGCCAACCTGGAGAGCGAATGCATCGGGAGTAGAACGTCGCGGCATGGTCGTGTCCTTTTCGGCTTTCTTTTTGGAGTGCCGATGGCCTCTTTCAATGGCCAAAGTGGTTTCGTTTTCGATTCGTTGACTCGCTGATCGTCGGGCCAATCTCGTGCAGTCCGTTGGCCCCGCGTCGATCACGAAAGCCAATATGCATCCAATTGGACGAACCGGCGAACGAAATCGTCATGGCGATCGGACATTGATTGTCCGATATGCATAAGCTACTCGCGCCCGCAAGGGAAAACGTTTATGCATGGGACATTGATTGTCCGACCCGTAGGCCGTTGATTTTCGGCGACAAAATAGTCGAACGCCGAATGGCTGGAGGGCCATTCGGCGTTCGTGAGAACAGAGCTTTGGTTTGCCGCTGGATCAGCGGCGCGCGCCGAGCTGCGCCTGAATTTGCCGGCGGAATTTGCGGACCTGCGCTTTGGGCAGATTACGAAGCAGCTCCGCCGTATGCGCTCGTTCGTCCTCTTCGGCGAACGTCAGCAAATACATCGGAGGCACCTCGAAGCCCTCGGCCAAGCGGCAAATCGTGTGAATCGTGATCGCGGCAAGGCCGTGCTCGACGCTCGAAAGATGGCCCTTGGAAAGTGCGCTGGCGTCGGCAAGCGCGCCGAGAGACATCCCTCGTTCACGACGAAGCTCGCGAATACGAGCGCCAACCTGAAGTGCAAACGGCTCGGGAGTGGAACGTCGCGGCATGGTGCTATCTTTCTCGGCTGCGCAAAATGCAGCCGACCGGCGTCCTTTGCGCCGAATGATGGGGAGTTTTCCAGGGGCTCCCACCCGGTCGTCTCGACCTACCGCGCCTCTGCAGTAGCGTCGAGAGCAACCACGAATCCGACAATGCACCGAATGGGACGAACCCGCCAGGAAAAACAATGCATGCTAGGACATTGATCGTCCTAGATGCACAACCGGAAACGACGTGGGAAAAAATCGGACAGGAGATGGGACGTAATTTGTCCTATCTGCCCATTACGCGCCGCGCCGGACGACGCAGCATCCCCGCGAGAGAAAGCGCCAAGAAGGCCCAAAGCCCCGACGATTCGCGCTCGGTGCCAGCCATACGACAATCGCAACTGCCTTCGGCAGGAACGTCGGGAGGAGGCGTAGTCACGACGGGCGTGTCACAAGCGTCCCCAATCCCATCGCCATCCTCGTCGACCTGCGTGGGATTGGCATCGCCCGGACAATTGTCCGCATCGCCGCAAACGCCGTCGCTATCGATATCGTTTTTCGCGTCCTCGGGACACGCGTCGCACATGTCCCCGAATTTGTCGCCATCCTTGTCGGCCTGACCAGGGTTCTCCAGGCCGAGACAATTGTCGATGGCGTCGCAAACGCCGTCACCATCGTCGTCGGTCCCCGCGCAATCGTCGCACGCGTCGCCTATCTTGTCGCCATCACCATCGGCCTGCGTTGGATTGGCGAGCCCCGGACAATTGTCGACGTCGTCGCAGGCGCCATCGGCGTCCACATCGAGGCACATATCGCACGCATTGCCGATTCCATCCTGATCCGTGTCTTCCTGCCCCTCATTGGCCACTTCGGGGCAATTGTCCACATCCGCGCAAAGGCCATCGGCGTCCACGTCATTCGCTCCATCGAGTGGGCACGCATCACACGCGTCACCGGCGAAATCTTGATCCGAATCGATCTGGTTGGGATTCGACACGAGAGGGCAATTGTCGTCTTCTGCGCACACACCATCGGCATCGGCATCGTTTGCAGAATCGAATGGACATGCGTCACAAACGTCGCCCATGCCATCCTGATCCACGTCACCTTGACCGGCATTCGACACATCGGGGCAATTGTCGTCATTGTCCCACACGCCGTCCTTGTCGCCATCGCGGCGCACGACGATATCGGCCGCGGCAAGCGTGCCTTGGTCGCCGTCGGGCGTTGCATCGAATGTCGCCACATTGGAAATGACCGTTTGATCCGGTACGTCCGCGATGACCATGTCGAAAACGACATCCGCAGAGCCCTGCACCGCCGCGAAGATGCCTTGCACGTCGAGCTGGTTCGCCATGGAAACATCGGTCCCGCCACCGGTATCGACCATCGACCACGACGCAGCCTCGGGCGGAATGGGATCGACGACGTTCACCGCACCCGCATCGGTGCCGGTATTGTTCAAGTGAATCGTATACCGAATCGTGTCTCCCACGCTGGGCACGCCATTGCCATCGGCATCGGTATGAAGTACACCCGTTTTATTCGATCCCACGCCGAAAACGGGCTCGAATACGTTGATACCAACGACGTTGTACGCAATCCACCACTTGTCGGTGTTCGCACTGTAAAGCATATCGACGCTCGTATCACCCGACGTGAGCGCCCCGGAAATGTCGAAACGATCGATATCGACACCCACCGTATCGGTCTGCGCGGGTATCGTCGTATTGATCGTGCGATTCATGGGATTGTTATCGGGATTGATGGCGTCGGAGAGCACGAGCGACGCGCCGCCGGGATTGCCCGTCACCACGACTTGCTCGACACCAGGCGACCCGCCGCCAATGTCGCCTTCAATCGTGTACCACGTGAGGTCCCCTTGCGCGGGCGTGTCGACTCGAATGCCTCCGAGCGAAAAACTCGAAGTGGCTTTGGTTTGACTCGACAGCCCCTCGATACCATCGTACAGAGCAATGTCGCGCGGTGGCAAATTCGGGTTTTGGTAGACGAGCACAACGGAAAAGGACGCGCTATCGGTCGCGCCATTGTTGATGGATGCGGCGAACTTGTCGACGGTGTAATCACCCGTCAATTGCTCGAGAGGTCCCGCAAGCAGCGAAGTGATATCAGCTCGACAAACCTGAACGTCGTACGACGAAGCGTCCGCGGTCGAGCAATAACAGGTATCCGCCGTGATGCTGGCGGGCATGGCGACGCCCGGCGGCGTGAAGTCCACGGCATCGTCGAATTTGGTCGGATCAACGCAATCGCTGTTGGGAATGGTCCCGGCCCAGTACAGAAACGCCTGCACGACCTTCGATTCCGCAGGAATGTTCGCCGCGGCGACCGTTACCGTCGCTGGCTGCGCCATCGTATCGACGTTGGTATCGGCATCGGGACCATCCACGGCCATGGGCGCGCCCGTGGCAAAAAAGTCGACCGAGCCCGACCACGTCGTGCGAAGGGAAATGGGCACGTCTGCACGAGCTGGCGCTACGAAAAGCGCCACAGAAGCGCACGCAGCGAGCGCCCATGTGACGCTGCCCCTCCCAACGCGCACACAACCCAGTCGCCTCCGAACTGCTCGATCCGGACCGTGATTCATGCGGATCACCTCCGCAGGTTTTCCGCCTAGAAGTTTGGCCCGGCGTCAAGAGCGTTTCGACAAACCGTCCAGATCTTGGCCCGCCGTCAAGGTCGCGTGGTTTGTACGAGCCTCGTCGATAGAAAGATGAGGTACAGCCCCGCCGCACCGACAATCACATAAATGATGCGCGTGATCGCCGACATCGGGCCGAAGAGCGCGGCGACGAGGTTCCATTGAAACAGCCCCACGAGAGCCCAGTTGAGCGCGCCAATGATCACGAGGATCATGCACGCCCATGCAACTCCCGACATCCCACCCGTAGTGCGTGTATCCACCATGCACGGGCAACATGCAGGGCATGGGCCATCACAGAGCGGGCGAAAAAGAAACGAGCTCTTGCATAGCAGTGCGCCAAGCCTGCGCGAGCGAGCGCTGCAAGTACCATTGCGGGACATTGATCATGTCTGCATCGTCATCCGGCGCCTCACCCCCTAGCCCCCTCTCCAACTCCGCGGCTTCGCCGCTACGTGGAGAGGGGGAACAAGAGGCTCATAATTTCCGCTCCCCCTGTTATGAAAACGCCTTCTGGCTCCCCCTCTCCGCGGAGCAGCGTAGCTGCGACGGGGAGAGGGGGTTGGGGGGTGAGGTGCGACGAGGCAAGCTCGATATCCCGCAGTAGTGCTAGCTCAAAAAATCGACAATCGAGCCAAACGTTTCGAGCGGCGCTTCGAGCGGCACCAAATGCCCCACGCGAGGCAGCGACCGCAGCCGCGCCCCAGGAATGCGACGAGAAAGCTCTTCGCCGTTTTCATACGGAATGAGCGGATCGGCATCACCGTGCACCACGAGCGTGGGCACGTTCAAATCAGGCAAACGGTCCCACGAGGAAAAGCGACCAACCGCTCGAAGCTGTCGCGCAACGGCATCTGGTTCCGCTCGCTGCTCGAGAGCAAACGATACGATCATGTCAATGAGATGCGAATTTCGTTCGGCAAATCCAGGTGCGGTGATGGCCGCATACAGCCGCCGCAGATGCGCTTCGACCGCCGATGCATCCGTCGGATCCACGCGCGGCACGAGCATTTCGACGATCCGCGATTCGGGCATTTTCATGGTTTGCCCCCCGGCCCACGTGGCCATGAGGACCGCGCGCGAAAACCGCTCGGGACACCGAAGCAACATTTCCTGCGCAATCATGCCTCCCATCGAAATGCCGACGACATGTGCCTTTTCCACGCCCGCATGGTCGAGCACTGCGAGTGTATCGGTCGCCATGTCGGCCACGGTGTAATCGACGCCGCGTAGCGCCGAAGAACGACCAATGTCCCGATTGTCGAATTGGATTGCTCGAAACCCTCGCCCCACGAGCGCCCGAGAAAGCGGCGTCCATTGCTCGCCGCGCATGCCCAACCCCGACACGAACATCACCGTCGGGCCATCGGTGCCGAGAACATCGTAATGAATTTCGACTTTTCCATTCGTCGCAACAGGCATGGCGAGAGCCGGCATAAACCCCGCCGAGCAACGCTGCAAGCGCAACGTCGACCAACGGGACGCCTGGTGAGCATGAACACACGACGAGCACGAAGAACGCTACGTCGTGACTGCATGACTCTTTCCTCGGGAGGCGTTCGTGACGTACGCTGCGAATCGCGCCCCGCTCGGGGCCTCGGGAGAGCCTCGATGATCGATTTTTCGATGTTGCTCAAGAATGCGATTTCCGCGGCGATTTTCGTGGGAATTGGTCTGGTCGTGTTTGCTGTTGCGTTCCTCATCATCGTGAAGGTGACGCCGTTCTCGATCCGCAAAGAGATCGAAGACGATCAGAACACCGCGCTGGCCATCGTGATCGGCGCTGTGATCCTCGGTCTTGCGTGGATCATCGCCGCTGCGATCCATGGGTAGCTCCGCACGCGAAAGCGCGCGTCTCGTTTCGTCGTGAACGGTCCGTTCATCTGGGGCGCGCGTGCGGACATCGCCATCTTTGGTGGATCGGCGGCACTTGCACTCGCGCTCGCTGCGCTTTCACCGATGCTCAGCGACGCCGGCGCGCTGCCCACTTGGGGCTGGTTCGCGTTCGTGCTCGCGGTCGACGTTGCGCACGTTCACGCAACGCTGTTCCGCACGTACTTCGACCGCGACGAGCTCGCTCGACGTCGCTCGCTCTACATCGCCGTGCCGATCGCGTGCTGGGCCGCGGGGTTTGTCCTGCACGTCGCGTCGGAACAGACGTTCTGGCGCGTGCTCGCGTATGTCGCGGTGCTGCACTTCGTGCGACAGCAAGTCGGGTGGGTCGCCATCTATCGCGCTCGAGCAGGTGAACGATCGCGCGCAGGACGGCTGCTCGACGACGCGACGATCTACGCGGCGACGGGCTTTCCGCTGCTCTACTGGCACGCGCATTTGCCGCGACCGTTTCGTTGGTTCGTCGATGGTGACTTCGTCACGCTCCCGTGGCTTCAGTCGCTCGTGCTCCCAGCGCAGATCGTCTGGGCGATGTTGCTCGTCGCGTACGCCGCACGAGCGGTGTGGGAAGGTTTCACAGGACGCACGCCCAACGTTGGTAAGCATCTCGTCGTCGCGACGACGGCGCTCACGTGGTACATCGGAATTGTCGCGACGAACTCGGACTTTCAGTTCACCGTGACGAACGTGCTCGTGCACGGCCTCCCGTACATGGCGCTCTTGTGGGTGTACACGCGCGAGCGTGGGCGCGAGACCCCGGGGACGCTCGTTGCACGCGTCGCGTCGCTCGGCGTGTTTGCGTTTGCGGCGACGCTTTTGGCGATCGCGTTCGCCGAGGAAATGCTGTGGGATCGGCTGGTTTGGCATGACCGACCGTCGCTTTTTGGTGGCGAGTGGCATGGCGAGCCGCTGCTCGGGCCCACGGCGCGCGCGTTCATCGTGCCGCTCTTGGCGCTGCCGCAGGCCACGCACTACGTGCTCGACGCGGTGCTTTGGCGAAGGCGTGACACGGGCCAGGCGCAGGCGCGGGCGCTCGGGTTTCGAAGGGCGCCGGTGGCTGCGGGGTAAGTTACAAATTGATCGCGATGAAGCAGTTCAGTTTGCTGCCGACTCGATTCGTTTCACTCGCGCACGCTTCGCCGCGTACGCAAACACCGCCATGATGTCTTCGCGCTCCAGATCTTCGTAATCGGCAAGAATTTCTTCGGTCGTCATGCCCGAGCTCGAGAGCTCGAGAATCATTTCAACCGTATAGCGAAGACCCCGAATGGTTGGTCTTCCATGGCATGTATTCGGATCAATGGTGATACGCTCGAGCCACTTCATGGGAGCCTCAAGATATTCGTTTGCATCTGGTCATCATGCCGTCAAGCGGTTCGTCGCAGTGATTGTGGTCGCGGAAAGCAACCCTTGACATTGCGCGCCACGTGCGGCTTGATAGCACCGCCGACGAGGTGCCATGTACATCCGAGATTTGCGCATCCGCAACTTGAAGCTCCTTCGCGATCTCGATCTGTCGTTTGCAGACGAGCACGGAAAACCGCGCAGGTGGACCGTCATCATTGGCGAGAATGGCACGGGAAAAACCTCAATTTTGCAAGCAATCGCGATGGCTGCCGCTGGCGGACGACATGTGACGACACTCGTGCCCAATGGGGAATCGCTGAAAGACAAACGTGCACCCAAGTCGAAAGTATCGATCACTGCGGAATTCATGCTCGACAAGCGCCTGTCACACATCCGGAGATATCCTGGATTGACTTCTGCCTCGGGAGACCTGGGCGACGTCGTCATCAAGTCATGTGTGAACGTTCAGGGCAAAGATGTCGTTGCCGAATCGAGCTATGTAGATAGCCGCGGAGCTGGCGATCCGCTCATTGCCGCGCGCCAGGACGAGCTGAGTTTGTGGTTCGTTGCAGGCTATGGCGTGCATCGATTCTTGCCCGCGAAATCGCTCAAAGAGGAGCAGTCGCTGGAACGTGCGAGCATGGATAGGTTAAGGCCGATTTTTCAACCTGTCGAGCTCGTTGGTACCGCATTTGATCAGGTGCTGAAGAGCAAGAAACGCAAGGCATACCGACAGGTCTTGAAGGAAGCGCTTTTCGAGCATAGGGACTTGCTTCCGATGTTCGATAATCTCGAGTTGCGCGGACAATCTGCTCGAGCGTTTCAGGAGCGCCACTTGTTCGAGCAAGAGCTGGGCTCGGGGAAATTGAAATTACCGGCCGCTTGGTTATCCCATGGCTATCAGTCGACGATCGCCTGGATCGCCGATCTCGTGGGGCACATTTTGTGGGAAGCCAAAATCGACAAGCCGCTTCATCCCAAGGAGATGGAAGGGCTCGTTCTCATTGATGAGATTGATCTGTATTTGCATCCGCGATGGCAACGAACGCTCATCCAGGCATTGAAGGATACGTTCCCCCGCATTCAGTTCGTCGCCACGACGCATTCACCCCTTGCTCTGGTTGGGTTGCGTCCGGACGAGGACGAAATTATTCGGCTAACGATCAACAAGACGACCGGCGATGTCGAGCAGGTCGACATGAAGAGGGGTCAGAGGCACGAACCGGATCCGCGCCTGATGACGGGATCGGATATCTATCGGGAATATTTCGGTATCGAGCGGTTCTACCCGAACGAATTAGGGAATTTGCTTCGCGAGCATCGCAATTTGGCTGCAGATCCGACCCGCAGTGACGAGGACGAAGTTCGTCTCGACCAGCTCGAGAAACAGCTCCGTGACCAAGGGATTGAGCCGGATTTTACGCGAGAGCCGAGGGAAGTGCAGTGATCCGGGTCTTCCGCGGCTCGGAACCGAAAGAGATGCGTCTCGCTCGCAGGCGGTTTCTCGCTGCAGCCATTTTGGCAAGACGAGCGGGCCGGAGCGTTGATTTCAGTGGCTATGCGGAAATGAAAGAGCTGCTGGTCGAACGTCTCAATTACAAATGTGTTTATTGCGAATTCGACCTACGCCGCGAGGGCAATCCTGTCGAACACTTTCGTCCAAAGGCGCGTGTCGAGAATGAAGGCAATGTGCCAGATCCGGATCGGTACTGGTGGCTGGCATGGACCTGGGAGAATCTCTTCTTCGCCTGCGGAAAGTGCAATACACATCAGAAGAAGAACCAGTTTCCGCTCGAGCCCGGAAGTGCCCCTCTCGACGAGTATGATTTCGACCTTGACAAGGAAAAACCGCTGCTCGTTGATCCTGAAAACGATGAGCCGCGAGACCATATTCGTTTCCGATGGTCGCCGGCACGGCAAAAATGGTTGCCCTATGCATTTTCAAATTCAGCCAGGGGAGCCGCAACCATAAAAATCCTGAATCTCGACGAAGATGATCATGCCCAGCAGCACGTAGAACACTCCGTCATGCCGTGGGTCGAGCAACTCGAGGACACGGGCGATAATGAGCTTCAAAAGGTTTGGACACGCGCAACGCGCTCGCTCTTTGCCCCCAACAGGCCATTTCATGCACTTTCGTGGGATGTGCTCGATATGCGCTTCCCAAGATCTTTTCGAGAAAAGCACCGACTGCAACTTCCTGTGCTTGGAGACCAATCCACGCGCATTCAATCCAATCCCATCGATTTCGATCAGGCAGATGATCCACCAGAATTTTACGATTTATCGGATGATCTGAAACTGAAATTACGTGCATTGCCAGATGCCGAAAAAGGGGAAACGCTGCGCGAGCTGCTCGAGGAAGTGCAAAGTTTGCGATCATGGACCAACGCTGAGCTGGCGAGGTTGTTTGGCCGGGCGGAATCGACGATCAAACGCTGGTTGCGCCAAATGCCTTGACGTACTTGATACGCCGCGGATGCAATCCCCCTGCATCACCCCTCCGCGCTATCGCAGTGCCCCCAAAGCCCCTTCCGCGCTTTTCCGAGCACCCCCAAGTGCCCCAAATTCCGCTCCGACCACCGTTTCGAGCACCCCCAGGTGCCCCCAACGGCGGCAACCGCATGAATTTGGGCACCCTCCCCTGCCCAAAAGCAGCCCAAGGCCATCATTCCGGGCACCCAGGACTGCCCGAAAAAGCCGCGCACCATGCAATTGGGCATCCACACCTGCCCCGCAATGTGGTAGGCGTGGCCCATGGCACGTAAGAAGAACTCGCAAAGCGCGAAGAAACCAGCGGTCCCCGAGCCGCAGCTCTCGCCGCATTCGACCGAAGCGGCGTTCCTTGCCCTGAAGCCGGCGCTCGACGCGCTTCCGCAAAGCGCACTTCGTCAACCGAACTTCAACTTGCAACAAGGGGCGCTCGTCGCTTTGGCTGCGCATGGTTTGCTCGATAAGCCCGAAAAGCAGGCCATTCTGGAGGCGCTCGGCAAAGCCGGCGTCGTGAACGTGGAGCTCGTCGCGAATCTGGCAATGGTGGCGCGTGCTGCATGGTTCGTTCGGCACAAGCTCGACTTGGCAGAGGCGGTCCATAGCGATGCGGCGTTACCGGCGCAGCTCGTGACGGACGCGCTCGAGACACGAAAGCGAATGCTCAAGGTGCTCGAATACCACTTGGACGCGGATGCACAGGCGCAAGGCTTGCTCGCGGGCATTCGTGCAGGGTCGGGGCACGTGGACCTTGCGAATGATTTGATTGCGCTCGCGGACATGTACGAAGATCACGAGAACGAGATTCGTAGCGACAAGAAAAACTATCGGGTGGCCGACACGGCGAATGCGCGCAAGCTCGCGGACGACATCATTGGCACACTGGGCGGGTCCACGACGCCGCAAACGCAAGAATGGCGAAACTACCAAGCGCGCGTGTTCACGCTGCTCGAAAAGCATCACGAAGAGGCGATACGCGTGGGGCGGTTTTTGTATTGGTACGAAGGCGGCGACGAGCTTTTCCCGACGATGTTTTCCGCCGTGCGGTCACGTCCGGCGAAGAAAGAGGTCGAAGGGGAAGAGGTGGCTACGCCGCAGGTGCCAGGGGGCGAAGCAACGCCGTAATTGGCACAAGGCAATCGCGCGTGAGCTCGGGCGAATCGGCAGCCGGGTGAGCACTGACGCGAAATTCGACGCGACACCGCGGGCCGTATATCTTCGATAAACGACAGAGCCCTCCATGGCTTGCCCCGTTGCCCCGTCCTGCCACCACGGTGCTTTCCCGACGCGCTCGCAGCGATTGATACGGTACTCGCGAGCAAGGCACTCAATCACCAGACGTTCGCGACGACGCGCTGACAAGCGTTCCAGATGGGGCGACTGGGGGGGCATGTTGGCCCGCCACCGCGGAGGCTTCCTTTCAATCAATCGCGTCCACCGCCAGCATCGCCCATTTGCCGAGTCCAAAATCTCCAAACCGATGCGTGAAGTACGCTTCGGGAATCGGATCGCCTGCCGCTGATCGCGCCTCCGCATACGCATCGTATGCCTCGCGAATCGCAGCCACCTCCGCATCTCGATGCGGAGCCTTGCGCAAACGTTTCCCCAGCTCTTCAAAAATACCCTCGACCTCTCGTTCGAGCGCGTCATCGTCGAGCGGCAGTGCTTCGACGATCGGTCCCTTCTGCTGTACCGTTTCGATGAGTTCGAGCGCCAAACGCGCAGCTTTGACTTCCTTTTCGTCTTCGAGTGACGCGAGTTTTTCCAAAATCGGCCGAGCATAATCGGCATGTTTTTTCAGCCAATCCCCCGCCGCCTTCTTCCCCGCACGTTGCGCCGCCATCTGCGCCATGAGCCGCACCACGCCCGGATCACGAAACAATGCAATCTTATCCACGAGGCGCGGGAAGTCTTGACCCCGCACCGTCACATCTCGATCGACCAACAACCGCGTCCCCATGAGCCAACAGACGCGAGCAAAGCTCCAATAAATCACCTTTGGATTTTTCGACTCCCGAACGACGAACTCCGCGTCGTCCCGCCGCAATGCAAGCGGAAATTCCAAGCATTTCAGGGTCTCGTGCACATTCCGCGACGGATTCGCGATCCAATGCAACATCGCCCCGAAAGCGCGCGGTGATTGTGTGGGCATTTTTTCGGGGGCAGGCACCTCGAGCATTTGCGCCCTTATTTCGTCGGCAATCGTCGACTCCACCCGTCGAAGCAACCACGGCAAGGTCAAGGCAATGTAATGCGCTGCCGCGTTCGTCCGATAGGGATCTTGTCCAGCAAACCCCCAGCGCTTCAATTCTTTCGCCGCAAGAATGAGAAACTTCGCCACGGATCGGGCAACCTTTTCCGTTCCAATGAACTCCTCGTACAGATACAATACTTTCGGCCACCGCCAGCTCGCATAGGTATCGCCCATATCAAACCCGTGCTGCTCGAGCGTCTCGTCGAGGAGCTTTTGGTCAATGGCGCGATCACTGTGCATCAGCGCCGCGCGCTCGACACGCAATTGCGCATTTTTCGTGGGATGATTGCTATCGACAAACAAAAGAGGCCCCACTCGATAGCCCAGCAAAAAGGGCTTGGCTATTGCGCGCGGAACGTCGATGCGAAAACATGGGTCGATTGCATCGAGCGCTTTTTCCGCCAATTCGAAGGCTCGCTTGGGCTCGATCGGTTCGTCCGTGAGCCGGCGTAATTCGGGATAACCGCGTTCGAAGAGATCAGCATCCTCGCATGTAAAACACAACCCACGTCCAGGCCCCGTGGGAAAACCAAACTCGGCGAGCACCGCAACAATATCGGGTTTTCGCGACTTGGCCGGAGCACCTTCGAGCAGCTTCTGCGCCTTCACCGATTGGGCTTTCGTGGTCTTCGCCGGAGCACTTTTGCGCGACGACGTCGTCTTCGGCGTGAGTTTTTCAGTTTTGGTAGTATTACGCGGGGACGAGGGGGCCATGGTGATAGCCGAACATCTTCTTTGAGATCCAAGTAACTTGTCAACCATAGACGCACACGCCCGGGCGCAAGCGCCATACAGAGTTGCCGGCCGCCTGCAAGGTTCCCGGAAATCATTCGTTCTGTGGTCGTCTTCGGAGGAACGCCGCGATGCTACGTGCCACGGAGAAACAAGACGGGACAAACCCGCACGTTGAAGATGGTGATGAAACTGTTCGGAGCAAGAACCTCGCGCATGATTAGATCGCGCTCGCGGACATGTACGACGATTACGAAGACAATCGCAGTGACAAGAAAAGCTATCGGGCGGCCGATACGGCGAATACGCGCAAGCTTGCGGACGGCATCATTGCTGCGCTGGGCGGGACCATTACGCCGCAAACGCAAGAATGGCGAAACTACCAAGCGCGCATCTTCACACTGCTCGAAAAGCATCACAAAGAGGCGATACGCGTGGGGCGGTTTTTGTATTGGTACGAAGGCGGCGACGAGCTTTTTTCGACGATGTTTTCCGCGGTGCGTTCACGTCCGGCAAAGAAAGGGGCCGAAGGAGAAGATGTGGCTACGCCGGAGGTATCTGGCGGCGAAGCGAAGCCGTCATTGGCACCTATCGCTTGCGACGCTTGCCCGCGCGTAAGCGTGCAAGTTCCGCTTCGAGCTCGGCCGTGCGTCGAGCAGCCTCCTGGGCGACGCGTGTCGCCTCGTCGGCACGTCGAGCTTCTTCTTGACGAAGGCGCGCTTCTTCTTGACGAAGGCGCGCTTCTTCATCAGCACGTCGCGCTTCTTCTTGACGAAGGCGCGCTTCTTCATCAGCACGTCGCGCTTCTTCGTGTCGCCTGCGCGCTTCGAGCTGCGCACGTTGCGCCGCTTCGTTCGCGCGTCGCGCCTCCATCTCCACGAGCTCCGACTCGAACGGCAGCAGTCGCTCCCCGTTCGGCCCTAGCGCTAGCCGCAAGAGCGCATCATCACCTTCGCCTTCGGCAACGAGGAACGCATCGAGATCTTCGGAGCGAACCCGATCGTCGTTGGTCGCCTGCACGATGACCAACTTCCCGCTCGCATCTCGTCGATACACGACGAAACGTTTTCGTGGCGCTCGGCGGCGATGGTGAAACGGATCGAAGACGATCAATTCTTTTGTCCCCAAAGCATCATGACGAGGCGGCGATTGCAGCTCGTCCTTGCGAGGGTTTTTCCAGGCCTTTACTTCGAGCGCAAAACTCGGTGCGACGTGATGGATCCACGTCTTCCAACACGCCTCTTCCTTGCTCCCAGCAAATTTTCGCGGATGGCTATTCGCTGGGACACCCGGCAAAATGTAGACATCCGGCGACACCGACTGCTTGTTGTCGCCTTTGACCCAATAAAAGAAGGCGTCCGAGCCTACGAAATGCGGCGTGCCCCGCTGCGCCAAGTGGCGGATGATCACGGGCTCGAGGAATCGCACGACCTGGTGCTCGACGTGATCTCGTCCCACGGGTTCATAGTCCGGGTAAACCGTGGGATCGTCGTCGAACGCGTCGAATGCGTCGAACGCCGATACGTGACGAGAGACGCGCCGAGGCTTGACCTGCTGAGGTTCGACCTTTGGAAGCCCAGGTGCCGTCGTGGTCATGCGCTATGTCTAGCACGCGTGGCGATGCATGGGAAGCATGAATTTGCTCCTTTCCGCCTACAGCAACGTTTCCAGGTTCGTCGCGCACGGCCGGACGCTAGCACGGACAAACCGACGGTCAAGAAAAACGTTTCGTCGCAACGATCGCCAAAAACGCGCTCAACTGCGCCCCTTCAACCTACTTCTGACAAACCACCATGTCGATCCGTGCCCATTCGTCGTCGAGCAGCGGGCAAACCAATTCGTCGACCGCCCGAATGAGCGCCGTGTACGGGTAAAACCAGGGCGACTTGCCCAAATTTTTCGCCGCCTCGAAAACTCGCTTACCAGGCCCGTCGAATTGCGCCAATTTGATGTACGCCGCAGGCGATTGCAAGAATGTCTTCTCTTTACCACGATGGTCGATGACGCGAAACCCCGCCGCCTCGAATGCAACGATGTTGTCCCTCGGCCGCTCGTAACCAACGTGCCCATCCCCCTCGATGAACAGTTTTTCGTAAAGCGAAAGGCTCCGCTCCTTGTACTTGCGAATCAGCGGATTGTCCGTCTCCACATCGTACAAGAAAACGATTTTACCACCAGGCCGCAGAATGCGCCGGCACTCCTGCAAAATGGCCGGCTTGACCGCCGGCGGAATGTGCTCCCAAAAGTAGGCACTCACCACCGCATCGACCGATCCGTCGGGAAGCGGAATGCATTTCGACGCATCCGATTGCACCCGACGCTCGTACCCCACGAGCTCTTTCAGGGACGCATACGATATGTCGCAGCCAATCATCGAATACCGCTGGCCAAAATATCGTACGCCGCCGGCACAACCAAGCTCCACGACCGTCGAACCTCGAGGAACGTGGCTCCGCACCGCCCACGGATAACCGCTGTGAATGAGCCACAAAGGCCACACATGCCAAAGGTTTTCGCTGCGCGGAACGAAATGCACCTGGTTCTGATAAACGCCCTCGTAAAATTCATCCGTCCGCTCGAGGAGACGTACCACGCCATCTTCTATGCCATAACCGCGACCACAACCCGGACACGAGCATCGATCTCGCAGCGACTCGTCCAGGGTCGCGCGACAGGTCGGACAAATGAGCGAAACGGCCATGTGTTTGGATGTCTCCGGGACGCAGCATACGACGACGACGGTCAAGAGCAAGCCGCGAGGCATGTCTGCGTTCCGGTCTAAATGGTCGGACCCAAAAAACGCAGCGTACGAGAAAATACCAACGGCTCGAATGAGACCTGGCGTGTGATCTGCGCTATGTTGAATGAGTAGCCCGCATCACCAGGGCCTGAGCAGGGGGGACGAATGCCGGTCGATCACGCGTCGAATTCGTCGTGGGAAGACGAGTCGCCCGCCTTGCCCGTCGCCATCGGGGACGTTCTCGACGGAAAATATAAAATCATTCGAGTGCTTGGAAGGGGCGGCATGGGTGTGGTGATGGCCGCGGTGCACGTGCAGCTCGGGCATCGAATTGCGTTGAAGTTCTTGTCACGGTCGGGGGCCAAGAATGAAGAAACGCTTGCTCGATTTGCGCTCGAGGCACGAGCGGCGGCGATGATCCGCAGCGAACATGCGACGCGCATTCTCGACATAGGAAGGCTCGAAGGGGGCGAGCCTTATATGGTGCTCGAGATGCTCGAAGGAAGCGACCTCGGTGCGCATGTGACGAGGCGCGGGGCGTTATCGATCGCGGATGCGGTCACTTACGTGCTCGAGGCGTGCGAGGCGATTGCGGAAGCGCATTCTTTGGGCATCGTGCACCGCGACCTCAAGCCGGACAACCTCTTTTTGGCCACGCGCCCGGACGGAACGCAAATCGTCAAAGTGCTCGATTTTGGCATTTCCAAGTTTTCCTCGTTGGCGAACGACAAACTCGGCATGGGCCCGGTGCTGACGACGACGTCAGCCGTGATTGGATCGCCGATGTACATGTCGCCCGAGCAGCTCCGGTCGACGCGGAACGTGGACCATCGTTCGGATATCTGGTCGATTGCTGTGACGCTGTACGAGCTCATTTCGGGGCAGATACCATTTCCTTGGCAGAGCATGGCGGAGTTGTCCGCCGCCATTCTCAAGGATGCGCCCGTGCCGCTGAGCGATCGAATTCGTGCCGTGCCGCCCGAGCTCGATGCCGTCATGGCACGCTGTCTGGAAAAGAATCCCGACGATCGATATGCAAACATTGCGGAGCTTGCTTGGGCGCTCGTTCCTTTCGGACATCCGCGCGCCGTGCATTCCGCCGAACGGGCGACCGAGCTTTTGGCGCGTGCAGCGTCCAAAGCCAAAACGACGGCGTCGGCGCAACGACGAGCCGACCCCGACGATACGACGCTCGTCGCCCACAAAGTCGTGGCCGTACCCATGGGCGCGACGCGCCCGGCGGCGGGAACATCGACGACGAAACAATTCAATCAACTGGCCGTTTCGCTCCCAATGCACGCGCTTCGAGGGTTACCGATTGCGGTGATCGCCATGTTCGTCGTCATCGTCGGGGTCACGAGCCTCGAATTGCGCTCGCGGCTCGCTCCCAAAACACATGTGCTCGAAGCGCGCCGTGGAATTGCCTCCGCCATGGCAACGCATTCGTTTGCGACGATCACTCCCATCGGGGCGAATGCAGCTCCTGCCCCAGTAACGAGCACCGATACGAGCACCGATACGGCACAACCATTACCTGCGGCATCGTCCGTGCCCAAAACGAAGGCGGCTGCGCGAAAACAGCCTTCGCAGGTTCGAATCGTCCGCGAACCGGCGCCTGAAGCGCCCAAGCGGGCCCCAACGCCCGTATGGCGACGCAATCCTTTTGCGGATCGAGAGTAGTCGGCATGCACATGAAAGCGGCGCTCGAGCGACACCGACGACGAAATAGGCCATTGGCCATGGCCCTCGTATGTGCAGGCCTTCTTGCGCCGGTCGGCGCTTCGGCCGAGCCGCCTCCGATTCGTGACGCGCACGAACGCCGAGCTCTGGCCGAGGCGCTTTTCGTCGAAGCGAGGTCCCTCATGGCGGAGGAGCGTTATGCCGAAGCGTGTCCCAAATTCGCCGAGAGCCAATCCATCGATCCTGCCGCCGGGACGCTGCTCAATTTGGCCCATTGTCTGGAAAAACTCGGACGCACGGCAAGCGCTTGGGCAGAATTTCGTGCGGCAGCGGCAGCAGCTCGGGCGAAAAAACAATATGAACGAGCGGAAATCGCGAAACAACGGGCCGCAGCGCTCGAACGCGTGCTCGTGCGACTCGTGATCGTCCCACCGCAAGACGCCGGAGAATCCATAGAAATCAAGAAAAATGGCGAAATCGTCGGTCGAGCTGCGTGGGGCGTAGCGCTGCCGGTCGATCCGGGTCGGTACGTCATCGAGGCGTCGAATGCGGGAAAACAGTCATTCCGCACGGAAATCGAAGTTCCCAGCAAACCTGGCACCCAGGTGACCGCCATCATTCCGCCCTTCGACGACGGAGCTTGGTCGAGCCGCTTTGCTTCAGGTCAACTGCAGCGTGGATTCGGCATCGCCATAGGCTCGCTCGGCGTCGTGTCGCTCGTCGCCGGTGGGGTGCTCGGGGCGCAAGCGATTCGGCGGAATTCAGAATCGGCTGGGCATTGCACCGCCGGAAACCTTTGCGACGCAACCGGCGTGGAGCTTCGGCGCGATGCCATCACGCTGGGCAATGCTGCGACCGCGGCATTCATCGTCGGCGCGGCCGCGGGCGTTGGCGGTATCGTCCTTTATGCGACTTCACCCAAAAATCCTCCCCGCAACGTAGGATTCGGCGCCGTGGGTACGGGCGCCGGCATTTTCGTGGGAGGCGCATTTTGAGGTTGCAAAAACAACGAAGCACGAACGTAAACTTCATTCTTTTCTCAATGGCGATCATCCCTGCAGTCGTCGTCGCTTGCAATACAATCGGCGGAATCGAACCCGGCAAGCTCGGGTTGTGCCCGGATGGCTCGCGCATCGAGGACACGAATTGCGAAGCGACCGGCGGCGGTGGATTCGGAAGCAGCTCGAACGGCACCGGTGGCAGTGGTGCGAGCGCTCCGTGCGAAGCGCCATGGCAACATCATGACCCCGTCGGAGATCGGTGTTATTGGCAAGGACGCATGGAGCGCACATGGGCATCTGCCGAGGCCCGGTGCGTCGACCTCGGCGGACATTTGGTGGCCATCGATTCAGCCTACGAGCTCGGATTTTTGGCCGATTGGATCGAGTCGGATGTTTGGATCGGGGGCACCGACGGCGTCGAGGAAGGCGTGTTCGTTTGGACAAACGGCCAACCATGGTCGTTCGCATTATGGGAAGATGGGGAACCGGAGAACAGAGACAACCGGGACTGTGTGATGCTCGATAGGAAGAGCGACAGCTTGCCTGTGTTCGATTGCCGACCTTGCACGGAAAAGCATTCTTACATTTGCGAGAGCCCGCCGCTTCATCCTTGAACTTTCTTGGCTGTCTGCCCCGAATGATGCGATGGTCCATGTCCATCATGCAGCGCGCCTCCATGCTTTTCGTCACCATGCTCGCCGTGCCTCTCGGTTGCGGCGGAGCGCAGCATTCTTCTCCGTCGGAATCGGGTTGGTCCGAGGATCTCGGTGATCCGTCGATGCAGCCTTTGGAGGGTCGCGAAGGCCCTGAGCGTAGTTCCGATGGGCCCACGCCGATCTCGGCGTCGCCTTCGACACCGCCAACGGAGATGCGTGTTCGGCACGATCTCATGATGGCGAAGGACTCGCCACGTGAAGCGAATTGTTCATGCTTGGCGATCGTCGTCGCGGACGCTCCAACGGATCCGCGTTTGATGTGGATCGATGCGCCCCCGAAGCTCGAAGCGGACGTTGCGATCGTCGCCGTGAGCGACAAGGGAATTGCGTGTCCGGGTTTGTCCGCGGATACGAACGAACGGCCGAGCATATCGGGGGTCGAGCGGGAGGGGCCGGACGTCGTGGTCGTCATCGAGCATTTGCCGCCCGGGAGACCGGTTGCATCGGGGGCAGTCATTCCCAAGCCGGGATCGGGCGGAGCGGTTTACGTCAAGCCGAAGGGAGCGAAAGTGCTTTATGGGCGGCCGCTCGCTGGAAACGCGGGACGGTGCAAGGTGCGCTGAGCGCTACGACGACGCTTCGGTTTTTTCGAGGTGGTCGCCGTGGAGCTCACGCAATTTCGTTTTGAGGAACTTGCCCGTCGACGTGCGCGGAATTTGCTTCATGAAGATGTAATCGTCGGGCAGCCAAAACTTGGCAAACTTCGGCTCGATGTGCGCTCGAAGCTCGTCCTTCGTGACGGACTTTCCTTCTTTGATCACGATGGCCGCGAGCGGTCGTTCGGACCACTTCGAGTGCTTTGCCGCAAATACGGCAGCTTCGAGCACCGCTGGGTGGCTCATGAGCGCATTTTCGAGCGCCACGGAGCTGATCCATTCGCCACCCGACTTGATAACGTCTTTCGATCGGTCGGTAATGCGTAGATACCCCTCGGCATCGATGGTCACGACGTCGCCCGTTTTGAACCAACCATCCGCGGTAAAACGATCCGCTCCTTCGTTGCTGAAATACGACGACGCCACCCACGGCCCACGCACTTCGAGCTCGCCCATGGTCTCGCCATCCCAAGGCAATACCTTGCCATCTTCGCTCACGTGACGCTGCTCGACGAACGGAACGGCATATCCTTGCGATGCTCGGATCGAAAGCGTTTCCGCTGGTGTTTTTTCTGAAAGACGACGCTTCACACGAGCGAGCGTTCCGAGCGGGTTTGTCTCGGTCATGCCCCACGCATGGGTCACATCGAGGTTGTGACGCTCTTTGAAGCCATCGATCATCGCGGGAGGCGCTGCGGCACCTCCAATGACCATCGACCGTATGGCCTGCAAATTCCACTTACCCGGATTTTCGTCGAGCAATTGCAAAATGCCGAGCCATATCGTGGGCACACCGGCCGCGAGGGTCACGCGTTCGGCCGCCATGAGGTCGAGCAGGCTCGGGGGATCGAGGTGCGGGCCCGGAAAAACGATTTTCGAGCCCGCTGCGACGGCGGCAAAGGGCAAACCCCACGCAGCCGCGTGAAACATCGGCACCACGGGCAAAAGCGTATCCGACTCACGAACACCTATCGTGTCGGTCATGCACGCAACGAGCGTGTGGAGCGTCGTCGAACGATGACTGTAAACGACACCTTTCGGATTGCCCGTCGTCCCCGACGTGTAACAAATCATCGCCGCACTGTCTTCGTCCAGCGCCGGGAAATTGTATTCGTCTTTTTCGGGCGCAATGAGCGTCTCGTAATCGAGCTCGGCACCAGATTCACCTTCGGGAGCTGACACGTCCGAAATGACGATGACACGCTCGACCGATCGGACTTGATCGGCAAATCGCCGCCAGAGCGGCAATAGAGAACGATCGACGACGACGATTTTGTCTTCGGCGTGATTGGCAATGTATCCGAGCTCGTTGGGATGCAGCCGCAAATTCAGCGTGTGCACGACGGCGCCAATGGCCGGTACACCAAAATACACTTCGAGATGCTGCTGGTGATTCCAGCAAAGTGTGGCCACGCGATCGCCAGGCTTGACACCGAGCCGTACGAGCGCATGGGCGAGCTTGCACGTGCGCCGGTAAAAGTCGGCATACGTCGACCTTGCGAGGGTCTTGTCGGGGCGTCGAGTGACGATCTCGGCGCGACCGAAAAACGTTCGCGCTCGCTCGAGAAAGTGCGTCAACGTCAGGGGAAAGTCCATCATGCGGCCGTCGAGCATTCGTTTTCTCCTTCCGGTGGTGCGTCCTCGGCGCAGCGCCACGCGTCAATCGGGACAGTTCGAAACGACCGGATGGTACACGACCGCTGGGACCATGTAACGCTTTTCTTACGACTTGCCGGGATGGGTTTTACCCTTCCTTCGAGCGGCTGTCCTCGGTATGCTGACGCCAAGCGTAGCGCCCCGAAATGCACCGTGAAAGTTTTCCCCGAGGACTCGACTGACGATGCGACTGCCGCAATGGTTGCCCCGCCGTGCCGATTTGTCCGGCGTCGCTCTGGCCGGAGCGCTTGGCGCGATTTCGCTCGTCGTCATCCACCTTTTGCCGCCTTCTCCCTTTCTGTCGGACATTCTCGTGGCGCTGCTCATCGGGGTCGTCCTTTTCAACACGCCGCTGCGCCGTCTGGTCGGGCTCGCTCCGCCGACGCTGTCGCGTGAACCCGACCGATATGCGGCGGGGCTGCGTTTCACGGGAAAGTGGATCCTGCGCGCGTCGATCATTTTGCTTGGATTCAAAGTGCGCACGCAGGATTTCGGGCTGGCGCAGATTGCATTGATTCTCGGCGTCGCCGCCGTGACGGTTCCGAGCGCGTTTTTCGTGACGCATTCGGTGGCCACGCTGCTCGGCGTGCGCCGTCCCATGGCGGACCTCATTGCAGGCGGCACGATGATTTGCGGCGCATCGGCCGTCAATGCCGTCGCTCCCGTGGCCGGAGCGCGACGTGAAGAACAAGGGATCGCCATTGCGACCATCTTCCTGTTCAGCGTCGTTGCGCTGTTGGTATTTCGTCCCATTGCATCGCTCGTGGGGCTCGATGGAGCGCACGCCGGCTTGTGGAGCGGCCTTGCGGTGAACGATTTGTCGAGCGCCATTGCTGTCGGAAAACAAATGGGCGAAATGGGCGGTGAAATGGCCGCCGCATCGAAATCGACACGCGTGCTCATGCTCGCTCCGGCATTGATCGTGCTCGCGCTCGTTCGGCGCGATACGGCCCCCAAGGATGTCAAGAAAAGCGCCGTCGACAATTTGCCGGGCTATCTCCTGGGTTACGTCGCGCTCGCGCTCGTGCGCGCCACGGGCGATCGCATATTCGCATCCGATGCGGGATGGCAATTCGTCATCAAAGCCGATGCGCTCGCCGTGGATTGGCTCATGGCCACTGTCGCGGCGGCCATCGGTTTGCACCTCGAAATCAAAACGCTGCTCGCTGCAGGCGCGCGCGCACTCGCGGTCGGCGGCGCAGCGTCCGTGTGGATGGCCTCCTTGTCCCTGACCATGATCACGTTCGCTCATCGAGGTGCGACGATTGCTTCGGCCGTCGTCGGCGTCTCTGGGCTGGCTCTATCGTATGTCGCGTACCGATGGATTGCGACTCCGGCAGCCCGCACGCATGTCCTCGAAGCGCGATTCGACGCGGGCCATCCATTGTCGCTCGCCGATGCAATGATGCTTCTTTCGACGCTCGAAATGCAAAAGCGCATCGACGACGCGACATTACGAAAATTGCTCGCCCAGCTCCATCCATCCATCGGCGAGCTCATTCCCGTACGGCAAAGCCCGCTTCCTCATGGCAAAGGTTGCCGGTGGCTCACGTATTGGGAAGGCTCGAGCGGCTGGGCGCTGGTCGCAGTTTGTCGCGAACCGGGTTCGGCGACGCCCATTCACGCGCATTCTCATCGTTTGCTCGGAAAAACTATCGAAGGCAAAATGGAGGAGCTCCGTTTCGCAAAAAAGGACGACGGTGAGCTCGAATTGGTTTGGCGCAAGGTGCTCGCCCCAGCCGACCTCGTGGAAACCGACGGCCTGCGCGATCCGCACATCGTACGCGTCATCGAAGATCGCCCCGCGATCGACCTTCAATTGCGAGGTCCCGAGGTCGGAAGCCCGGGGCTCGAGTTCCACACGGAAAAACCATTCGACATCGAAAAGCTATCGGCAGGCGACCGGCTCAGGACGGTCGAGCGCGTGGACAGACGTCCGGGACAAGCTGGAGAGGGCGCGAAAGTGGGTCGATTGCCGGCTTGACGCGCAGCTCAGAATCCGACCACCGAAAGCGTGGCCACGGAGCGCGTGCCATTTCCACCGCGAACGTCGAATTTCTGCATTGAGTTGTCCAGATGAACCTCGACCTTGCCGCGCGCCGAATCGAGGCCCCCCGTGACGAGCACGCGATAGGTGCCTTCCATGGCCCACGGGAGAGCAATCCAGGACGAACCCGAGCGGCCTGGTCCCGGCGTCACGGGCGTCATGACGCGACCCGTCGGATCGAGCAGCACGATATCGGGGCAACCTTCGACGCCGTCCGGACACGTAATCGACACGGAAATTCGTTCTCCCGCTGGACGCCCCGCATCGTATTGACGCACGGAGGCCGTTTCCAGCGTTTCACGCAGGGCAATCATTTGCTTGCCAGGTTTTTTGATGGCCGCGATTTGATTCAGCACTTCGCCTCGTTCTCCCAGCAGACGGCTGCGGCATCGCATCGCCTCCGCGACGGCGTCACTATCGCCAGGACGAAGCTCGGCGGTTGATCGCCAATGGGCACACGCCCGGATTTCGTCACCCGCTGCCTCGAATGCGCGAGCGGCGCGTTTGTGCATTTCGCCACTCGAAGGCTCGATGTCCGCCTGCGTATCGATTGCCGCGACGGCCAATTCGGTTTTTCCAACGGCCGCAGCAGCTCGCGCCAAAAGCTCGTGGGGCATCGTGCGATCAGGGTCCATCGAAACGTACGACGTGGCCTCGCGGAATGCTTCATCGAAGCGCCCTCGAACGAGCAGCCCATTGATGAGGGCCTCACGCGCGCGACGGCTCTCTTTGGATTCGTCCGCGGTCTTTTGCAATTTTGCCAAAGTTTCACTCGAATCTCTGCGCCATTTGTCGTCCAATGTGCCAATCCAAGACGTTCGACCCCAATTACGACGGCTGGCATTCCAAGAACCTACCGACTGACCACCGGGTGCGAACATGATGGGGTATACGACGGTGACGATTCCACCTTCGGGTTGCGGGAACGACAAACCGTAGAACGCTCGAACGACGCAACTTATTACGCCGGCATCCGGCAAATCCGATCCACCATTGGCAGCGGTCGTGACTTTGCCATCACGCCCGATGACGAAACGAACGCCCACACGGCCCTGCAAATTCGGATTGTTGCGCAGGCCGTTTTCGTAACACAAGCGGAAACGACCAAAATTCTGGCGCACGATGCGCTGTATGATTTCCGGTGGCAATCGACCGCTCACCGTGGTTGCGCCCATTCGTACCGATGGAGGCTTGGCGCGATGCGACCCGCTCAAGCCTCCGTGGCCCGAGCCAAAGCCTTGCGTCGACCCAATGCCCATGCCAAACCCTTGCCCTCCACCGCCCTCGCCCCTTCCCGACAAACCCAGGCCACCGATGCCGATCGAGTCACCGAAATCCGGCGCCGAACCGCCTATTTCAGCCGCAGACGAAAGATTGCCATGACCATGCGTGCGAGGAATGCCGAAAGCAGCAAACATACGGTCATTTTCGAGCACGATGAGCGACGTGTGGCGGCTCATGACGTGGTACTTGATGGACTGGGCCACGATTTCCTTGGTGGCTTCGTCGTCCCCGCGCCGTTCGAGCTGTTCGATGCGAGCCGTTGCCCAGCGTCGCGCGAGCATATTTCGATTTTCTGAAGGAGCGTTCGAGAAAGCAAGCGGCCGGCTCCACGTCGCTGGTTGACCGTCGATTTCACCCGTGAGGCGAATGGTTTCACGTTCCGAACCCGTGGCCCCCGCGAGTTTTCCCACGACGACGATTTCTTCGCCCGCACGAAGCGCCGGAAGAACACTCGGAATGACGTCGACCATCCCCGCCGGTAATTCGAGTTTTGCGCCCATGAGCAGCGGCTTGCTCAAGCTTTTTGCAATGTCCTTAGCTCGGCGACCGAGATGATCACCGGGCGCGAGGCGTTCGTACGAAGCGGAAAGCGTTTCAGCAAGGCCCTGGAACACGATTTCGTCGACGGATGAACCAGCTCCGATGAAACGCAGCTCGGCGCGTTTTTCGGAAAGAACCGGGCGAACGCGGGCCGCAATCGTATCGACTTTCAATTCGCCTGCCGACGGCGAACCATCGCCGAGGTACACCACTTGACCTTTGTGAGCTTCGCCCAGACGTTGCAATGCGCTCGTCAAGGCAAACGAAATGTCGGTCGAGCCGGAGACGGTACGATCTCGCAACAATCGATGAGCTTCGTCCATGGATTCCGTCGATTTCGATGCGAGGCCTCGTTCGGGATACGAAACGCATGCGCTGTCGCAGAGGAGCAATGCAAACCGATCGCTTTGGCGCAATTGGCGCAAGATTTCTTTCGCTACGGTGACCTCTGCGGAATATCCGGCTTCGGTCATTCCGTGACTCGCGTCGAGCACGATGACTTTTTCGTCGCGATGCGTGGCCAAGGATTGATCGGCCGCCGCGGGGACGGGAATACGCACGGAAAAGAATCCACCATTCGCCGCCCCTTCGATGGCCACAGGCGCCGCATCCGATTCGGGACGCGGGTAATCGATCATGAAATCGCCTTCGGGAACGAATCCCTCAGCGCTGAAATCGGCATACAATCGGCCATTTTCAGTGCGCAGCGATGCAGAATGACCAGCCATTTTCGTTTCCGCAGCATTGGCCCCGGCATCTTCGATGGTCACGTGCAGGCGGAAATTGTCCATTTTGACGGCGCGATCGGGACCGAGCGACAATGGATACGTGTATTTGACGCGCCCTCCCACGACCGGCAAAACCTCGTCGTAGGCAAGGAGGACTTTGCGTGATTGGCGTGCCGGCATGGGGAATATTTTGAGGGAAAACGTGCTGCCGCCCTTCCATTCGAGGAGCGCGGGATCACGAGGACGCACGACATCGTCGACGATGCCTTGGAAAATGCGCGCCGCCCTTTCTCGTTCGACCATTTCACCAATGACGAGGTCCTCGCCCACCCACAAACCAAGTCGTGAAAGGCTGGCACCTGACGGCAAGGGGAATACATATCGCCCTTCGAGGACGACGTCGGTATCGTTGGCGAATTCTTCTTCGATTTCGGTGCGAGCAAATCCGTCGCGAATGGTTACACGCACGTCATGGGCGCGAAGTCGAACGCCCGGAACGACGGTGCTGGTAGCAGGGCGCCTGCCGGTGATCGTACCGAAGCCGCGCGCCGTTGCGGGGACGGTCGTGGGCATTTCCTCAGGGTCATCCGCCTCTTCGGCGAGGTCGGCATTCGGCGCCGCAGCCGCTGGGTTTGGCTGGGCGGAACGATTGGCGTCTTCGGCAGCAGATGGCTCCGATTTCGACGCACAGGCAGAGGCTTGAAGGAGCAGGGCCAGGGCCGAAACCGAAACGAAAATACGCGAGCGTTTCATGGAAGCCTTCCTCGACCGCGAACGAGACCCCGCGATCCGACGCATGCTGGATGCCGCTCGTCGCGAAAGGTTCCCGAAATGTTCGTGGGTAGGAGGAAGAAGGGGGAAAGCCGTTACAGATTGGTGGCTGTCACGGTGTAGTTGGTGCAGGTCGGGGCATCGCCATTCTTGCGATAAACGCGCACGTAGACGCTCGTCACGTGTGGCGTGCTGTCGGAACAGCAGCCCGCGCCCGTAACGTATTTGTTGTAGAATTGTTCCCAAACGTTGGCAGCGACGCCGCTCTCGGTATTGTTGCCATTACCCATGGGCGAACAGGCAGCCGGCGTACCGCAGCTCGATTGCACGTCCATCGCGTATTGACCGCCGCCGTTGTTCGTGAGCTCGACCTTGGGGTGATAGGCTTGTCCAACGGGGCGATCCGTAAACGTCACGAGGAACCAGTCGCTGCCGGTAGACGTTTCGATTTTGCCCGAGAAGTTGACGGTTGCACCGACGGCAACGTTGGTCGCAGTGGCGGCGGCGCACGAATTGGGATGCGTGTCGGTCACGCATTCACAACCATTGCTTGCAGCTCCGTCCATGTTGGCGAAACCGGATTGACACGAGCTCACGGTGCAAGCGCCAACGGGGCACGTCCAGGTCGAGACGCCGCCAGCTCCTGGATTTTGAGCGCCGCATGTCGGGTTCGGATCCATTTCGTCGATTTGCGCATCGCAATCGTTATCGGACCCGTCGCAGATTTCCGTGGTCGGGTTGTTGTTGCGGTTGCATGCAATGGCGCCATTCGTGCACGACGTGGTACCGGCCGCGCAAATGCCAGCTTGGCCGGTGTTGCACGCCATGCCGCCACCCGGATTGCCTTCGTCGTTCGTGCCATCGCAATCGTTGTCCAAGCCGTCGCACACTTCGGAGCTTGGATTGATGTTCCGATTGCAAACGACCGCGCCGCTCGAACATGCCGTGGTGCCCGCCGAGCAAACGCCCATTTGCCCCGTATTGCACGAGATACCGCCGCCGGGGTTGCCTTCGTCGGTGGTACCGTCGCAATCGTTGTCGAGGCCGTCGCAATTCTCCGAGCTGGGGAACACCGTTTGCGTGCAGATGAGCGCTCCGGACGAACATGCGGTAATGCCCGTCGCGCACAAGCCCAGGAGTCCCGTGCTGCACGACACGCCGCCGCCGGGATTACCTTCGTCGACCGCTCCATCGCAATCGTTGTCGAGGCCGTCGCACACTTCGGTCGAGGGATTGTTGTTACGATTGCACGCAATGGCGCCATTGGTGCAGGACGTGGTGCCCGCCGCGCAAATGCCGCTCTGACCGGTATTGCACGCGGCTCCGCCACCGGGATTGCCGTTGTCGACCGTGCCGTTGCAATCGTTGTCGAGGCCGTCGCATGTTTCGTTGGTCGCCATCGTATTTTGATTGCATACGATGCTGCCGCCGGAACACGCCGTCGTGCCGGCAGAACACACGCCTTGTTGACCCGTGCTGCACGCCATGCCGCCACCGGGATTGCCGTTGTCGACGGTACCGTTGCAATCGTTGTCGAGGCCGTCGCACACCTCGGTCGTGGGATTGTTGTTGCGATTGCAAGCAATGGCGCCAGCCGTGCAGGCTGTCGTGCCTGCAGCGCAAATGCCGCTTTGACCGGTATTGCACGCCATGCCGCCACCGGGATTGCCGTTGTCGACCGTGCCGCTGCAATCGTTGTCGAGGCCATCGCACACTTCAGGCGACGACATCGTCGTTTGGCTGCATGCGATCATTCCATTGGTACAAACCTTGACGCCAGCAGCGCAAACGCCGGGAACTCCCGTATTGCAAGGATCGCCGACGGTCGCCGGATTGTCGTCCACCATTCCGTCGCAATCGTTGTCCACGTTGTCGCACACCTCAGCGGTGGACTGCGTGTTCTGATTGCAAACGATCGCGCCGCTCGTACATGCCGTCGTCCCCGCAGCGCAAGCGCCCTGGAGACCCGTGTTGCACGCCATGCCGCCACCGGGATTGCCGTTGTCGACCGTGCCGTTGCAATCGTTATCGAGACCGTCGCATACTTCAGCGGATGATTGCGTCGTCTGGCTGCACGCAATCATTCCATTGGTGCACACTTTGGTTCCGGGCGAGCACACGCCGGGTTGTCCCGTCGTGCAAGCATCGCCGACCGTTGCCGCGTCGTCGTCGACATTACCATCGCAATCGTTGTCCAGACCGTCGCAAACTTCCGGCGTCGCCTGCTGATTGGCATTGCACACGAGCGCTCCACCCGTGCACGCGCGCGTCCCCGCCGAACAGATGCCCGGCTCGCCCGTCGTACAGGGCGTGCCGACTTGGTCCGCATTGTCGTCGACGGTGCCATCGCAATCATTGTCCAAACCGTCACAAAGCTCTAGGTTTGGCGCGGTATTTTGATTGCATACGATTTCACCATTCACGCAGCTCGTGCTGCCGGCCGCGCAAATGCCGGGATTGCCGGTATTGCAAGCTTGATTGCCGCCAGGATTCCCATTGTCGATCTGGCCATTGCAGTCGTTGTCGAGGCCGTCGCACACCTCGGGCGACGCCATCTTGTCCGGATTGCAGACGAGCATGCCACTCGTGCAACCGAGCGTTCCTGCGGCACACACACCTGCCTGGCCCGTGGTGCACGAGGTTCCTACTTGCGCTGCGTTGTCGTCGACTTGGCCATTGCAATCATTGTCTTGCGCGTCGCATACCTCGGGCGAAGGCTGCGTCGTTTGAGCACAAACGATCTGGCCACCGGTACACTGCTCGATGCCCGCGTCGCAAACACCGGGGGCGCCCGTCGAGCAAGCGCCGCCGCCACCGGGATTGCCATCGTCGGATTGACCATTGCAATCGTTGTCGACGCCGTCGCAAACTTCGGCGCTCGGAATCCCCTCGACGCATGTGTTCGGTTGACCATTGACGCATGCGTCGACCGTCGTGAAACACGCACCAATGCCGCACGAAACCGTCCCAAGCTCTTCGTCGACGTCGATGTCGCAATCGTCGTCGATGCCATTGCACTCTTCCGCTTTGGGATCTCCAGGCGTGCACGTTTGCGGCACGCCGCCCATGCAATTGTCCACCGTGACCTGACAAGCGCCCACGCCACATGCGGTTACGCCAAGCTCTTCGTCGACGGTCGCATCGCAATCGTCGTCGATGCCATTGCACGTTTCTTCCGCAGGCAAAACGTCGCCTTCGCACGCACCCCATACGCCGCCCGCGCAGGTCTGCGTGCCCGGAGCGCATGCACCAACGCCTTCGGTGCCCGCAGGCCCGGTGTAACAAGATTGCGTCTGGCCGTCGATGCACATGCAACCTTCATCGACCTCGCCGTCGCAATCGTCGTCACTCCCGTCACACGCTTCGACGGCTGCCGGCGGAAGCGGCACGCAATTGCCCGGCACACCCATCTCGCACGCTTCGACCGTGACCAGACACGCGCCCATTCCGCACGTAATGGTCCCCAGGCCATCGTCGACGTTGGCATTGCAATCGTCGTCGATACCATTGCAGGTTTCCGCGGACGGCAAGACTTGCCCATCGCACGGGCCAAACGTTCCCGTAAGGTCACACTTCTGCGTACCCGACAAACATGCGCCCACGTTCACCGTGGAGGGATCGCCGTCGTAACACGATTTCGTGTCGCCATCTTTGCAGAGGCAACCTTCGTCGACTTCATTGTCGCAGTCGTTGTCGAAACCGTCGCATACCTCGTCCGAGCAGCTCCCGCCTCCCGATCCGCCCGCGCCCCCGGCGCCTCCGATGCCGCCAGCACCTCCAGCCCCGCCGCTTCCCGCAGAGCCGGCCATGCCGGCCGTGCCGCCATCGCCGCCCTTGCCTCCCTCACCCCCAAAACCACCCGCACCAGCATCACCACTGCTGCTGCTACTTCCGGATGCACTCGTCACATCCGACGTCTGTGGACTGTCGCCGCAGCCTACAGCAACGACCGCAGACGCCACGAGCAAAGATGAGAGCGTGATGATTGCGATTCGCGAGATTCGGCGCATGGCATTGCCTCGTCAGGAAAGCAAGGAAAGCCCATCATCACAGAAATCCCACGAAATCACCATAGGGTCGTCGCGCTCGAGAACGTTTTTGACATCGACGCCATGCAGCATGGCTCACGCGGTATGGCTTACGATGATGGGTGCGCCGCAAATCGACGCAGCGTCGCATCGTGCTTCCGCGAGCCGCGCAACACGAGTACACCTTGCCGATGGATGTCGATCGTCTCGATGCGTCGCAGGAATCACCCCGCACGCAACAACCGCGGTCTGCATGCACGTCGAAGGGCGGTTGACGAGGGGTTGGGGGCGAAGGGCGCCGAAGGCAACCCGAAGCCCCAAATGTTCAACCAGGAGCGCAGAGGATGAGCGACGGCGAAGGGAAGACGAAACAGCTCGGTAGCGCACCGAGCGGCTCGAAGAAGAGGCCGGTCACCGAGGTGATTGATGACTCGATGGGCCCTTCCCTCCGCAGAATCCGCAAGCTGCACGTCGTCGTCGTCGACGCCCCGGATCCGCGCGACGTCGGACTCACGCGCACCTTTGCGCAAGACGAAGTTCGTTTGGGTTCGAGTCCCGATGTGGACGTGACCTTGCGAGACACCGCGGTATCGCGCGAACACATCGCCGTGCGCCTGGGTCCGCATGGTTTTTCTCTGACGGACATTGGCTCGACAAACGGCACCTACGTGGGCGATTTGCGCGTCGAACGCGTGTCGTTCGGCGATGACATCCTGGTGCGCCTCGGCAACAGCGTCGTGCGCCTCGAGCCACTCGCGGAAACCGTGGAACAAGAGATTTCTCCACGCGCACGCTTTGGTCGCATGCTGGGCAGAAGCCCCACGATGCGCGAAACGTTCGCGCTGCTCGAACGCGTCGCTTCGACGGATCTGACCGTGCTTTTGGAAGGTGAAACCGGCACCGGAAAGGAGCTCGCCGCCGAAGGTCTGCACGAATCGAGCGGGCGGACGGGCGCATTCATCACGGTCAACTGCGGCGCGATCCCGCGCGAGCTGCTCGAGAGCGAACTGTTCGGGCACGAAAAAGGTGCGTTCACGGGCGCCGTACGCGAAAGACAAGGCGCCTTCGTCGCAGCCGATCGCGGCACGCTGTTTCTCGATGAAATAGGCGAGCTGCCGCTCGACATGCAGGCGAAGCTGCTCCGAGCGCTCGAGCGGCGTGAAGTCAAGGCCGTCGGTTCCGATCGCTCGCGGTCGGTGGACGTGCGCATCGTGGCCGCGACAAACCGATCGCTGCTGCGCGAAGTCGAGGCGCAGCGATTCCGCCAAGACTTGTACTACCGCCTCGCCGTGGTCGTCGTGCGAGTGCCGCCGCTCCGCACGCGGCTCGAGGACCTGCGGCTCCTCGTCGACCACGTGCAGGACGAGCTTGCACGTCGCAGAGCAGCCACGGGATTGCCGCCTTTTGCGCGCCTCGATGAAACCGCCTTCGCCATGCTCGCGCGATACGACTTTCCGGGCAACGTGCGGGAGCTGCGAAACATCGTCGAACGATGGGCCGTGCTCGGCCCGTTCGCGGCGCCAGGCGAGCCCGCGGTGATCCCGCGCGGTGACGAGCGTGTCCCGGTCGAACCGCCACAACCGGAAAGCATGTCACGCGAAACTTCATCGAGCGGCGTGGACGCGCCCCTTTTGAAACTCCCCTATCACGAGGCAAAAGAAGCTTGGAACGAACGCTTCGAACGCGCGTACGTGGAAGCGATTCTGTCACAATCGGGGGGCAACGTATCGCGCGCAGCACGCGAAGCCGGTGTGGATCGGCGACACCTTCAACGCTTGATGGCAAGGTTTGGGATCAAAGCAACCAGCGAATGACGTAACGAGCATGCTTGCAAAGTAGGAGGGGACCAATTCATGAGCGCATCCAGAGTTCTTCTTGCAGGCGCAACGGGTGCAATCGGTCAAGAAGTCTTGCGGCTCTTGCACGCCAAAAACCATTTCATCCGCACGCTTTCACGCAGCAAACAAAACGCCGCGAAGGTCCAATCCTTGGCAAGCGAAGTTGTGCTCGCCGATGCGACCGATGCATCCACCATCGGCGATGCCATGGCGAACATCGACGTCGTCATTTCGTGCCTCGGTGCAAATGTGTCGCTCTCGATGCGTGAGCGGCGAAGTTTTCGCGCTGTCGACGTCGTCGCCAATTCCAACCTGCTCGATGCTGCCAAACGTGCAGGCGTGAAACGATTCGTCTACCTCTCGGCACACGGCGGCCCGGGTTGGGACCATACGCGATACATGCGAGCACACATCGAGATGGAGGAGCGGATCCGTTCGTCCGGGTTATCCTTTTCCTTCGTGCAACCGACGGGCGTCTTCACGGCGCTCGTGGACCTCATCGCGATGGCGCGTATGGGCATGGGCTCGGTTGCGGGGGATGGGCGAGCCAAGACAAACCCGATTCATCCGATCGACGTGGCCGAGATCCTCGCTGACCTCGTGGACGAAGGTCCCGAGGCGGTCGATGCAGGCGGGCCTGAAACGATGACACGCGAGGACATCATGCGCGTCGCGTTCGATGTCGTAGGAAAAACGCCGCGCGTGTTTCACGTGCCCCCCTTCGTGTTTCGCATGAGCAGCGCGATGATGCGCCTACTGCATCCGCGTCTCAGCGACATGCTCGAGTTCGTCGCGTTCGTCACGACGACCGATGCCGTCGCTGCGGTGCGGGGCAAGCGCACGTTGCGGCCTTTTTTCGAAGAGATCGCAAAGAAAGCGGCCGGCTGACGACACTGCGGACACGCGCGCGCACCTTGCATTCGATGCCGCAGGTGCGGCAATCACGCCGCAGGTAGATCCCGCTGATTTCGCGGCAAACGTGGCGCTCGAACATTGGCACGCGTCGTGCTCGTAGGTCTATCCGAACAGCACGGGAAGCCCCCGAGAGGAGTCACGCCATGTCGAATCTTCGTACCTTCATCCGAACCCTTGCGATTGCAGCCGCTTGTGCCTCCATCGCCGCGCCGCTCGCAGCCTCTGCCGAAGAAAAAGTCGACAAGACACCTCGCGTCGAGAAGGTCGCGAAACGGCATCACGACAAGGGCGAATTCCCGATGACGCCCGCAAAGTTCGAGAAGATCGTCGAGAAAAAGATCGAGAAGACCCGCTCGAAGATGGAGAGCATCTTGACGGCGGCGGCATTGCCCGACGCGGTCAAGGCGCAGGTTCGCAAGGACTTCGACGCTGCTGCGGCCAAGGTTCGTGCTGCTGCGAAAGAAGCTGGCAAGGACGGCAAAGTGACGAAGGAAGAGGCGAAGGACGTGCGCAAACAAGCGCGCTCGTTCGTCAAGGAACTTCGCGCGAAGTACGGCAAGGACAAGGGGCACGGCAAACGCGCTCGCGCGTGATGTACGCGGGTGGGATCAGGCAGCTCGACGCGTGGTTCGTCGTTTGCGCGACGCTGGTGACGTGAGAAGTTCGTCGACGTCCGACGCCGTCAGCGCCTTGCGTAGCCACGCATCGAGCTTCCGGGTGTCCTTGCATTCGAGAATCTCTTTGCGCTGGGTCGCGGTCATCGACACGCCGCGCCCCTCGAGCACCGTGACGATGGCTTCGGCCTTGCCTTCGGCCTTGCCTTTCTTCAGCGTCTTTTGCTCCCACCGTTCGTAGGCCTGTTCCCAATTCATCGCCATCTCCGCGACATCCGCAGGTACGGACTCCGGCAGGCTCTGCTGCCATGTCACCACCAGACTGAACGTAGCATATGCGACCGAGTTGAGATCGGTGCAGCCACGACCTCCAACGCTCACTCCTGAGGCCGTACATCGATGCTTACCCAAGCGTGAGCGAGCAAGATCCAATGGTTTTTCAGGGAAATCGGATCGCCGCTTGACAGTGGTTCTTGCATCATTTAGCTCACGGCTCATGGGAATACGCGAAATCCGTGAACTAGGACGAGGCTCGTTTGGACGAGTATACCTCGCACATGACGACGAACTCGGTATGGAGGTTGCAATCAAGGAACTGCATGAACCCAACATGGAGTTGGAGCGGTTTCGGCGGGAGGCAGCAATACTCGCGGAGCAGAGCCACAACCCCTATATCGTCGATATCTACCGATACGATCTCGACGCACCGAAACCATACCTGGTCCTCGGAGTATTGCGCCGGTGGGTCACTGCGCAAATGGATCGGCAAGGCCACATGGCAACAAGCTGCGATGGTGCTCATGCATGCAGCAAACGGCCTTGTGGCAATCCACAGCGTCGGAGGGTTCCATCGCGATATCAAACCTGAGAATCTCTTGCTGTCCCGAACTCCCAATGGCGAGAGCATTGTCAAGGTTGCCGACTTTGGTCTGGCGCGTCGACCGAACACCGTAGTGGCCCCAATGACGGCAAGCGCCGGGGGCACACCGGGATATATGGCCCCGGAGTTGAGTCGTCCAGGAGCAACCTACTCCGCCGCATGTGATATCTACTCACTTGGGGTGGTTGGGATTGAGCTCATTACGGCCTACTGCTCACCGGAAGCTTTGATGGCAATCGCAGCACCGGAGGATTTCAAGATCCTGCTCAAGCGCATGGCTTCAATTTGGCCAATCGTGCGACCATCATTGGCGGACGTGATCATCGAGCTAGCGCGCATCATCAAGAGTACAAGTCCATCGCCACCACCTCCTGCAATGCCGCCAGCGTCGCCGCCGCCGACGCAGTCAGATGGTGGAGGTTTACTTGGCGCTCTGCTCATTGCCGGGGTCTTCATAGCGGCCGGTGCGCTCGCGGCCGGAAATAAACCCGAATACGACCCAACCGTGGACCGCTATCGCGGTCGCGACGGACGATTCAAAAGAAGGTAGAAACGCCGGCTACGGTCCCTTTCTTCCACGTAATCGCCATCGTGACCGCGATGGTCAGGACATCCAATCCGACACGCCCGATGTCGCCGTAATCGACGGGCTGCGGGCCTCTGCGCCATGAACGACACCGAAAACCTTTATCGTCCACCCGCTTCCGCCGAGTCGGCCGAGGACGTGGCGCGTTTGTCGCGTTCCGAATGGCGATATGTGGCGAAGGTGTTTGCCATCGCGACGGTGGCTACTTCGATATTCTGGGGCGTCACGCTCACATTGCAAACCACGTACGCGCTGAAAGCGTTTAGCGCCGAGGGGCGCGTTGCGGGGATCGTTTTTGTATCGGCACTACGAGAGATGGGCAGAGTGGCTGTAGGTTTCGCTGCCTGCATTGCGCTTGTTCTTTTGGTTCATCGGCGAATGGATGCGGATATCCGACCGCCGGCCGGCGGGATCTTTTTGCCCGTGATGGTCGTTTTGCCGCTCGCGGCGCCGATCGCCGGTTTGATCATGTGTGTGACGTCATTGTGCTTTTTGCTCGTGGGCTTTGAACAGCCATTCGCTCTGTGCTGGGATGCCATCCGCAGCACCCTGGTGTATCAGGACCCATTGCTGGGGATGTTATCTGCGACAGCCCAGACGTTCGTGTTTGGCGCGCTCGCAACGGAAATCGCACGACGAATTGCACGGTATGAAGGCTGGACGATTCTCAAGATTCTCATCATCTCCTTGGTGATGGGGTTCTTTTCGCAGATCGCAACGTCGGTCAGCTGGTACGCGCTCTACCACGACGATCCGGCGTTAATTCCGTAATTGGTACTGGACTTGTCACGCCACCAGTGCCGGCAGCGCTGCATCCACCGGGGTAAATTCGGCACCGCGTACGTTGTGCGCCGTGAGCGCTCGGGCGAGCTCTTGCGAAATGAGGACACCACGCACGCCCCATCCGTCACCGAACAGTTGTCGCGTTTTTGCCATCGCTGCGACAGGCTCCTTGACCAGCGGGGGAAACATGCCGCGAGTGACCCATTGGTACTTGTCTCGACCGCAAGCATCGCAAGAAATGGGCGTCAGGCCATCCGTCACCACGTCCACTTCTTCATCGACCACCAATTGCACGACGGTCTTCAATTCGATGCCTTTGCGATTGGTAACCGATCGGCAACCAATGCCGAACGGTTTGAACACGGTTTCCCAAACCGCGGGTGGAACGAAGAATTCCTCGAAGACCCAGATCAGCGTCATGATTCCTCGACGGTTCCACTTCGGCTCGCCTTTGATCCGGAATGGCGCGTTTTGAACCGCCCCATGCATGCATTTCATGCACGCATGCGTGAGATCGTAGGTGACGTTGGTGTACCCCTCCAGGTCCTGCGGCTGCGGGTAACCGTTGCCCCACGCCGCGAGCTGCAGCCAACGCGCAGAATCGATCTCGTGCTGGGTGAACTCGGTACGCACGTATCCTAATTTCTTGCCCCATTGTTGCAGCAACGAACATAGCAGAAGCCAGTTTGGATGATCCTCGGCTATGTCGAATCCAACGAACGGCTCCGGTTCGTCATGCTTCTCTACGCCTGGAAGGAATTTGATGCCCAAGGATCCGAGTTCCTGCATCTGGGCTCTCGTTACGTGAAAAGCAATTCGGTGGATGAACTTCATAGGTCCAACGCTCGCAGAATGGCAGGGTAATTCTTGTAGATGTCACGTGCGGCGGTCAGAATCGCTTCCTTGTTCGTTATGTTCGTTCCGGCATTACCATATCCAATGGCGTAGTGCCACTTATTCGTGAAAGCCTGGTGTTCCGCCGCAGTGACTGCCACGCTCAGGTTGATGCGCTCATCACCGTTGAAGTAGCGCAGAAACCGCTGCTCGATGAGGTGGTGCACTTCCAGCCCCGTTCCTTTTACCGCAATGCGCAGTTGGTTGTATGTCTTGACGCCGAACTCGGCCGCGCGGGACAGGTTACCGAACGGCGGCGGGGCCGTTGCCGGCGGAGTTGGCGTGCCCGGTTTCAGCGCAGGCGCGTTTGCATTCGCAGGGGGCGGCTTCGGAAGCGCCTTTGGCCGCAAGAAGAACCCGACCCCGCCTGCCGTTCCGGGGACGAACAGTGGCATGCCGCGGATCCGCGTCATCGCTGCGTTGAAGGCTTTGCCGCTGGCAGATTCAGCGAGCACGGCGACATTCATTGTCACCATATGAAGCAGCTCGAATCCCGCAAGCACCGTTAGCGATCGGAGCTGAGCCTCTGCAATGGAAGCACCATAACCCAGTTCAAATGCTCGTGCGGCCACCGCCGCTAGCTCGGGATCATCATATGTCGGCAGCTCAGGGATGGCATTGAGCTTCTTGTCAAGCCCCGTGATGAGCATACGCACGATATCCGGGTGAGTGTTGAGAAACGCCCTGAGTCCGATCTTGGGGCCCAATGGGGGGAAATTGCTCAGGGTTTCATTCAACTCCCCGAACGCGGCTCCATACTGCCGCCCGAGATCCTGCAAATGACCCCTCACCGCAGCGATGGTTTGTTGCCGCACCGTCAGCGGTCCCGGTCCCATGCAGCCACCGGTGAGGCCTTTTTTGGGCAACGGCTGCCCAAAAAACGCCGCCGCTTTGCTCTCATCAGCGGCTTCTTCCGCAAAAAGTGTACAACCCCTCTGCTCATCCGCCAACAGCACTTCCGATGGCGGAAGCCACTCGTCCTTTACTTCCGGTGGCGGCAAGATCGAAAATCGGTCCCGGCAACGAACCTCGTCGTGTGGGCTCGGCATGCGAAGTACGCTGCGTGAGTCCGATTCCGGATCGTATTCGAATACCATGCGGCTTGATCGCGCCATGCGATCGAAGACCTCTTCATGCATATCCGAGATGCACATCCCCTCCTCGGAACAAACCCATCGCAAAGCATCAACCTCGACATCAAGCGCCCGCCCGCAAACCTTCACCATGCGCGCATGGGGATATCGCGCCGCGAGTGATCGCGCACATGCCACGTTCGATAACGCAAGCGCTCCCGCAAGCAGCGCGACCACGACCGTCGACGCAAAGCGACGAAACCACGTGATCAGCATGCCAAGCGCGGAGAATGAAGTGCATGGCAATGCGTCCCGCAACCACCATCGCGCACGACGGATGCGCCGGTCAATTTCCTTGATGGCGTTCATGGACAAACGGTTTTGTATGTTGCCGCGACCGGCGGTGGTGCCCGAGGGCGTGTCGTCACCCCCGCATGCGAGTGGCAATATCAGCGACGCAACAAAGACGCGAAGCACCGACCGGAAGCCCACCATGCCAATTCCCTCCGGAAAGCAGACTAAGGCAGAGCTGCGTCAATTGTCGATGGGAAACCGCGGCTAGCTAGGACGTTGGTTATCCCAGCCTACGGTGCCGGCGCGGCTGTATACGAGCAACGGCGAAGTCCTTCCGACGTCAACGGAACGTAGCGACTTTGGAGAGCGGCTGGGAGTAAGGAACTAATTACGGGCAAACCCTGGCGCAATATGCTCTATGCAAAGGAGCGGAAGCTATTGCGTGCCGCCTGCTTCGAGCTCGGCTTGGAGTTTCGCCACTTCCGCGGCAGCTTCGGCCGCGCGCTTTTGCGCCGCCTCGAATCGCGCTTTGCGCTCCGCGAGCTCCGCTTCCTGCCGCTCGCGCAACTGCTGCGCCGCTTTTTCCTTTGCCGCTTCGAGCTGCGTTTCGTGTCGCTTCAGTTTCGCCCGCAATCGCTCGACCGACTGCGTCATTTCCGCAATCGTCGGCGCGCGCGAGCCGCCGGTCGTCATGTAAAATCGATCCGCAAAATCGCTCGGCACATCGGCATTGCCATGCACGATTTCACTCAGCTTGCCATACGTGAGCTTTCGCAGTGCATTGCATTCATTGATGCACGTCGTCCGCGGACCAGCCTTGAATGCATCCATAGCTTGCTGCGCCAATGCCATTTTCGTCTCTGCCTCGTCTGCTTTTGCAACTGCCGAAACGAGCCGCGTGGCTATGGCCGACAACTCCGTAATACCCGTGGCGCCGAGCGGCCCAATCCAATTGCGCATGGTCGCAAGTTGCGCGCCGAGCAGCGGGCGCTTCAGCTCGCTCGGGCTTTGGCCCGCAAAGAGCTGCTTGTAAAGTGGCGCCTGATACTCTTCCTTGAAGGCGCTGGTCACCGCCTTCTTCGTATCGTCCGCCAGGCGATTCAGCTCGTCGTCCGCTGCCAAGGCGAGCGCACGCGAAAGCAGAATCGCGTCGATCAACGTCGCTTCTTCCGCTCGCTGCTTGCGCACCTCCGTGCGCGTCGCGGCAAAGGGCGGCGCAAGGGCCGCCGTCACGGGGTAAGCCGTCAAAAACATCTCCGTATGCCGGAGCTCGCCGTCGACTTCATCGAATGGCTCGTCAATTTCGAGTGTTCGTGGTGCTCCCATGAACGATGACGCGTACACCTTCGTTCGCGCGATGTAAAGCGTTTCTTACAGGTGATCCGCACGTGGGCATCCGGGATGCCAGTTCCGCCGTGAAGCATCGGCGACGTTCCGTAACGGGTCCAAAAAGCCACCGAGACCCGCGCGCGGCGATGAGGGTGCTTGCCCAAAAGCCGCGAAAAGCATGAACAACTGGGGCGAGCCCATGCAAAAGGCCGCCGCGAGGCATCCGCATGGCGTGCGGATTTCGCGTCATGACCGCCGCGAGGGGTCGACGTGACACGGCGTGCAACGGTCATTGCTGCAGCGAAGGGTCGACGCAGGAAAATGGTGGCACGGAGATAGGACGCGAGGGGGTTCGTATCGAGAACGGTCTCATGCGTTTTGTGTGGTGGAGGGGTCTCCCCAATAAATCCGGCGAGGATTTTTGGCGGTAGAGGGGTCTCCCCAAGAAAATGTACGCATTCCTTGGGCGCGTAGGGGTCGCGGGGCGCTGCATCGATGGGTACGTCGCCATGCGTAGGGGATCGAGGAACATTGTGCACACACGCCAGATCCCACGGCAACATCACAGGGATGAATGCCTTTGAACCCTCCCCCAAAATTGCTATCCTTCCGCTCCGAACACGTAACGTATCGTAAAGCAAACACCATGACCATACCTGCGGATGACGGCTGGCATTTCATTGGCAAACACGCATTTCGGTTCGAGCCTCCGGACATCCTGTTCTCGCGGCCCATTGGCGACATGTCGGTCGATCAGGTCAAGCAGATGATGGCGTTCCTGGATACCTTGCCCGCGCCGGAAAAAGGCTTCTTCGCGCTGCTCGACTCCGCCCAAGCTGGTCGCCAGGATCCCGCCGCAATGAAGCTGCCGGAGGTCATGGAGCGAATGCAGTTGTACCAAGCGATGGTCTATTTCAACGCCGACTTCCACCATCGAACAATCATTGGGCTGTATCAACGCGTCGGTCGATTGATGAAGTTCGCCACGAGCAACATCCCCGTGATGATCTGCAACACCGAAACCGAAGCGCGCGCTTGGATCGACGCACAACGACGAAAATCGTAATCGTCTGCGGAAATTTTAGGGAATTCTTGGGGAAGTGACCTACGTCCGCTCGATGTCAGAGCACGTCGAGCGACCCGCCATTACCGACGCTATCGCGCACGTCGACCTTCACCGCGTCGATGGCTTCTTGCATCGTGAGCGGCACGCTCGCTTTGCCTGACGCATCGGGCATCACGTCCACCGTTTTCGTCTGATTGTTCGCAAACGTCACGATGACCGTCCACGGCCCCAAGAGCGGCACATTCACGTCCGTTGGACCCACCTTCAATGCGCGAATGCCCGTTGCAGCGCCGAGGTTTGCCGTAACGTCGACGGACGTTGACGCCCGCGTGGCCGTCGACGATGCTGCGAGCGGCGCCGCCACGACCTCGAACGATTCGCTCGTGAGGCTGTACGAGGTGATGCCCGACGCAGCCTTTGCTTTGCCTTCGACGCGGAAACGATATTTGCCGAGCGGCAGCGAATAAGGTCCGATCGGGTTTTTCAAGGAAATCGGATCGCCCGGAACCGGCTGCCAAGTCGCCGAGAAAATATGCTTTTCTGGCGTCATCGATTCGAGCGGCTCCGGCGTGTACGTCGTGACGATGACGCCATCGAACGACGAGACGGTTTTCCCTTTGGAATCCTTCAGCGTCTCGAATTGCCCCGGCGCCGTTTCGTGTTCGATGAATACTTCGGGCGTATCGATGGCGACGTCTCCGCCGTACCAGACAAACCTTGCCGCACCGACGGCTCGGGATACGGTGGATGCGAGAACGGGAGCGTTCTTATCGGCCGTGTCGGGCCACCAAATGGTCGCAGGAACGGGTGCGACGGTGCCATGTTCACTGGTCGTGACGACCGTAATCGGTTCGACGTCCGGGTATGTCCAATTGGTGTATCGCGAGCTATCGACTTCGGGGTCTTCGATTTCCGGAGTCCATGCGGTCTTCGCAGCTTCCAAAATGCCATCGATGACGATTTCACCTTCGAGCGGTCCCCATAGATTGATGCTGGGCTCGTATCCGCCAGCGAGCCAATCTTCCGCGGTCAGCAAGTAACCGACGTGATCGTTGGCGTATCCAATGAGCAGCGTTTTGTCCGCGCCTGCGGGCGAACGCGCGCGCAGGTAACTCGCAAATGGAGCCACGGCTTCTCCAGGCATCGTGAGCGCCATGTAATCGCCCGTCGGCGTGCCCGAAATTCGAATGGCGCTCACGGTCGTGCGCGACGTGTCGCAGAGAGGCATCGTCCGGTCGTAGTCGCCAATGTAGAACGCATCGAGAATGATGTGGCCACCCGTCTGGACATTGAGGCACGAGCCATACGGCTTGAGACCCGCTGTGCCGGGAACGGGCGCAATGGCACCCGCGCCATTCGCTTCGCCGCAAAGGCCCGCACCGGCAAATGCATTGAATTCGTCGATGGGGCTCAGGATTTTGCCATTGTCGTCGAAAATGATCCGATCGGGCTCCACGAATTCGGGATCGAAAGCCTTGTACCGGAGCTCTTGGCCATCCGGGCGTTTCACGACGGCGTCTCGACCGACGTAAAACGTGCGCGTCGCGATTTCGAGCGCTGCTTTGTCGCCGGTCTGTACGTTTTTGATCAGCGGCGCGATGATCTCCGCCGCCCGAGCGCCGAGCGTCTCGAGGCGCGGCATGTCGAGGCATTGTCGAGAATCTGGACACGCCGCGCGACCTCCATGGCCAGCCGGAGAAACGTCCCCGGCTGCACCCTGAAAATGAAGCACGGGATGACCAAGCTCGTGCTCGAGCGATCGCACGATACCTCCCGTCGCGTCCGTGGAAGCAAGCGGATTGTCGCCACCACTCACGGTGCCGTGAATGGGAAAATCGACAATGGCAGCGAGCGGCGAGCCGTCGAGTTTGTCGACGCGCATGATCCACAAATGGGTATCCTTGTCTTCGCCGGCATGATTGCCGTCCGGCCCGAGCACCATGTCGTTGTCGCCGCGCCGATCACGATTGACTTCATCCATCGGATCGAATGCCTTTTCGACGTGAATTCCCAATTTCGCGGGCACCATTCCATCGAGCGCTTCCTTGATGGCGCCCGCGACGCTGTCGACGAACCGCTCCGCAAGCTCCTGCTTGGGCCTGTCCGACCCTGCCATGAGCACCAAACTCGGTTGATACCCGCCCCACGATGAATGGCTATGCGATCCACTGAGAACAATGTGGCCGCGCATCGATCCATCCGGCGCCACCTTGGATTCGAGCTCGAACACCGTGTTTTCCATGACGTACGGTGCGTCGAGACGAACCAGCACGACACGTTCGCCGCCGGCTTCGAGAGCGAGCACTTCGGCGCGCAAACCGTCGTGCATGCCCACGGTGGGAACGAAGCTCTTGGCAAAGCGCTGAGGACGCTTGTCGACAGGGTTTGGACCTCCGATGAGGCCCTTTGCACGCGATGTGTATCCACCGAGCGGCGAACCAATGGGGATGGGAAGGAGGACGGAGCCGTAGCCGGCTTTGATTTCCGTCGGCGCGTTGGCCGGTTTTTCAGGACGAGCCGGAGCCTTTTCGAACTTGCAATGAGCAAGCACGTCGACGGCAGGCTCCACCGTGGGCGGGGGTTTGTCCGGATTGTCGGTCCCGCATGAAGCCACGAACGTCGCAAGGATCCCGATGCCCAACCAACCAAGCTTTCGCCGAAATGCCATGACCAAGCGCCTCCACGAGCGAGCATACTTGATCTGGTCTCGATGCGGCTATCCTTTGCCCTTGAGGAGCTTCATGGTGATGCCTCCGCACACGATGCGAGCGCCCGCTGGCAAGCTGCACGAAGTCACACGACGCCCGTTCACGAACGTGCCCACGCGGCTACCCAGGTCTTCGATGGTGACCTGATCGCCTTGCACGACGATGAGCGCGTGTCTGCGCGAGATGGTTTCGAGAGACAAACGGATGTCGGCTTCGGGCGCGCGGCCGAGCAAATAGCGTCCATCGACGAGTTCGAACGTGCGTCCGCTGTCTTCTGGGCCGACGACGATGATGGTGAACCCTGTCGCGTCGTCGCTTTCGTGAAAGCTCGAAGCGGCTGGGCGCGTGGGATCGTCGCTCGGCTGCATACGAAGTGACTGTCGACGAGCCCAGGGCGTACGTCAACTTTCGAGCCCGATTCGGGCCTTGCTCGACGGCGCGCGACAACGCATGCTGGCGCGACCTTTGGACCAGCACAGCGGAGAGATTATGTTGAACACGGACAAAGACATCGTCATCGTTGGCGCCAAGCGAACGGCGTTCGGGACGATGAACGGAGCGCTCGAAGGCATCACGGCAAACGACCTTGCAGCGCACGCAGCGAAGGCAGCACTTGCGCAAGCCAACGTGAAGCCGAGCGACGTGGGGCACGTCGTCGTGGGCAATGTGCAGCAAACGAGCGCGGATGCGATCTACTGTGCGCGTCACGTTGGATTGAAGGCGGGTGTGCCCATCGAAGTGCCCGCTCTGACGGTCAATCGCCTGTGCGGATCCGGGTTCGAAGCTGTCGTGCAAGCCGCAATGCTCGTAATGCTCGGCGAATCGGACGTGGTTCTTTGCGGCGGCACGGAGAACATGTCGCAAGCTCCGCACGTGCTTCGAGGTGGACGCAAGGGGTATGCATTCGGCAAAGCGCCTGCCTTGGAAGATTCGCTCTGGAGTGCGCTGACCGATTCGTACGTGAATTCGCCCATGGCGATGACTGCGGAAAACCTCGCGACGAAGTACGGCATCAGCCGTGACGCATGCGACGAATACGCGCTGCGAAGCCAGAAATCGTGGGCAACCGCAAACGAAGCGGGAGCCTTCAAGGACGAGATCACGCCGGTCGAGCTACCGGGCAAACGCGGAGCGCCGCCGGTATCGTTTGTCGTGGATGAACATCCGCGTCCGCAATCGACGCGCGAAGCGCTCGCCAAGCTTGCGCCGGTCTTCAAGAAAGACGGCGTGGTGACGGCAGGAAACGCGAGCGGCATTTGTGATGGCGCGGCGATGTTGGTGGTGACGAGCGCGGCGGTTGCTCGCGACAAGGGCCTCGTGCCGCTTGCACGGCTGCTCGGGTGGGCATCGGCGGGCGTCGATCCGGCGATCATGGGCATTGGTCCTGCGGCAGCGATTCCGAAGGCGCTCGCAAAAGCGGGGCTGCGCCAGGACGACATCGACGTATTCGACGTGAACGAGGCATTTGCGCCGCAATGGCTTGCCGTGCAGAAGGAGCTCGGATTGCCGATGGAGAAGTGCAACGTCAACGGCGGGGCGATTGCGCTGGGTCATCCTCTCGGTGCATCGGGAGCGCGCATCACGACGAACCTCGTGTACACGCTTCGTCGTTTGCAAAAGCGATACGGCGTGGGCAGCGCGTGCATTGGCGGCGGTCAAGGCATTGCCGTGGTGCTCGAGCGGATGTAGATCTACGTCCGTGACGCCAGATTCAACGTCTTCACGCAAGACCGACGCGGACGTGGTGGTTGTCGGCGCCGGTCTTGCAGGTTTGTCCGCGGCGCGTGCTCTCGTGGAAACGGGAGCGCGCGTCGTGGTGCTCGAAGCGCGGGACCGCGTTGGAGGTCGCACGCTGGGGCGGAACATCGGCGGGCGCGTGCTCGATTTGGGCGGACAATGGATTGGCCCCCGGCAGGAACGCCTCGCAAAATTGGCCCGAGACCTTGGGGTGCAAACCTTCCCGACGTACCACACGGGAAAAAAAATTCTTTATCGTAACGGGAAGCTGTCGACGTATTCGGGAACGATCCCATCGCTGCCATTACCAAGTCTGGTATCGCTGCACCTCGCGCTGCGCAAATTGGACCGGCTGACGGAGAGCGTGCCGCTGCATCATCCGACGGCGGCGGCCAATGCAGCAGAATGGGACGGACAAACCGTCGAAACGTACGCTCGAAAGCTGATGCCCAAAGCCGACGTGCGCGACTTGTTCAATGCCGCCGTTCGTGTGGTTTTCGGTGCCGAGCCGCATGAAATGTCGATGTTGTATTTCCTTGCGTATTTGCGCGCGGGCGGCGGCCTGATGAAGCTCGTCGAAATCGAGGGCGGCGCACAAGAGCGGCGATTCGTCGGCAGTGCGCAGGAATTGTCGTTGCGTCTTGCGCAGAAGCTGGGCGATTCCGTCGTGCTTTCGGCGCCGGTGCGGCGTATCGAGCAGCAGGATGACGGGCTCGTCGTGGCATCCGACGCAATCAACGTGCGTGCGAAGTATACAATCGTCGCGGTGCCGCCGGTGGTTGCCAATCGTATCGATTACCGTCCGCTTTTGCCCGTATCACGCGATGCATTGGCCGGGCGGATGCCTATGGGATCGGCGGCCAAATGCATTGCGGTGTATGATCGGCCATTTTGGCGTGAAGAAGGTTTTTCCGGAGAAGCGGTCACGAACGAGGGGCCCTTGTCCGTGGTCTTCGACAATGGCTCTCACGATGGAACGGTGAATTCGCTCCTCGGGTTTGTCATGGGTGACGAAGCGCGGCGGTTTTCGTCGCGACCTGCACAAGAGCGTCGCGAAGCGGTGCTGGCGAGCCTCGGCAAGATGTTTGGTGACAAGGCGCGGAAGCCGGTCGAATACGTGGAATTCGATTGGTCTGCGGAAGAATGGTCGCGCGGGTGCCCCGTGGCGAACATGGCGCCTGGCGCGATGCTGTCGTGTGGAGCTTCGCTACGCATACCCGTGGGGCGCATTCATTGGGCAGGCACGGAGACTGCGACCGAATGGACGGGGTACATGGAAGGAGCGCTCGAATCGGGGGATCGCGCGGCGCGTGAGGTGCGGGCGAGGTTGGGGCGGTAGCAGCCCGTTGATTTCTCACCGGTAACCTCTCGACAACTTTGACGCGCCGCCTTTTTGCCGGGCGGCGCAAGCACGGACATGAGCCGCTTGTCCGCGGCCTTCTCGCCAACCATTTCCTCTCGGGGCAAAGCCAGCGACAGTGTGAACTCCCTGCCACTCGGCGAGACGCGTATGTGAAAGTCATGCGAGCGCTTCAGTTCCTGGAATATTGCACGCTGGTAATCCGTGCGCGCGGCGATCCGTTCGCGAAGCTGCGCCAAGTAATGACGAACTCGATCCGGATTCAAGGCGCGTTCCACAGGTGGCGTTCGCGATTCCATGTTGACGATTTCCCCCTCGACATTTTGCAGTTCTGCGCGCAATTCACGAACGCGTTCCAATACGGCCGCATCCGGGTTGGGGCAGGCTTCGAATGCCTTGAAGTATTTCGCAATCGCCCCCTTGAGTGTGTCTCGTTTTCGTTGAAGCGTGGCAAGTCGTTTCATGGCGTCCGGCTGCTCCGCCTTCATGCCCTTTTGCATTCGCTGGAAATGCTCCATGACGAACTCGGGCGACGCGAGGATCTCGTGCAGCCAGTTCCAGACGGCATCTTGAAGCGGAGTGGCAGGAATCGCCGGAAACGAACATGCTTCGGGACCGCCATCATGACGCCTGGAGCAATAGTAGTAGCGGTAATTCCGTTCGGGTATTGCACGCCGCGTCGTCCATTTGCCGTGAAGACTTCCACCACATAGCGGGCATTTCAACAGTCCGGTGAGCGAAAACATCTCGATCGTGGCGCCCGCAGGCGAGTTGCGTATTCGATTGATTTTGCTTTCGCTCGCCCTGATTTCTTGGGCCAAGTGCCAAACGTTCGGTTCAATGATCGCCGGATGTTCGCCCGCAAATAGGGTCTGCTTGTGCCGCGGCAATTTTGACGGGACACGACGCTCGTATGCCACTTCGTCGAAACTCTGGTACCCAGCATAAACGGGATTCTTCAGAATCTTCACGACGGTGCTGTGCACGAATGGCCCCGCCAGACGCCTGTGATAGCCAGCCATGTTCAAGTGCCGTGCAATTCGCTTGCAGCCGTAGCGGTATTGGTGCGACGTGTACAACTCAAAAATGAGTCGAACGATAGCCGCTTCGTCTTCGTTGATATACCAGGTTTTTCCGACGGGATACTCAACGCATGCCTGACGATACGCGTCATCGGGCGAATACCCGTCGGCGATGAGTTGAGCTTTGCGGTGCGTTTGAGACGTGTATCCGAAAGGCGGTGCACCTCCGCTCTGCTTTCCCTTTAATGCTTTGCCCCGTTTCATTTCGCGAATACGTTCCGAAACCAAACCGACTTCGAGTTCCGAAGCAGCACCAAGCACCTGTAATGAAAATCGACCATGCGCGCTTTTGTATTCGTAGCGACTGTTGAAATCCCAAAGTTCGACGCCGTGCGGTCGCAGAACGCCGATGAGTTTTCCCATCACGTCATTGTTGCGCCACAAGCGATCGGTATGTCGCGCGCAAATTCCAATAATGCGACCCGCGGCAGCATCGTCGAGCATTTGCTTGAACGCAGGACGTTTGTCTGTCCATAGCTCGGCAGATACGTTCACCGGTTCGACGTAAATCCGGTAATCGTGCCACCCCCGAGCCTTGGCAATCTCGATCGCCCGATTGCACTGGTTTGGAATGGATAGGTCTTTCTTGACGCTTTCCTCGGTTGTCACCCGCACGTAAAATGCCCAATAGCGAGCGGGCGGCGACGATGTGGCGTTCCACGATTGCAGCGATATGCCTTCCATGACGTGCTGGCGGGAATTCATTTCTTTTCGTCCTCTTCGCGTGCGAGCTCGACGAGAAGATCACCGACGACGTCCAGAAGTGCCCCACTGAACCGAAAATCGTTTTCGATCGCTCCCGTGGCGGCCCCCTCGGTTGGCCGAATGCGGGCCATGACTTCGCCGTTCGTCTCGTCCGACGCGCGGACGTCTACCACGAAGGAACGTGTTGCGGTAGGGGCAGTGCGTGCCGGTACACGACGGTTGCGTGTGCGCCGCCCAGCGCCTACGACGAGCGGCGTGGCGGACGGGCGCGAGCGAGACGAGCGGGGTGGAATCGTGGAAGGTTTGTCGCTCGCCATGATGAAATTCCAAATTTCAAGGAAAAGACGCACCTCGCCCATTGCCAGAACAATTGGTCTGGCTCATTGATATGTTTTGCTATTCGACGTACGAATCAGCTACGCCGGAGCGCGAGCCCAACGCAGAACTTCATCGAGTTTGTCGGTCGAGTATTCCCTCGAAAGCCATTGCAGGTCCTTGTCGACGTCCTGCATTGGGTAGGTTCCACCTGCGAATGCGGTCCCCAAATCCGGCAATGGTGTCGTTGGCCGTGCTTGCGTAAAGCGAAAAGGCTTTTGGGGCGGTGCAGAGGGCGTCCGTTGTGCGCCGGGGGTTGACTGCGGCGACGTTGGTGGCACCGTCGGGGGCGCGGCTTGCGTGGCACCAAGGGCCGGCTGAGGAGCTGGCGGTGCGGGTGCTTGCACAGGGGTCGGTGCTCGTTGTTGCGGCATGGGCGGTGGCGCCAACATTGCGGCGGCAATCGCGGCTATGTGCCCGTAGTCCATCGGCACTGGAGCGCGCGTGGGCGTCCCTTGCACCGAGCCAACTGCACCAACGTTCGGCGTTGTGGACGGGGTTGCTGGCGTCGACATCGCCGCTTTTATCGCGGCAAGATCCTCGTGGGTCATTGGCCCCGGTCCGAACTTGGGCATTGCTTCCGCGCCCGTATACGCCTGTGGCTGGGGAGGCGGCACAGGCTTCTCCATGCGTTTCTTCGCGCCGAGCGCTGCGCCAAGGGCGCCGGTCCAGGACGCAAATGCACCATTGGCGATGTCGTGGAGGAACTTCCCGACCCTCTGTCCTCCCTTGGTCGCGGAGAGGTCGAAGAGCCCCGCGATGATTTTCAGAATGAGGCCCAGACCTGCATCGATGGGAATTCCCGCGGTCGACGCCTTCTCGCCAAGGGACTCGCGCGCGTAACTCATCCCGAACGCAGCCGTCGGAACGACCAAACTGGTGCAGATCTCCTGCAAAGTGTCCTCGTTCTGCGCTTTCAGCTCGTTCACGCGCGCACGTTCTCGTGCAGCAAGCGCTCGGTTCTTCTGGAGAAGAGCCTCAACCTGTTCGACGCCAAGTGCCATGCCTCAATGGATACCCGACTTTTGTCGAAACGGTCGAGATCGAGCGCAGTCAATATTGGTGGATGTACATAGTGTACATCTGCAACGAAGCGCTGGTAACATCAACGATTTCGTGCACATAATTCACAAGGTCCACACAACCTCGGGGGATATTGTCCATGTTTATCTCGCGTGCAGAGGCCGAGCGAAAATTCAAGATCAGCGCCGAACGTCTCCGGCAACTGGAGCAAGAGGGCAAACTCAAAGGATACGATCCTTCAAGGGTGGGGTATGAAAAACCCAAGAAAGGTCCCCGCTGCGGACCTCGGGTAAAAGTGGTCTACGACGAGGCGCATGTCGCGGCGTACGTGGGCAAAACGGGCGCAGACGCGAGGTTTGCCCGAAAGCAACGCAGGGACGCGCGCGTCTTCGAGATGCTCAAGGAGGGTATGGACGTGCCCACCATCGTGATGGAATTGCGGCTCGATTTGGCGGTTGTGAAGCACCTTCGTGACGAATACGCCGAATTAAAAGGTGGGTTTCTCGTTCCGGGCGAAGTACGCCGGATTGCGCGGGAGGCTGGCTACGAGATCGGACCTGACAACCTCGTCGACGTGCTGGTTCAACTCCTCAGAGCGGGGCGCAACTGCGAACCACCGAAGCGTCCTCGGGTGATAGTTGTTCCCGACGAATAATGCGATCCTGACAAACGTTTGTCAGGCTCGCACATTGGTCATGGTTACGACGTATGTCGCCACGCCCGCGAACGTGAGAGTGTTACGCGCGTCAAAAAATGCGAAATCGCCAATGATTTTTGCACGAAATCGGCCTGACGAACGGAGTAGGCTGAGAGTGCGTCGCGGCTGCATGCGACCGCGACGCAGACGGCTAAGTTCGTCGTGGTGTAAAAGCATCGCACAGGGGCACGCGGACGCGAACGCGTACACGTTCGAAGGCGGTGTGCAAGGCGTAAGAGGGCAGAAAAAGGGCTCTTGCCAGCCGCGAAGTGCGTAGCGCTTCGATTCTGCGCATGAAGCAAGGAACCGCGTTTTCCCTTGTCGCCCAGCTTTTCAACGCGCGATTCTGTATGCCATGCAAGCAATGACGACACGCCGCTCGGCCATGTTGGGCGGCCTGATGATGGGCTTCGTTGGGGCATGGATGGCGGGCGCGTGTGGTGGGGGCGGGCCGGCGCCGGGCGAGTGTACCGCTGTGGATGATCCACCGGTCGAAGAGCCGTCGACCGCATGTGCGAAGCCGCCGGCCACTGGGTGCAAGCGTTTCTTTCTCCCGCTCCTGGGAAATCCGAGCATGAACCCGGAGCTGGCCGCCAAGTACAGGGCCGCATTCGGTTTGGCGGCGTGCTACGTGCCTGCGGACGCGAACGCTCCCTTCAACTGCTGGTACAAGGAGGAGGATCTGAAGGAGAAGGATGGGAAGGATGGGAAAGCGTGCAGGGACGCGAAGAGAATCGGAGAAGTGTCGGGACTCGCTAAATACGACCAGGGCTACAAGTGCCAGAAAAACGAGGTCACGGGTGACTGGTGGGTGCAAGTCGGCTCGGATGTCGCGAACAAGATCGATATCAAACTCGGCGATGCACCTTTGGAGACGTCGCTCATCGATGTCGACGGCGTCCCGACGGAGATCAACGGCCCCTACCGGAATTTGCCCCAGTTGACCACCATAAAACCAGGGGAAGACTTCTACTGCAGCACCGGCCTCCCCGGCCCCGACGGTGGCACCCTCAACCAGAGGGAGTGGATTCTTCAGGTCAATCGCGCGGCGAATGACGGGGGGATTCGCTCCGACCTCGCGGGCTTCATGTATCCATGTGAGGACAAGTGCGGCAAGCCAATGATCTGTACCGAACCGGAGTTCCTCAAAGCTGGGCCTGCGAACGACCCAGAGGCAGCGCAGGTCCACCACGTCCAGCGCAGGAAGGACCTCCGCCGTTGTGAGTGGGGCACCAACGCAAACTCGAATGCGGTCGTCATTTCGCGAAAGCTCAACATTAAGCTAAGGAACTATTACCCGTCGGCGAACGAGGTGAATTGGGTCAACAAGGTTCCGCCGTACACCTACACGCCCTAACGCGGGTCGGCATCTGCGCGCATCTTGACGTCAAAGCCAACGTGGTCTAGGCGAGGCAGGTGATCGAACGGACGACCCCTGACTTCGGACGCTTGGTCTTTGACCGCGACGCCATCGTGCGGGCCGCGCTGCGCGCCTACGTCGAAACCTGCCTTCATGGGATCGCACGATTTGAGTCCCCAGCCTACAACTGGGTGGCGTGGAGGGGCGGCGTCGAGCGGGGCGCGTTGTCCCACATTCGAGATTCGTACAACATGGTCGTGGCGTGGACCGAGGCAGGCATCGTGGGTCTTGCGTCCGACGGTTCGGGTCCGATCCAGCACGGCACCCTCGCGCCCGACGCGGTGACGGGCGGCCCGGACGACGTGCGCTGGGCGCTGCCGGGCCTTCCGGAGGAGTTGGAGCCCGCGCTCGTGCTTGCCACCAGCACGCTCGACGTGGGATGCGACCATGGGGAGCGGATGGTGGGGAGCGGCTTCTGGCTCTACGGGGAACGGTTGGGAGAGACGTTCTTCGGGGAGCCATGGAACAGCGGATCTCCCTGGCTGGCTGCGTGGGGTTTGCTCCACAAGGGGCGGCTGCTGCAGCGGTCTTGTGAGAGTCATCCACGCCCAGGAAAAGTCGTGGTCAACCACGTTCGCCCGGAAGATGCCCCCGCTCACGAGATCATGGATGCCGTGGTCGATCGAAGGTTGAAAGGTCTCACGGAATTCACGCCCGCCGAGCTCGAGACGCTTCTTCACCCCGGGCTCGGCCCGGAGCAACTGCTTGGCGCGCAGCGTAGCCTCCAGATCGTAGGCATCACCTGGCCCGGCTCGCCCGAGCTCCCCCCTGCGACTCCGCAGCCACGTCTCAATCCGTTCACGCTGCATCCCCATGTGTGCCCAAAGCACTTCGAACACTTGATCGAATCTTTCGGACCCGTCCAGTTCAGCCGCGAGGTGATCGTCCGCGCGGCCCTGCGCGCCTATGTAGAAACCATCCTCGCGCCGCTCGACCCGCTCGCACGCCATAATCTCCCGGCCTGCGCCGTGCCGAAATGGACGGGTGACCTTCAGCGCGGCGCCTTCTTCAATGGCGACGGCTGCGGAAACTATGACGTCGTCGCCTGGACCGAGGCGGGCGTCGTCGGCCTCGCTTACAAGCGCGGCGCCGCACCCATCGAGCAGCTCGGCGCGGCGTTGCCGGGCCTGCCCGACGAACTCTTGCCTGCCCTCGAAATGGCCGCTGGCCTGCTCGAAGTCGGAGCCCATGGCGAGAAACTCGCGAGCGTTGGTTTCTGGCTCCACGGCGATCGCACCGCGGGCACGCTCTTCGACGATCCAACCTTACCGGGTGCACGTCGGCTCGTCGCGTGGGGCGCGCTCGACCGAATTGTCCCGTGGGGTACGGTCGACGAAACGGGAAAGGGGCGGCTCCCGCTGCTGGGTGATCGAGACACCGCAGCGCTCGCTATTGAGCTCGCCCGCACGACGGCTGCACCGATCCACGCGCTCATCGATGCGGTGACCGATCGCGCGCTGAAAGGCCCCACCGAGCTTTTGCCCGACGAACTCGCGACGCTATTGCCCACGCCGCCCGACCCAGAGCGTCTACTTGCCGCCCAGGACATGCTAAAAAAGGTCGGCATCACCTGGCCCGGCTCGCCAGTAATCCCTGATGAGCCGCGGCCGACAGGTTCAGCGAAGTAGATTCCAATCCACGATAGCCGACGAAATGCCGCAGAACGGACCGCGTTCGCGGTGTTGCCGGTCGGCACGCCTGTCGGGGCGTACGTGCGCGCATCGACGTTACATGCTCGTAGGTCCGTCAGTCGATGCGTCGGGAGGATCTGGTGGTGGCTTGCAACAATAGACGCGCGGATCGACTGGTTTGATTTCGCCAGCGGGTTCGCCGCCTATCGGATCGCACTTGCCCGGTTCGTTTACCGCCATTTTTGCCGAAATGGCACCCAACGACCATGGCATTGCTGGTGTGCAGACTGCTCCCGCGTAATCCTTGAAAAATGGCAATGGCATGTCGGCACAACCCGGATCTTGAAATGCTGAAAACGTAGCTATGCACTGGCTTCCCACGGGTTCCCCGCATTTACATTCGGAGCATTCTCGCTTTCCATCCATTCCGGTGTAGAAAATGTGCTGCTCAGGAAACGCTGCGGGGCATTGCGGCAATTTCGTCTCGTCCACGTTCGTTGATTGGTATTTGACACAATATCGAAACTCCGGAGGGGGCGGTAATGCATTCGGAGTGCAGGTTTTTCCGGAATCGCTACATTCGCCGTATGCATCCCCGGAGCATGCTTTTGCAAATTTCGTCCAACCTACGCCGCCAAAAATGAAATCTGACCGCGGAGCCATTACGCCTGGCGCTTTAATGGGTGGACTACTTGACGGCGTGCAACCTGTCACCGTCGCAGATGGTAATGCAAACGAAGCGAAGCTGCCCGCGGGCAGGATCGCCGAAGAATAACACGACCCATTCCATTCGTTTGGCGCGGCATAATTGTCCGTAACACCAGTCCCACACCCGATCAGTGGATCGACGCCTATTGCGTGCGGAAGAACGCACGTAGGTTCACTGCATTTGCATTCGTCACATTGTACGTCGACGACGAGATCCCCGTATCTAAGAATATCCTCCGCGCCTGCACGTTCAGGGCATTTGGGTACATCCAAATCGCTGTCGCCAATCCATAGCAAAATGGGAAACCTATCAAAGTCCCCCGTGCCAATTTCGACACATTCACCGCCACGGTCCTCACACTTTAGCGATTGTGGGGCGATGTTGCTACCCGCGTCCGGATAACAGGACGGATAATGCTCAGGATCGGCGTCCGTTCCGCAATACCCAATTGTCGGACCAAAGTCAAGCCCACAACCGCTATTCACGACCCCGGAACAGCAAATAACCACCGTCGTGAAAAAAGTCATTGCGATTAGGTAGCTGCGATCTTTCATTGCCGACGGCATCCTTTCCACCATGCGCATGCTAGCGACCCAATTCCAGCCCTAACGAGACTGAAAGCAAAAACTGAGCGCCATTCCAAACCTGTGCAAGACCATCTTGACTGGTTAATTCAAGCTCGACATCGCTTGGAAGTATAGTGACGTCACCGCCCCCATACAGTCCGATTTTATTTGAAAGCGAATACGTGCCACGCGCACCGATTCCGATTCCAGGCATTACTCGCAATGGGATATTGAAATCAACCGGAATTGGCGTAGTTGGTATCCATTTGACGATATTCATGCTTCCAAATACGTACACGCTAAACCAACGCTCGCGGTAACACGGTCCAACCATACCGGTAAAGCTAAACGCGTCAATCGTGTTTCCTTCAATCGGTCCAAATGCATAAGCGCCACGAGCGCCAAGCATCGCCGACCAATTTCCTAATTTGTATGCACCCGAAATCGAGAGTCCGTATGCAGGCGATGGAGCAACGCCAAATACGACGTTCGGACCAAACAATATGCTAAGACGATTTTTACTCGACGTTGTAATGGGATTCTCTACCGAAATGGGTACGTGGACAATCTTGACCGCTTCTTTCCCCTTTTCGACTACAGTAATCGTTTTTGCAGGGGCAGTTTCAGCGGGCGGAAACTCAAATTTTATTTCAATGTCTTGATCACCCGTGCAATCCCACGTTTTACGAATGTCTTCACGACCATCGAGCTTTGCAATTGCTTCGCCCTTGCCTCTCTTGACGAATGTAAAGAAATCGGAGTAACGCGGCTTGAATCCCTCCCCTAAATCAATGCGCGCATTTGCATCATTCGTGGAAATTGCCAATTTGCACACGAGCTTTCGCATTCGTTTGTATGCTGCGAAAAAAGCATCCTTTTCTTGCGTGGACACACCAGCAGCGTCCCGTACCGCATGGTAAAGCATCATTGCCGCAGCTTCGAACGCGCGCGGATCATCGAAGTAGGAGATCGCAAGACCCATCCGCCCCGCAATCAGTGGATCTTCGCGAATCTCCCGTGCAGCCTTGTACGCCTTGATCGCGTCCATCAGGCGTTTTTCGGCAAGTGCTCGGTCCCCTTCCGCTTTCAGCCTACCGAAGCGTGCATCGTCGGTCTCGCCGTTCGAAGCGGCAGACGTGGACGGCGCTGGTTCGTCGGCACGTGCAACGCACGCGAGCGCAAGCAACGCAAAAATCGCTGCAAAAGGCGACAAAGCCGCACGCGCACGGACAAACGAACGCACCACGATCGGCCCTAACACGGAGGGCAAACGGTCACAACTGAAAAACCTGGCAGCTTGGCAAACGTGCAGTCTTGCCGAACGTTTGCCGTGGTGCATCGTCGTGCACGCTCGACACGTGCGCGCGTGATATCACTTGACCGCCTTCGATACGCCCGCTCCAAGCTCCAAGCGCCGCGCGCTGCCTTCTCCGATGTGCTCGCCCCCCCCGAAACGCCACGCGTCGACCGTTTTCGACTCGCTCGACCCACCCACCCCAACCCTCATCCGACCTAGTGCGACTAGGTCTTCCTTACCTTTCGACCCCGATCCGAGCGCATCCGACACGCTCGGTTGTACCGGCGCCTACCTGCACCGAGCGTTTCCGACATGCTCGGCTGTGCCTGTGCCTACCTGCACGGAGCGTATCGGGAGCCCCCGATGGCGCCCCCGATACCTCCGCACGACGGTATCCATGGCGCTCGGCGCGGGTCGTCGACCCCCAACCGAGCGACCGAATCTCTTTGTATTTCAGGGGTTTGTGCCGCTCGATGTCTCGGGAGGCGGTGGAATTTGCTCGACCTCGGCCCCCTTGGCCCGAGCGTCGGCGCAGGTCTTTTCGAGCAGGTCCAAATAGCCGAAAACTTGTCCTTCGAGGTCTCGCGGCAATGCGGGATCGTCTTTCATTTCCAGCGCCAGGTTTTTCCGGAGCCGATTGAGGATTCCGATGACTTCCACGCGCAAGGTTGCCGCGGCTTTGCGATTTTTTTGCTCCATATCGGCACGTGCGGCGAGAAGTTCGTCGATTTTCGAACCCGAGGCGACGAAATCTTCGGCCCATTGATGAAGCGTTTGACCACCGACGACCGGAAACAGCGCGAGCTCGGTCGCGAGCTCCGCGAGCGCCGTGGCTTTGTCGATCGCGGCTTTTGCTTCTGCGGCATAACTCGCGCCAAGATCCTCCAGGGTTGGGACGAATGCCGCGCGCACTTTTTTGGCCGCTGCGACGATATTGGCCGGCGTGGTTGGATGCTGCAAATAAGCCTCGGTAAAATGCCAAATGGCGTAGCCGAGAGCGTCGTGTTTGTCGTCTGCCGTGCTGAGCTCGTCAGCCAAAGCTCGGCCCGCGGAGACTGCGGGCAGCTTCGACATGGCGTCGCGTCGCGCAGTCAGGGTGGGGATGGTGGCGGTGCCGGAAGGAAACTTCCCGAGCGCCGCGGCTCGTTTTCCGAGGAGATTCGTCAAGCCCACATAAAGGGCGATCAGGGAAATATGACGCATGAAGCGCGTTTACCCCCGTGATCGTGCGGGTGTCAAGGCTTTGGTGGAGCGTTCCTTCGATCTGCACGTTTGGGTGGGTGGGAAGGTAATCCGACGTCACCTGGACTCGCATTGCACCGGCAAACAATTCACCAATGGCATCTTACGCGCACGCCATCACGCGCGCTGAGAGCCGAACGCCGAACGCGTGATTGCAAATCGTGCTGGTGTTTTTCTCCGTGAACACGCTATCTGCAGTGCTCACGCAGCGTCAACATGCGCTACCAGTGGTGGTCGAGCCGAAAAAACACCAGCCACCTAGGAGAGATCTTGGCAACGAGCTAAGACTCACAAGAACCAATGAGCCATCATCCCCGAATCCCCCCCCGCCCCTCCGTCTCTGCACCCCCCTCTTCCTCGGCGCAAAGTGAGCGGGGGAAGAGACGCCGAGACGCCAAGGGTACCCAGCAACGAATACTAAAGGTCGCCTTGGTCCTTTTCGCTAGAAAAGGGTTCGATGGGGTGAGAGTGAAGGAGGTCGCCAAAGCCTCTGGTATCTCGGTTCCCCTCCTTTGTCACCACTTTCAGGACAAGGAGACACTCTACCAGACCGTCCTTGAGCTGGCGCTCTTGCGTGTCGCAAGCCTGGGTAATGTTCTCGTCTCACAAACGAGAACCATTTCCGATAGGCTCGAACTTGTGCTTTCCGGGATGTTGGAGATCCTTGCCACGGACTCGCAGGAGATTGCGGTTCTTCACCGTGAACTCATAGAAGGGGGAGCACGGCTTCGGACGAAGAGTAAAGAGCTCCTCCTTCCAATCAAGCAAAAACTGATCGAAGAGATTCGGGCAGCCCAAGCCAGCGGGGAGATTCGAGGGGATTTTGATGCAGATTTTCTGCTCCTCCACCTGGTCGGCGCGATCATCTATCCCACGATAGCGGTTCCTATTCTGGGCATCCTGTGGAGCGAGGCGACGCACGCCAGCGATTGGCGCTCTCGTCGAAAGCAAGAACTCCTCGCGCTGCTGCCCCTTTTGTTGCGCCCCCCTGTTCGCGGAGGCCCTTCTCGCGTTACATCCCCTTCCGTGCGTGACGAAGAACATGCCTGATTTGTCGATGATTTTCACGAATTGTCGATGCGCTATTTACTTAGTTTTCAGTAAGTAGTAGCCTCCGCCAGAGGAGGTGCCATGAAGGCCCGTAATCCATTTTCCTCAGAGATGTTACCGGATCCGTATCCCTACTACACCTGGCTCCGAGAGGAGGACCCAGTGCACTACGTGGAGGATCTCGACTTTTACGTCGTGAGCCATTACGACGATGTCCACGCCGTCTTGAAAAATCCGATGGTGTTTTCTTCCCATGCAGGGATGGGGATCATCATGGGCTCTGGAGCACCTGGAAAGCTGCGTGAGTTCATGCGCGCGAGAAACCCGAGCGGCATCGGCGCGCTCGGCTACGACGCGCTTTCCTCGATGCGCACGCTCATCTCTTCGGATCCCCCAGACCATACGCGCCTGAGGCGCATGGTCAACAAGCCCTTCACGCCCAAAGCGATGATGTTGCTTGCTCCTCGCATTCGGCAGATCTGCGAGGAGCTGGTGGACGATCTCATCCGTGCCAATGAGGAGGGGAAGGCTGATTTGATCGAGCATTTCGCGGTCCCTCTTCCCGTGACAGTGATCGCGGAGATGCTTGGGATCCCGGCTGACCGGCGAGCCGACTTCAAGCGCTGGAGCGACAACGTCGTTGGTGTCCTCTCTGGCGCTGTCATTGACATCGAGAAAATGACGCAAAGCTCCGTGGAGATGTTCATGTACTTCTCTACGGTTCTAGAGGAGCGCCGCCGTGGTCCGGGTCTTGGGGAGGACCTCATCTCGCTCCTGATCCGCAACAATGAGGAAGGGGATTACCTCAAGACGGAGGAAATCATCATGCTCTGCGTGTTGCTGCTCATTGCCGGCAACGAGACCACAACAAATCTGATCGCCAATGCAGCTCTGACGTTTTTTGCTCGCCCCGAGCTTTGGCGTGCGCTGAGGACGACACCTTCGCTCATCCCCGGGGCCGTAGAGGAGGTTTTGCGTTTTGATTCGCCTGTACAGGCGCTGTTCCGCGCAACCACCAGCGAAGTCGAACTACACGGGAAGAAACTCCGAGCGGGGGTGCCAGTGATGGTGCTCCTCGGCGCGGCCAATCGGGATCCACGGCGCTTTCCCGAACCCGATGAGTTTAACATCGATCGCAACCCTACCGATCACTTGGCCTTTGGTGCTGGGATCCATCTCTGCCTGGGTGCGCCACTCGCGCGTCTCGAGGCGAAGATCGCGGCTGAGGTGCTTTTGGAACGGACCAAGAAGATGGAGCCGAATGGGGAGCATGCTCGGATCGACAGCTTCCTCCTCCGTGGGCTCAACCGTCTGCCCGTGCGTTTCGAGCCTGTCCGCCAATAGGAGATCTGACCGTCGCCGACCAGTCGACCGAGGTTGACGGAAGGGACGACAAGCGGTCATTTCCCGTTAAGCCGGAAAGCGAGATATCCCCAAAAGTTGTGGATCGGTTGCTGATCAACCGGCGGCCTTATCGGCGTAGTCGTTCCTTTTCTTGTTTCGTACTTGCGTGAGCATGGGTTTGGTGTTTGCGGGGGCCGCGGTTGGCTCGACGCGTACACCGTCGGCGAAGCGTACGCCGGCTCGGATGAGCGCCAGTAGCTCGGGGCTGTTGAGTTTGCGCCAGGTCATTTGCGCGGTGAGTAGCAGCTTCTAGACAATCGCGAGCCCTGCGGAGCGTGACCCTGGCCCTTTGGTTACGCGTGTGCGCAAGTGGACGGTGGCAAATGTCGATTCGGTGGGATTCGTCGTGCGTAAGTGTTTCCATTGAGCTGGAGGGAAATCGAAAAAGGCCAGCAATTCGTTGCGGCTGTCGACGAGGCATTTCGTGACCTTGGGATATTTGTCTCCGTAGGTCGATTGAAATGCGTCAATGGCCTTGTTCGACTCTTGCCGCGTCGGCGCGTTGACGCCTTCGTGCAATTGCGCCTTGGCCCGAGCCTGCATGGATTTGGGTGGTTTGTCGAGCACATTCACGAGTACGCTCGAGCTCTACTGGGCACGAGAATGATGCCTATGCAGATACCGCGGCACACCGGTCTGGAACCACTCTGGATTCACGCGTATCGTGCCGCCGCATCCACATGCGCACACGTGCCCTTTCGCATTTTCGGCCGCTGCCCACGCCTTGGCTTCGCCGCGTCGCGCGCCTGATCGCTGCGGAAGTGTGACCTTTCCTTCGATGCGCAGTTGTTGGTGAGAGGTGACAGGTGCCTTATCTGCTCGCACCCGAAATCGTCGGTCGACATCGCTCGAAATACTGAAGTATTCCTCGCTCAGTCGCCCTAGCTTTCGGGCGCTCGCGACGATAATTCAACGGGCTGCGCTAGGCCGCCTACTTCTCCCCTTCCCCGAGCAAATTCCCGAGCGACGTGTCTGCACCTGACGCAAGCCGGCCCATTTGCTGCGCGTAATGCAAGAGGAGCCCGCGATTGTCCAAAATCGGAAGGTTCAGCATTTCGAGCGCCCCGATGCGATCCTCCGGCGAAAACATCGCGTCGGTCTTCTCCATCGAAAGCTTTTCCGGCGCGTACGTGCTCTTCTCCGCGCGCGTTTCCAAAATCGTGTAATCGTCACCTCGCCGAAGCGCAAGACGCACCGTGCCACCGAGCGGCGCCGCAATCCACCGCGATAGCGATTCCTTCAGCATCATCGCCTCCGGATCGTACCACTTGCCCTCGTACAAAAGCCGCCCGAGCCGCCGGCCCAGCGTCACATACAAGTCCGTCGTGTCCTCGTTGTGCGTCGACGACAAAAGCCGTTCGTACGCAATGTGCAATAGCGCCATGCCAGGTGCTTCGTAAATCCCCCGGCTCTTGGCGCCAATCACCCGGTTTTCAATTTGGTCGCTCATCCCGAGACCATGTCGACCGCCCATTTCATTGGCCGCCGCAAGAAGCTCGTAACGCGACGAATAACGCTGCCCATTGAGCGCCACCGGCATCCCAGCCTCGAATTCGACCGTCACCTCTTCCTCGGCAATCGGCACATCCGACCGCCAAAATGCAACCCCCATGATCGGGTTGACAATCGTCATGTTCTTGTCGAGGTATTCGAGGTCCTTTGCCTCGTGCGTCGCGCCGAGCGCATTCGCATCCGTGCTGTACGCCTTTTCCGTGCCCATGTGGTACGGCAATTCGATCGACTTCAAGTATTCGGCCATTTCCGTGCGCCCACCGAATGCGGTGACGAATGCATCGTCGAGCCACGGCTTGTAGATGCGCAAATCCGGATTGACGAGAATGCCGTAACGGTAAAACCGCTGAATGTCGTTTCCCTTGTGCGTGCTGCCATCACCAAAGACGTGCACGCCGTCTTCTCGCATCGCTCGGACAATCGCCGTCGTCGTGACGGCCCTTCCGAGAGGCGTCGTATTGAAGTATTTTCTCCCGGCGGTGGACAGGTGAAATGCTCCGCATTGCAATGCGAGAAAACCTTCGCGTACGAGCGCTTCGCGGCAATCGATGAGACGCGCTTTTTCGGCCCCATGCGTGAGCGCCACCGGCGGAATGTCTTCGGGCGTCTTTTCATCCGGCTGACCCAAGTCGGCGGTGTAACAAAAGACGCGCAGGCCCTTTCGAGAAAGCCACGCAACGGCAGTTCGCGTATCGAGTCCCCCGGAGAATGCAATGCCAAGGGACGTGCCTGTAGGAGGAAGCGTTCGGTAGATTCGGCTCATGGGCGCGCGGCTCAATAGCAGGCGATTGCCCCAAGCGGTAGCGGAATTCAGTCGTCGTCCCGCCCCACGAGCCCCTCGCGTCGCCCCATCTCGTAAAGCTTCTCTTTGACGTGCTGAAACCGTTTGCGAAGTCGCGCGGCTACGCGTTTTTTCGCCTCGCCCTCGAGCGGCGGGCTTCCGTCGCCGTGCAAAACGACCGCCAATTCATCCCAAGCGAGCTGGCGATCGACGCGCAACATGAGCAGTTCTTGTTCGTCCGGAGGCAACTGCGCTCGAAGCTCCGCAAAACGATCCCGACGCTCGGTGCGAAGGAACGACTGCGTCGCCGTGCGAACTTCCGCTTCGATCGCAGACAACATCGATGCGTCGGGAAGCGGCACGATCCGCGCTGCGCGACGCTTCTCCGCGCGACGGTAATCGAGCGACACGCTGCGCGCGACCGCGTACGACCACGTGCGCAGCGATGCGTCCCAACGAAACGATTTCAAGTTGCGCCAAAACTTCTCGGCGAAGAGCGAGAACACTTCGGATGCGTCCGCGTCGTTTCGATGAAGTGCCGCGACGAACTCGAATATTTCCGGGCCGTACGCACGCAAAGCAACGGACGTAGCGCCTTCGATGTCGCCGCTCTCCAAGCGTCTACGAACGTCGGCGTCGATCTCGCGTTTGCGATCGGAATCCATGGGGAGCTGTGCATCTTGACGCGTCGAGCGCTCGTTGGGAAGAGCTCACTCCGCTTCGATGATGGGCAAGCGTACGCGAAAAAGCGCTCCTCCTTCGGGAGCCGTGGCTACTTCGATGCTCCCTCCGAGATCGCGAACGATGTCGGAGACGATGGGCAAACCCAGTCCCGTACCGCCCGCCTTGGCCTTCGTCGAGAAAAACAGTTCGAAAATGCGGCCACGATCCTCGTCGGGAACGCCGGGGCCAGCGTCGGCGACCTCGAGACAGATGCGCGAATCCGCCTTCGATTCGGCTTCTTCGAGCGCAAGCGTGATACGCAAAACGCCGCCGCCGGGTTGAGCCTGAATGGCGTTGACGCACAAGTTCATCACCACCTGCAGAAAGTGATCGCGAACACCGACGATGGGCGGCAGACTCGCAGCCACGAGCACGCGCAGGTCGATCCGACGAATGCGAAGGTCTGGCGCGAGAAACGCCGTCACTTCACGCACGACGTCGGCGAGGTTGACGGAGGCGCGCTGATCGGCCGGTGGACGCGCAACCGAGAGCATACGCTGCACGATGCGCGTGATGCGCTCGCACTGCGATGCGATCGTTTCGAACTGCAAACGAATCGGTTCGGACAAACTCTCGTCGGACGCGCTCAGACGAGACCACCCGAGGATGGTGTTGAGGGGCGAGCCTATTTCGTGCGCAAACGATCCGGCCACTTGGCCGACGACGGCAAGCGCTTGCGCATGTCGAATGCGGGCATCGAGCTCGAGCCGCTCGGCCTCGGCCACGAGCAATGCCTCTCGTGCTTCGGAGAGAGCACGGGTCATGTCGTTGAAAGCGCGTGCGACGCGATCGATCTCGAGACGATGAGATGCCTCCACGCGCACGTCGAGGTCACCTGCTGCAACGCGATCTGCTGCGTGCACGAGGTTGCCCCAGTCGCGCCCGAGGACACGCGAAATCCAGAACGCAATGATCGACACGACGACCGCGACCGTGCCGCCCGTGAGGGCGAGACGAACCATCGCGACGTTGGCCATACGTAGCGCAGGTGCAAGCTCGTGGGTCATGGCAACGACGCTGATGCCTGCAGTCGTTTGAAAAGGCTCCGCGTGCAAGAGAACGTCTCGACCCGCAACGTGCACGACGGCTTCGACCGATGTGCCGCTTTTCCGGGCATTTTTCGCAGCATCGTTCACGCTCGAAAGGTTTGTCGCAAGCTCGGACGAACACGCGAGCAGCTCACCATGCTCGTCGTAAAGGGCGACGCCTTGCACGGTTTCTTCGGCAGCGACGCGTTCGACGAGTCCTTGGAGGTCGGCTTTGTTCACGAACGGAAGCGCCGCGTTGCGAAGCGTGGCGATGTTGTCGACGAGCGCGCGTTCACTTGCGTCGAGCAGCGCATCGCGAGTCGTACGGATCGAAACGAATCCAGCGACGAGAAAGCCCACGGCGACGGGAGCCGTGAAGATGGCGAGCAGCTTGCGCGTGAGACGTTTGCGGGCGAGGTTCATGCTGCGTAGCGCATGACGGCGAGCTCGACATCGCGATTGGCCGAATCGAGCAACCTCTCCACCACAGCCATCACGGCATCAGGAAGCAGATAAGCGTTGCACATCGGGCACTGCAATACTGGAACGTTCTTCACGATCACGATGGTCCGATCGTCCAGCTTGAAGGGGAGATCAGTGACACGTTCTTCCAAATCACCGCCACAAGTAGAGCAGATCATGTGCGTTGCCTCCGTCGCCTGAATCCAGCATCCCATTTCGATGTGTCCGGCAAATACGCCGTGACGACTCGCACGTTGTCGCCGCCGACATCCACCGCAAATAAAACGTGGAACGTGCCCTCTGGATGTTCACCCCGCACAAGATAACTCGGCAGGTACTTGTCGTCCGGGTACGCTTCTATGATTTCGTATGAATCGGCGGATGCGTGAATCATCTCGCGCGTCACCCGGCGCACACCAAAGCGCATGTTCACGTGGTGCGTCCAGAAAATGTTTCCGGCGCGAACGCACCGCTGGATGAACTCCAGTGGCTCAGTAGGAAGCAGACGAGATTCCGACATTGAGGAAGAATTGACAGGCGCCTCGGGCGACGCAAGGTTGAAGGCACGACGTGCCGATCCGTTTGTCCCGATGTAACCACGTGTTCGAGGAACCCGCATGTCATCGCTCAGCGCAGCACCGATGGACCTGCTCGTCGTGGAAGACGACGAACCGCTGGCACAACTGTTCGTCGGCATTGCGAGCAAGCGCAACTTGCGCACGACGCGCGCCACGACCATTGCCGAGGGCAAACGTCGCATCGAAGCGGGCGACGTCGACCTGCTCCTCACCGACGTGCGTTTGCCCGACGGCAGCGGAATCGACCTCATCGAGTGGACGAGAAAAACCGATCCGCGCATCGTCATCCTGGCCATCACGGCGTTTGGAAGCATCGAGATTGCCGTACGTGCTGTAAAACAGGGAGCGTACGACTTTCTGACCAAACCCGTCGAACCCGCCGTGCTCGGCGTCGCGCTCGACCGGGCCATCGAAGCGCGAATGCTTCGCGGCGAGGTCGAAGCGCTTCGCGGAGCGCTCGCGACGGAAACGGCCGTACGCGGGATCATCGGCAAAAGCCGCGCGCTCGGGGACATCATGAGCCTCGTGCGACGCGTGGCAGATTCGCCCGCCACCGTGCTCGTCACCGGGCCGAGCGGCAGTGGCAAAGAGCGCGTTGCCCGTGCGCTTCACGACGCGAGCAAACGGAAAGACAAACCGTTTGTCGCGGTCAATTCGGCCGCGATTCCCGAACAACTGCTCGAGAGCGAGCTTTTCGGATACACGAAGGGCGCATTCACCGATGCTCGCCAAGACAAAAAGGGCCTCTTCGCCGAAGCTCATGGCGGAACGCTCTTTTTGGATGAAATCGGTGATCTGCCGCTCGTGCTACAAGCCAAAATTCTTCGCGTGTTGGAAGAACGGCAAGTAAGGCCGCTCGGAGCGACGCGTACGGCACCGATTGACGTGCGGGTCGTAGCAGCCACGCATCACGATTTGCGCCAAGCCGTGGCCGAAGGGCGATTTCGGGAAGATTTGTTTTATCGGCTGGCGGTCATCGAAATTGCGATTCCGCCATTGAGGGATCGTCCGGAGGACATCATGCCTTTGGCCGAGCACTTCTTGAGGAAGGCCGCAGAACGCGCGGGATTGCGCATTCAAGGGTTTTCCGGCGCAGCCGCGCGCATGCTCATGGCGCACCACTGGCCAGGAAACGTGCGTGAATTGGAAAATGCGATCGAACGCGCGGTGGCGCTCGCGAATGGTGAATGGATAAGTCCCGACGATTTGCCGGCAGCGGTACAAAAGCCGAAAGCTCCCGATATTTTTGCAGGAGCTGCCGAACGAATGATGACGCTCGAAGACGTCGAGCGAGCGTATGTCGAGCATGTGCTCGAACGATTCGGTGGAAACAAAGTACGTGCTGCCGCGGCGCTTGGAATCAGCCGTCGCACGATTCAAAGATGGGTCGGTGAAAGTACCGACGGTGATCAGGAATGATCTAATTCTTTGGCTTTCGCGTGGTTTTCGGACGAACCGCGTATTCGTCGGCAATTGCCGCTTGAATGGCACTCGACAAGTCACTTCGTACGAGTGCCGGTGCAAAGTCCAGCCCTTGTTCGACGGCCGTTCACGCAGCCGCGGGCGAAACTCCGCAAAGCACGACACGTGCCCCGAGGAGTGAAACGGCACGAGCGATACGCACGAGCCCTTCGGCAACCGTGACCTCAATCGCTTTGGCACCCGTGATATCGAGGATCACTGCACGCGCGTTCGCTGCACCCACGCTGGAAAGCACGCGTTCCTCGGCCTGCGCCAAAAGCTCCGGATCGAGGGCGCCCGCAATGGGGACGAGAATCACGCCCTTGTGCACGGCCAAAACGGGTGCCGTCAATTCTCGCACCGTCGCGAGAAGGCGCGCCGCTTCCGCTCGGGATACTTCGAGCTCGGTCACGCGTGATTCCAGCTCGCGCTTTTGGACTTCGAGCTCCTGCTTTTGGGTTTCGAGCTCACGCTTCTGCGCCTGATCGCGCTGTTTGGCCTGGCGCAACTCGCGCGCAACACGCGCCACCATATTGGCGACGATGCCCAGCTCGTCACTTCGCTCCATGTAGGGCAGTTCTTCGAAGCGCCCAAGCGTGAGCCGGCTCATTCGCGCTCCAATCCATCGAACGAGATCGAGCTCCTCGTCCGATAGCCGCATCGCCAATGGAAGGGTGCGCCATTCTGCTTGATTATCGTCGCTCATGATGTGTAATGGCAAGTCGCCTATTCCTCCCACCTGACAACGTAGGTGCAGAATGGATGGCCCTTGCGCAGGCATGTCGTATGTTCGATTTTCACGTCGTGACCATCGAATGCCTCGATGAAGCCCCGAACCGCGCCTGCTTCGAATATGCAATTATAGGGCTGTTCTGCTTCGACAATCCAATGCCTCTCTGCAACCATTCGCGAACGCCATTCTCCACAATCACCGCGTGTCGCAAATGTCCACGTTCGTGGCAATGATTCGAGGAGCCCGGCGGCACTATGGATGCCCACCTGTTGAAGCGGGTTGCGAAACATAAAATAAATGTTGCGTCCTACGAATTCGGGCAATTCGGGATCGTGGTCTTCGAGGATGTTGAGAAGCGTTTCGAGAACCTGGCCGTGATACCAGCTTTCGGCTTCGAGGCGACGGATGGCTGCATGCGCTTCCGGCGGCAACGCTTCACCAGCCACGGTTCCGAGCAAGGTGAACAGGCTGCCTCGAGTCAGTGGTGGGCCCGTGCGATTGCTCATTCCCGGATCTTCGTAAACGGTCGTATCAAGCGGAGCGCGGCGCAATAAGGTCTGCATTGGAGCAGCATCAAAGGCGCGCATTCGGTTGTCAAGCGCCGATCGGGAGCCGTCTCGCTCCGAATGCGACAAAAAGTCGCATCTGGGACCGCTCGTCACACGTGCAGTCATCTCGATGTCTCCAAATACAGCGAGAAGTCGGTTGGCACGGCAGGTGCCTGGCGTCCCGCAACCGTGACCACTCCTGAAGATCCTCCGCCTTTTCATGTGGATGCGCTGAGCGACGGTTCGTCCGCTTCCGAATCCCCGCTGCCGGGCCCCATCGACCACACGGAATCCCTGCTGTCAGCACTCCAATTTCTCGCGGAGAATGCCGGCGTCGACGTGGATCGTGCATCCGCACGCCGAGCGCTCGACCAGGCACGCCAGGACGCCGCATTCGTGGGCCCGGATGCCTGCTTCGACGAATTGACGCATGCGGGCGCTGCGCTCGGTTTGACCGTGCGCATGGTTCGTCGTTCGAGCGACGAAGTCGTGGCACGGGCGCGCGCTCTCGTGCCGGCATTGACGCTCGGAGCGGGGGATGCGGCAAAGCCGGTCGCGCTCGTCGGGTATAGGCGGGGTGGCGCCCGTATCCTCGACCTGAGCGGCACACGAAAGCCCGAATGGACGAACGCGGCAACGCTTGCTCGTCATATTGGAGCAGCAAACCCGGCAGAACTCGTGCTCTGGGCCATTGCGGACCCGAGTGAGCCGCTTGCCACGTTGGCGCGCACGAAACGAGGAGTGACCCCGTTTGCCCGCCTCATTGCACTGCTACGTCTCGAAAGGGACGATATTGGTGTTGCGTGTGTTTATGCAATCGGCGTGGGCATCGCTTCGCTTGCAGCGCCCATTGGCGTGCAAGCGCTCGTCAATACGGTGGCATTCGGAGGTTTATTGCAGCCGCTCGTGATCGTCACGCTGCTGGTGCTCGTCGGGCTTGCTTTTGCGGCTGTTCTGCGCGCGTTGTGGGCGTGGGTCGTCGAACGAATACAGCAACGGATTTTCACGCGCGTGGTCGTGGATCTGGCTTATCGCCTTCCGCGTGTGCGAATGGATTCGCTTCGCGCACACGGCCCCCAGCTCGTCAATCGCTTTTTCGATACGCTCACGGTGCAAAAAGGCGCCGCAACGCTCCTCGTGGATGGCGTGTCGATCGTTTTGCAGACGGCCGTCGGCTTGTTCGTATTGGCCGTGTATCACCCGATTCTGGCCGTGTTCGACATCGCGCTCATCCTGTCGGTCGGGTTTGTCCTGTTTGGTTTGGGTCGAGGTGCGGTCGATACGAGTTTGAAGGAATCGAAAATGAAATATTCCGTCGCTTCGTGGCTCGAGCAGATGGCGGGCCATGCGGTGACGTTTCGTTCGAGTGGTGGAGGAGCGTTTGCCCGTGCGCGAGCGGATGACTTGCTGCGGGAATGGCTCACGGCCCGCAGGAAACATTGGAAGGTTCTCTTTCGTCAGATTTTGGGCTCGCTCGCCGTTCAAGCGCTTGCAGGCACCGCGCTGCTCGGCGTCGGTGGATGGCTCGTCATCGCGGGCAAACTCACGCTGGGACAACTCGTCGCCGCAGAGCTGATCGTAACCACGGTCGTCGCAGGCATTACGAAGCTCGGTAAACATCTCGAGAGCTTTTACGACCTCTTGGCTGGCGTGGACAAACTCGGACTCCTCGTCGATTTGCCGCTGGAACCGCCAGGTGGAGCGCCGCTTCGTCGCAAAACGAAGGGAACTCACGTTCGGTTCGTGGACGTCGCATTCTCGCATCCGAAAGGGCAACCGATCCTCGAAGGGATTCAACTCACGGTGGACCCCGGTGCGCGTGTCGGCATCGTCGGTCCGAGCGGTTCGGGCAAGAGCACGCTCGTGGATCTCTTGTATGGCCTGCGGGCACCAACGCATGGGCGGATCGACGTCGACGGCGTCGACATGCGCGACATCGACATGGCCTCGTTGCGCGAGCAAACGGCGTTGATTCGTGGCGTCGAGATATTCGAGGGCACGGTGGCCGACAACGTTCGCCTGGGACGCGTCGATGTGCACACGAGCGAGGTACGCACAGCATTGATGGCCGTCGGCCTCTACGACGAGATCACGATGCTCGAAGGCGGTCTCGACGAGTTTCTGTCGACCGGCGGTCAAACGCTGTCACAGGGCCAAGCGCTGAGGCTATGCGTGGCTCGGGCCATTGCAAATAAGCCGCGCCTCATCGTGCTCGAAGCGGCGCTCACGGACTTCGACCCAGCGACTCGCAAAGCGGTGTGCGGCGCGCTCTTCGAACCGAGTGCGCCATGGACGCTGATCGTCACGACGCACGACCGCGAAGTGCTCAGGCACTGCGATGAAATTCATGTGATCGACCAGGGCAAACTTCGACCCCTACGCGCGGCCGATCTGGCTGCATGAGCAAAACGAGGAACGACATGTCGACAGCTTTGCGCCCCATCATGGATCTGGAAGGTGACGCCGACGTCATGCGTCTCGTGCGTTCGCCGCGAATCACACGCACGATTGCACGGCTCTTCAGCGCGCTCTTCGCGCTCGTCGCCATCGCGCTCGTCGTCGTGCCTTGGCAACAGAATTCGCCGGCACACGGCCGCGTGATCGCTTTCGCTCCGCTCGAACGACAGCAGACGGTGGAAGCGCCGGTCGATGGACGCGTCATTCGCTGGCACGTGCGGGAAGGTGATCGCGTGAGCGAGGGGGCGTCGCTGGTCGACATCGCGGACAACGATGCCGATCTGGTGTCGCGACTCGAACGAGAAAAGGACGCCTTGCTCGCGCGCATCGAGGCTGCGCGTAAGCGTTCGTCATCGGTGGGCGATCGCATCACGTCGCTCGAATCGTCTCGAGACAGCGCGTTGCGAGCGGCGACGTCGCGTGTGCGCATGGCGAAGGATCGCATCCGAGCCGCGGAGCAAGCCGTGATTGCCGCGAAGGCAGCGAACACGACGGCCGAGCAAAACTTGGAGCGCCAACGAACGCTCTTCAATGATGGTTTGACGTCAAAGCGTACGGTGGAGCTCGCGGAGCTCGGAGCTGCCAAGGCGAGCACCGATGTCGAACGGGCAAACGCGGCGCTTTCGGCGGCTCGATCGGAAGAAAGCGCGCTCGAAGCGGATGTGACGAAGGTGCGCAACGACGCGAGCGCTTCGATCAACGATGCGTCGGCCTCGCGTGCAAGTGCACAAGCGGAAATCGCATCGGCGGAAGCGGAGCTTGCGCGTATGGAAGTGCGGCTCGCGCGGCAACTCACGCAAGCCGTCAAAGCGCCACGAAGCGGCACCGTGCTGCGTGTCGTCGCAAAGCAGGGCGGCGAAATCGTGAAGACGGGCGAAGTGCTCTTGTCCATCGTGCCGGACACCGACGAAGCAGCGGTCGAGCTGTGGGTCGATGGCAACGACGTGAACCTCGTCGCTCCGGGGCGAAACGTTCGTCTGCAATTCGAAGGCTGGCCGGCGATTCAGTTCTCGGGTTGGCCCTCGGTCGCGGTGGGCACGTACGGCGGCACCGTGGCGTTCGTCGATGCAACCGACGATGGCCACGGAAGGTTTCGTGTTCTCGTCGTACCGAGCGGTCCCGATGATTGGCCCTCAAAACAATACTTGCGTCAGGGCACTCGAGCCAACGGGTGGATTCTGCTCGATCGCGTTTCGCTCGGTTACGAATTGTGGCGGCAATTCAACGGCTTCCCGCCGTCCTGGCCGGCCGCGGCGTCGACGAGCGAGGGCGATGGCAAGGCGGCGGAGAAAGGACAAACCAAGTGAGTCACCGACATTTGCTTGCATCGCTACGCCTCGCATCGTTTGGAAAAGCGCCGCTCGTTTGGTTTGTCCTGGCACTCGTAGCAAGCTCGTCTGCGCTGGGAGAAACGGCGCGCGCTTCGGACGAGACGCCTCGTGCCGACACGGCGGCGAGCGGTGCATCATCGGACGTGCTCGCGCTGAGCGATGTGGTCCGTTCGGTCGAACAGCGGTTTCCATCGATCTTGGCGGCCGAGCAGGATCGCATCGCGGCAGAAGGCGAGCGACTTGCGGCGGCGGGCGGATTCGATCCGTCATGGCGCTCGACGGGCGTAGCAACGCCCATCGGTGGGTATCCATCGGGGCGTTTCGACACGGTGGTCGAGCAACCGCTTCCGTTCTGGGGCTCGAGCGTGTTTGCGGGGTACCGCCTGGGGCTCGGCGAGTTTGCCGTGTACGACGGCAAGCTCGCGACGAATCGGTACGGCGAAGTGCGTGCAGGCGCGCGCATCAACCTCTTGCGCGACGGTCCGATCGACCGGCGACGAGCGAGCATTCAACGCAGCGAGATCGGCGTGGACGTTGCAGCGCGAGGTGTCGATCAGCAGCGACTGGACGCCGTGCGGCTTGCGTCGTTTCGTTACTGGGACTGGGTTGGTGCGGGCCGCAAAGTGGCGCTTGCGCGAGCATGGCTCGAGCTTGCGCGCACGCGTAACGCAGGGCTTGCAAAACGCGTCGAAACAGGGGACTTGGCAGACATGGAGCGTCAGGACAATCAACGCTCCATCTTGCAGCGCACGGCGTCGGTCATCTCGGCAGAGCGCGCGCTCGAGCAAGCTGCGATCGAGCTGTCGATGTACTTGCGCACCGAGAGCGGCGCGGTCGTGCTTCCGCGAGCATCGCAGGTCCCAACGCAGATACCGGAGCCCGCGGCTTTCGATCCTGCGCGGCTTGCAGAAGCCGAACGGTTGGCGATCGAGCGACGACCGGATCTCGCGCGCCTCGAATTGCAGAGGCAGCAAGCCGAAGTGGAGGAACGATTCGCAACGAACCAGCAGCGTCCGGCGATCGACGTGGTGATCATGGGCGCCAAGGACTTGGGGCCGGGTGATCCAAAACTGGACAAACCCGTGGTGGAAGCAGGCGTGATGATCGACATCCCGATTCTGAACCGCACTGCGACGGGTCGAGCGCGAGCGGCATCAGCGCAGGTTGGGCGGATCGATGCGCAAGCGAAGCTGATGCGCGATCGGGTCGTTGCGGACGTACGCAATGCCGTATCGGCGCTCGTGGCAGCGAGTGAGCGAGTGCGAACGACGCGCGCGGAGGTCGACATGGCGCAGTCGCTCGCGATGCAGGAAGCCAAGCGACTCGATCTTGGCGAGGGCAACGTGCTGCTCGTGAATTTGCGCGAGCAAGCGGCGCTCGACGCGAGCATTCGGTACGTGGACGCGCTCATCGACTGGCACAAGGCGATGGCGGCGTACCGGGCCGCGACCGCGTCGCCTGGTGAGAACTGAGCGAGGTTCCGCGACGTAACCTGGGGTTTCGAGGCCGAAGATCGACCGAATGGGGGGCCGCCTAACGAACTTTCGGCCTTGGGCCAAATTTTTGGGAGGACGAACGGCCTTCTGCATGTAAACTGCGGCCTCCAACATGCCGACAGCTCGCCGACGCCTCGAAAGCAAGGATATTCCGCAAGCAGACAGCCTCGAAAACGTTCGTCGCATCGTCGACGCAGTCGTCGATGGCCTGAGAACGAAAGCGGAAGTCTCCGAACGAACTGGGATCAACCCTCGCCACGTACTCTACGGTCTCCACACGGCCCGCGTTCTCGGGTTCGTCAACGAGGACGAAGGCGGCGGCTTCAGCGCGACCGAATTGGGCAAAGCGCTGCATGCCCTCACGCCGAACGGGACCGAGGAGTGGGAGCGTTTTCGCACCGCCATTCAGGAAAGCGAAATCATCGGCGCGATTGCGCCACAGCTCTTGTCCTCCAAACCGCCCGCACAGGACGCCATCACGCAAAAGATCGTCAAGGCGACTGGTTTGTCCGACTCGACCGCGGGCAGGCGCGCCCAAACGCTCATATCGTGGCGGACGCAACTCCTGAATACGCCAGGCCAAGCGCCAGCTCCCGCAGCTCCCGCAGCTCCCGCTGCTGCTGAACCGGCTCCCGCTGCTCCCGAAGCAGACGCCGCACCTGTTGCGGACGAAGCTCCCGCCGCTGGCTGACCCAACGCCCTCACTGCGTTTTCCCCACACATCCAAAAGATCGTTTGTACTCAAACGTTCGATTGCATTCGTCACGAACGTATTGGCGCTCGTGCGCTGCGAATACATCGCGCCGAGCACCTTCATCGAATAGAGCCTCTGCGGGATCTCGTGGCTGTCATTGCATTGACGATGACCATATCGTCGGCGTGGTGCGAATTCGCATTCGAGATGCCATTACGATCGCAAAAGCCATGGAAAAACGTCTCGCCGCAACTTCTCGCCGGTGATAACTTTTTCCGGTTCGTTTCATGGTTTCCTTGCGTACACGGCATCAGCCGAGCGCGGCGCGCCATATTGACTCCCATTCGATGTTGAACGACGGCGACGAACGCGCGCGTCAGGAGGACGAGGGTGATTGCATTCGACAAGGTCAACCGTGAGCGCGCTGAAAACCGCGTAGGAGCCCTCCTGAAAGGCAAGTGGAGACTCGACGCGCTGCTCGGTGTCGGCGGAATGGCGGCCGTGTACGCAGCAACGCACCGAAACAAGAGCCGCGTGGCCATCAAAGTGCTCCACGGCGACCTCGCTTCCGAACCGTCCGTTCGCGCAAGATTCCACCACGAAGGATATGCAGCCAATGCCGTGGGCCATCCGGGAACGGTGCGTGTTCTCGACGATGACGAGACCGATGATGGTCTCGTTTTTCTCGTGATGGAACTGCTCGAGGGCGAGACGTACGACCGAATTGCGCAACGACGCGGCGGCAAGCTGCCGACCCCCGACGTGCTCGTCGCGGCGCACGCAGTGCTCGACGTGCTGGTCGCTGCCCACGAGAGACGCATCCTGCACCGCGATCTAAAACCGGAAAACATATTCCTGACGAATGGCGGCACCATCAAGGTGCTCGACTTCGGGCTTGCCCGGGTGCTCGAGTCAGCCATTCAGCAGGGTCGTCTCGTGACGAGCTTTGGCACGACGATGGGGACACCGGGGTTCATGTCGCCCGAGCAAGCGCGAGGCGAATGGGACCATGTGGATGCCACGAGCGATCTTTGGGCGCTCGCAGCAACGATGTTCACGCTGCTGACGGGGAGGTTGGTGCACGAGGCGCAAAACTTGACGGGCAGTTTGATCATGGCGGCGACCAAGCCGGCCATTTCGTTGGGTGTTCTTGCGCCACAGACACCTCGGGCAATCATTGAAATCGTCGACCGGGCGTTGAGCTTCGACAAACCCAAGCGATTCACGGATGCTGCGGCCATGCGCAGCGCCGTTGCCGATGCCATGCGCGAGGCCGCCTCGAGCACCGTGCATGACTCGGCCAGCGGAGCGACGGGCCGTGTGGAAGCGGAGACCATCAGCGAGCAGAGTGGCGGCGCGAGCCCCGCTATCTCGCCTCCGCCAGCCCGCATCAGCTCGATCGAGAAATTCATCAACGGGGTGAGCGAGGACAAACCCAGGGTCAATCAGACGCCGGGGCGTTTGCCTGTCATCGGCGCGGGTTCCACTCGAGGCACCGGGCCGCTCCTCGAGCACCCGGCTCCAGCGACCGGCCCACGGCACGATTCTCCCGTCCTCACGCCCGTTGCAACGGATCGCCGTACGCCACAGGTGACGATGCCGCGACAAACCCCGCACCGAAGCGCCGCACCGCCTTCGGACCGACCTGAAATCGTTTCGCCGGTGGAGATTGCGAAGGACACGTATTGGGTCGGCAAGCGCGATCCCAGAAGTATTTTTCACGCCAATCCGTATCTGAGAATCTTTCGACCTCAAAAGGGTTCCGGAGCGTCGGCGCCATTCAATTTGCTCGTGGACCCCGGCAGCAGCTCCGATTTCGCCGTCGTTTCCGCCAAAATCGCGACGCTCATCGGCGGGATGAACAAAGTATCGACATTGTTCATCAATCATCAGGATCCGGACGTCGGTTCGAGCGCATCCGTCATTTGCGCCAAATATGCCCCACAAGCATCGATCGTGTGTTCCGAATCGACGTGGCGCCTCATCGTGCACCTGAATCTGCCCCCCGAACGATTCATCGACACAGCTCGTTTCCCGCGTGGTTTCGACGTTCCCACGGGACACACCTTGCTCCCCGTCCCGAGTCCATTTTGTCATTTCCGCGGCGCCGTGATGCTTTACGACCCCGAAACGCGCGTGCTCTTCACGGGCGACCTTTTTGGCGGGCTCACGCCGCTCGAAGCGTATGGCCTTTGGGCCGATGAATCCGATTGGCCCGGAATGCGCGCGTTTCACCAGACGTACATGCCCACCAATCGCGTGCTGACACGCGCAATGGACGCGATCCGTGCCCTCGATCCGCCCGTGGAAATCATTGCGCCGCAACACGGACGCCTATTGCGTGGGCCCATTCTCGCGCGCTTCATCGAACGGCTGTCGCGTCTTCCCGTGGGCCTCGACGTGCTCGACGACGTCATGGATGCCGAAACGCAGGCTGCGTGGAACACCGTGCTTCGCCGCGTGATGCGAACGGCTCGAATGGTGCTTGGGCACGATGTTCAAGAGACGCTGGCCGAAAACACGGAATTGCGAGGTGCCATCAAATTCGATGGCGAAAATGCCGAAGTCACGGCCCTCGGACGCTGGACGTTGGGTATCGTCGTCGACGCGCTCACGGCGGGACAAACCCCGACCATTGCGAGCCCCATCAAGCTCGAGGCCGTTCTCGCCTGCGAAGAGCTCGAATTGCCCAGCCCCGATTTGCGCATCGAAGACACGGACGACGTGCCGAATGCGTTTTAATTGGCCGTAGCCACCTCGTCCGCTTTGCTGCTCGTCCCCTCGCCCGCCATTTCATCCATTCCTTCTGGATGAAAACACGCCACGCGATGATGACTCCCGGGCACGATTTCCATGAGCTCGGGCATCTCCACGTCGCAACGACCCTTCTCCGCACGCGGACAACGCGTGTAAAACACGCACCCGCGCGGCGGATCAACCGCACTCGGCGGCTCTCCCATGAGCACGCGCCTCGGCCGCTCCCGATGACCTTCCGCATTGCCTTCCTTGGGCAATGCCCCAAAGAGCGCATGCGTATAAGGATGAAGCCGGCGCTCGGAAACTTCCCTCGCCGGACCCATTTCCACGATGCGACCCAAATACATGACCGCAATGCGATGGCTCGTATACGAAACCGTCCGCAAATCGTGCGATATGAACAAATAACTCACCGATAATTCGTCCTGCAGCTTTTCGAGCAAATTCAGAATTTGCGCCTGCACGGACACATCGAGCGCGCTCGTCGGCTCGTCGCAAACGACGAAGTCCGGACGCACCGCGAGCGCTCGAGCAATCGCAATGCGTTGACGTTGCCCTCCAGAAAATTCGTGCGGATACCGGTCGAGCACGTCCGCGCCAAGTCCCACCTTGCCGAGCATTTCGACGACCGTTTCTTCGGCCTCGCGCGGCGTCTTCGCCAAACGCAACGCCGCAATGCCCTCACCCACGATTTCACGCACCGTCATGCGCGGATTGAGCGACGAGTACGGATCCTGAAAAACAATCTGCATGCGCCGGCGAAGAGGACGGACTTCACGCTCGGACAAACCCGTGATCTCCTGACCATCGAACACGATTCGCCCGACGGTTGGCTCCACGAGGCGTATGACGGCTCGACCGAGCGTCGTCTTGCCACAACCGGATTCTCCTACGAGACCCAGCGTCTCACCCGGACGAATGTAAAAACTCACGCCGTCGACGGCATGCACGAACGTTGGTGCTCGAAAGAATTTCTTTTGGTGCGGAAAGAGCACCGACAACTTTTCGACGACCACGAGCGGCTTCGTGTGACTTCGAGCATGAGGGCGCGACTCGCGATCACTCATGCCGCGCTCCCCGTGACGCTCGATTCGTACAGGAAACACCGCGCAGCGCCGTCACCAAAGGCCACCATGTTCGGCGTCTCCACGCGGCACCGATCCAAGACCTTGGTGCATCGCGATGCAAACGCGCACCCCTCGCGCTTCGATCGCAAGTCCGGAAGCGCTCCCTCGATCGTGGGCAGAGGCGCGCGTCGCTGCCCGCGCGCCCGAAAACTGCCCGCCTTCGGTACGCTTTGCACGAGCGCCTGCGTGTAAGGATGACGCGGATCCGAAAGCACGCGCGACGGACGACCCGCTTCCACGACGGTGCCTGCGTAAAGCACCACGAGCTCGTCGGCGATGTCTGCAACGAACGCAAGGTCATGCGTGATCACGAGCAAGCTCATGCCAAGCTCGCGCGAAAGATCGCCGAGCAACGCCATGATCTGCGCTCGAAGCGCCGTGTCGAGAGCGCTCGTGGGTTCGTCCGCAACCAGAAGCCGCGGACCCGCCGCGAGCGCCATGGCGATGAGCACACGCTGGCGCATGCCTCCGCTGAGCTCGTGCGGGTAACTCTCGATGCGTTCTTCGGGATGAGCAAAACCGACGCGATGCAACAGATCGATCGCGCGCGCTCGAGACGCCGAACGCGACATGCGATCGTGAAGCCGGATCGCTTCGATGATTTGAGCTCCAATGGTGTAGACGGGATTGAGCGCCGTGAGGGGCTCTTGAAACACCATGCCGATCTTGCCGCCTCGAATGCGCTGCATGTCGCGCTCGGACAACTGAAGCAGATCGTCACCTTGAAAGAGGATGCTGCCGCGATCGATCGACGCTCCGGGCGAAGGAAGCAGACGCATGATGGAAAGCGCCGTCGCGGTTTTCCCACAGCCGGATTCACCGACGATCGCTACGGTTCGTCCTGATGGAACATCGAACGACACACCATCGAGCGCTTGCAGGCGGCCGCCTTCGGCCGTGGCATACGAGACAGCCAAGTCGCGCACGGACAAGAGCGGTGTCTCGCTGACGGAGCTCATCGCAGGTACACCTCGAGGCGCGGGCCGCGGCCTTCCGTGACGCCAAGCGAAAAGCGTGAGCCGTAGGCATCGGTTTCATCGGCGACGAGGGCGATGCCATGATCGTCAGCGCGACGTTCGGCCCAGCGTTTGACGATGGGCGTGACGTCGATGCGCACGACTCCGCCGAACGAGCCATCGAACACGCCTGCGCGTTCGGGCACGGCGATGCGAGGGACGCGGCCATCGGCAACGGCATCAGCGCGCCAAGGCTCGAGGATGGACGCGACGTGAATGGGAACGGGCGACGCGGGAGGAAGGGCATCGTGCGGAGGTTCGAGGATCAGGACGGCAGCGGAGACGTCGTGCGCGTCTTTGATGGGAACCGCGAAGTGCAAGAGCAGGGTCGACGCGCCGCGGCCAAGAACGACGACCGCGGGCAACTGTTTGCCGCCGCCGCTTTCGTCGCGGGAAGATGCGACGGCCACGTTGTCGGGGAAGAGCACGAGGCGCCGGCCATCGGCGGGGCCGACGACGCTTTGCGCGGGCAAACGGCAGCGACCCACGACGCAGATGGTGCCGTCGGCACACGCCTTTCGATCGCCGCAAACGGGTCGGCCCGCAGGCGCGTTGACGCAACCGGCTCCAGCTAGAGTCGCGATCACCGCGATGGACGAAAGGAGTGTTCGCACGTCAGGACGCACGAACGATAGCAGTGAGCTCACGGCGCAAGCAACGTCGGCAGCCAGCGTCCGAGCGTAATGCCGACCATCGCGTCGTGGGGCATTGGCTCGTGGACACGGACATGTTCCAGCTCGCGGAAAAACCCTTGCGCCGGAGGGTTTTTCTTGGTCGAATTCGTAAATCTCTTGCGAAAAACTTCAAATGGGCGTTTCGCCCAGCTTTGCGTTTGCCACGATACGATGACGTGCGTGTCGCGACGAGCGCCTGCCAGGACATCAGCGAAATCGGGGAGCATGCAGGTATCGATGACGAGCGCGGCGTAAACGGGATTTTTGGCTGCAATGGCTGTTGCGATTCCACCTTTGGTATTGCAGCCGCCGCCGGAGTGCGCTGCGACGATGATGCGCGAAGTATCGATCGTCGCGACACCCGACAGCGCTTCGCGTGTGCGCGCGACGAACCTGTCGAGATCGAACGCCGGCCAGCTCGTGACGGCATTCGTCACGGACGAGAGAACGACGGAGCTTGGTGCTGCGACGACGACGGGCGGGATCTTGCCCGTTTCCATGAGACCCGACGCGATGCGCCGAACATCACCTTCGTTTCCGCCGCCCATCCATCGATAACGAATTCGTTCGGAGTTCAAACCGTGGATGAAAACGAGCAGCGGGCGAGGTTTGGCGGCATCCGCAGCCACGGTGCGGTGAACGAAACTGCGTCCGAGCCACGCGCGTTCGGGATGGCCGATGTCCTTGCCGTCCCACGCGTAATCGATGGTTTGCCCATCGAGCGGCGGAGGGGGCGGAGGTTTGCGTTTGGGTTTCGCTTGGGCGTCGCTCGGGCAGAAAAGCGACGTGATGACGAGCGCGACGGAGGCAAGGAAAGCGACGCGTGACGTCACGCGAGTCGCTCCTGAGCGGCGTCCTCGGCTGTAGCTTCGGTCGCGGAGTCGGCGGAGGTTTCGGGATTGAGCAAGCAGTAGATGACGCCAGCCACGGTGTACGTAACGGCGCAGGCGAGCAGATATTCAGGGAAGAGCATGAGCGGGCCGCAGATGTAGCCGACGACCAAATTGGTCGCCAAAAACGCGTTGAATGCCTTGCTCTTGCGCAGCTTGATTTTGGGCAGCCGGACGTTGCTGACCATGAGAAAAGCCGCGATCACGAGAAACGCGGGGACATATTGGAGCATGCTTTCGGCCAAACCGTACTTTTCCCAGGTGAGATAACCCGAAGCGATGGTTGCGCCGAGAAGCGTTCCTGGCAAGCCGAAGAAAATGTCTTCGCCACCTGTGGTGATGTTGAACCGGGACAAACGCACGGCAAGGGCCAAGGCGTACAGGCCCGAAGCCGCCATGAGGGCAGGTTTGTGCCAACCCTCGATGTGCCCCATGGCAAGAAGGCGGTAGTAGACGAGCGCTGCGGGAGCGATGCCGAAAACGACAAAATCCGCAAAACTATCGAACTCCACACCGAACTTGCTGGTGGCTTTCATGAGGCGGGCGGCGGTGCCGTCGAGTTTGTCGAGCAGCACGCCCCACAGGATCATCCACGCGGCGAGGCGGAAATCGCCCTGGGCGCTCATGGTGACGGAGGCGAGGCCGAGGAGGAGGGACAGTCCGGTGAAGGCGTTCGGGACGAAGTAACGAAGGGGCGGCACGGGCGAGATGGTAACGCGAGTTAGGGCGATGCGTCAAAGCCTCACCCGATGCGTTCGACGAGAGAGGTAATGTCGGCTACTGTCGCATTGAGCGTTGCCACGGTGGACTCGGCGCGGTGAACGTTATCGATGACGACGTTGGAATCGTTGTTGATGACGCGGATGGCTTCGGCGGCTTGAGCGACGCCCACGCCTTGATGTCGAGCTGCGTTGGCAATGAGCCGCGCGGCGTCGACGGCTTCTCCAATGAATCGGTTGAGGATTTCGATTCGCTCGCCAGCTTGCTTCGCAAGCGCCACACCTTCATCGGCCTTGGCCGACCCGTCGTCCATTGCAGCCACGGCAGCTTCGGTGGCGCGACGAATGTCCCCGAGAATCCTTCGTACCTGGACAGTCGCTTCCTTGGATTGATTGGCCAAACTTCGGATTTCGTTGGCGACGACGGAAAACCCTCGACCATGGTCACCGGCGCGGGCGGCTTCCATGGCGGCATTGAGCGCAAGTAAGCGACTCTGTTCGGCGATTTCCGCAACCGATGCGATGATTTCACCCGCTTGCTCGCTCTGGGTGCGCAGCGCTCCGATTCTTTCGGAAATATATTGCACCTTGCCGCGAATTTCGTGCATGCCGCGCACGGTCCCTTCGACGACGGAGCGGCCATCTGCGGCGCTGTGCAGAGCCCGATCGGAAAGATCGATGACGACTTGAGCCTTGTCCATCGATTGCAGCGCCATTTGACGAAGCTCGGTCATTGCCGTCGACAATTGAGCAATCGCGGTGGCTTGGTTTTGGGCCACGGTCGATTGTGCCGTGGTCATGCGAGCCATTTCGGAGGATGCCGCATTCAAACCGGCCGAGAGCTTCGCCATGGCCGTCTGAAAGTCGACGGCATTACGCCTTTCTCGGTCGACCCGTTCAATGCGATCGAGCGCGCCCGAAACGAGCTTTCCGACGTTGCGCAAAGCATCGATGCGCGCGGTGTTGAGCTGCAACGTACGCATCACGAAGAAGTCCATGGTGCCAACCAGCTCGTCGCGCATCAGGATGGGAAAACAGACGCCGCTCTTGACGCCCATCTGCTTTGCCACGGGCGCGCGCGCGCAGTCCGACATGTCGCCGATGTCTTCTACGAAGAAGAGATCGCGCTGTTTCCAAGCTCGACCATTGAACCCCACGCCTTCGGCGAAGGTCGACGAGATGGTGACTTGCCGAAACGCTTCGCTCACGTCTCCCGAATCGAGCGCGAACCGAAGCACCTGCGCCTCGCGATCGAGCGTCCAGAACGAGCCGTATGCCCAGCCAAACTCGCGCCGTACGGCATCGAGCGCCGCTTCGACGGCAGCGCGAAACGAGCTCGCTTCGCTCACGACATTGAGCACGCTCACGATGGCCGCCGTGTTGGCGGTCGCTTCCGCGAGCTGCTGTTCGAGGCGCACGATGCGGTCGTCCCCATCGGACATTGCATCCGCAAGCTGCTCCTCGAACCGAGCGAATGTCGGTGATTTCTCGTCGTGCTTATCCGTCATGCCACTCCTCGGAATTCGACTCGGTCGAAGCTAACACAGAGAACGGTTCAGCCGCATGGTCGATGTGCAGCCTGCCGATAGAGAAAAAACTCAGCCCAACGGTCGATGGGCGACCTTGCAGGAGAGAAAAAACTCAGCCCAACGGTCGATGGGTAGGCTTTGCGGAGAGAAAAAACTCAGCCCAACGGTCGAGGGGCGACCTTGCAGGAGAGAAAAAACTCAGCCCAACGGTCGATGAACGACCTTGCAGGAGAGAAAAAACTCAGCCCAACGGTCGATGGGCGACCTTGCAGGAGAGAAAAAACTCAGCCCAACGGTCGATGGGCGACCTTGCAGGAGAGAAAAAACTCAGGCGTCCGGCTGTTCGGCATTTTCTGGAGATGAGTCGTCGCTGGACTTTTTGGGTCGCCCCTGCCCCGCCCTTGAAGCGGCCCATAACGATGGGAAGCGAGTTTCTGCGTCGTCTCGACGGAAGAGCCACTTACCGGCGCAGAATTTTGCCTCCATTCATTTGGCTTGCGTCTTTTTTCGTGCTTTGCGCTGAGCGGCGAGACGTTCGTGACGCTCGCGAATAGGACGGACGAGCTCCTCGATCTCCGTTTCAATCATTTTCTCGATACGGTGCTGAAACGCAAGGCCGAATCCCGATGGCACATCCATCGGAAAACCAGCGTAATTTTCATCAGACCCCTCCCATCGAAGCGGAATACCGGTCCGTTCGAGAAGCTGCCGAATGCCAATCAATGCATTTTGGAGCGCCGCCATCGAATCTATGCTCTTGCCGAAGTGAATCGAATCGTCTCCCAATCCCTCGAACATGAATGGGCATCGCCACTCTTTGGCACCAGGAGGCCATTCTGGGCTACCAATGCGAACAATGACAGTGCCCCCGACGGTATCCCGCCGTTCGAGACGACGCTCGGCGATCCAGCGCGTTCGTTTGGCCTTGGATGTGGTTTTAGCACTAGCAGGCATGTTCAATTTCCGAACTTTGCGAAGCACCAGTTACGCTTCATTTGCTCGCTCCGCAAATTTTTATCCCAACATTCGGCCGCATCGACGGAATTCGTCATTGCGTTACACAAGTCCTCCCAGAGCGCACCTCCTCCCGCGGCGGCATCGAGGCACCGACTCAACGTCGGCTTGCGTCTCCACCTTTTTACTGCCTCCACCACATCGTCTTTCGCCTTGTCCGCCACTGTCACCGTCACCGCAAAGACAATCGTGTACGCGCCAGCTTCGATCACCAATTCGCTGACGAGAATCGTCACGCCTGCGACGACGATCACGATGGGCGCGCTCATGTGCGATCGTTGTGCCGCGCTCGCCTGCTCGCGTCGATATTTGAGTGTCTCCACGCCCTGACGGAGGGGTTCTTCGGCAATGGGCATATTGCGGAAAACATTACGCATGCATGCGCCCAAGTCATAAGCAGTGTTGGGAATATCGTCAATCGTCACGTCCTCATTGCCGCCGTCTTCATTCACCTGAACGTTCGTATCGAATTTATGATATCCCGGCTCCAACTGACGCCCGTATTCGGCCACGCAGTCGCTCGCTTTTGCGACCGTGATATCTTGAAGCTCAGGGCGGTCAATTCCTCCTTTCGTCTGAGTGGCTCGGACCGGACCAAGACGACTCGCGCAGCCAAGTGGCGTAAGCCCAATCGATGCAATCCCCCAAAAGCCTATTGCTGCAATCGTACGCATACGTTGACGCATGGTCATCCACCTCGTTGTCTTCCAGCCGGCTAGTCAAGTCAAGTTTTCAAACAATTCTCGCGTCTGCCTTCCGTATGCGTCCACGTACGCAAACGACCGTCCGATGCTCCGGATGCAATGGCATCGGGCAGAGGCAAAACATCACGTTTGGCGCGACAGTCGGATCATAGCCCGATCGCGTCTCGACAGATGCTTTGAATGCCCGCTCCAAATTCCCACCACGCGGTCCCGAGCACGAGACGAGTCGGCGTGAGCGCCACCGCGCGCGGCGATGTGTAGGTGGGGCTGTGATATATGAACGACGGCTCTCCGTCTGGATAGGAGGCGCTGAAGATGGAGGCGTCCTTGTCGATCGGCTGGGTGAAGACCCAGTGGACGCCGTCGGTGATGACGCGCTGGAAGGGGCCTTCGTAAAGTTGCTGCGCCATCGTGCCGTCGAGTGATGCGCGAAAAAAGCCGTGCGGCGTGCCGTAGTCGACGTTGTAAAAGAGCGCGCCATCGCGCTCGAAAGGATGCGAGATGTGCCAGACGTCCGAGATTTTGGTCACGCCGGCGCCCTCGATGTCGAACGCGAGGAGCGCGGTCTCCGACGGTACGATGAGGCCGGCCGTGCCGCGGAAAATACCTCGCAGCGCGTCGTAGGTTTCGTCGACCATGCCCAGAGACAGCACCGTGCCGTCTGGGCGTCGACGAAACACGACATGCTTGGGCAAGTCGGGGTGGTCATTGGTCCAGTAGAGCCCCGTCTCGTCGACGAAGACATTGTCGACTCGGCCTGGAGCGATCAGCTTGGGCTCCCCGCCTGCTTTCGAGATCTGCCAGAGCGCGGGAAAGCCGGCGTCTTCGGCAATGAACGTCGCGTAAAGCCAATCTGCGTCGAGCGCGAGTGCAACGGGGATGCCGCCTCCCTGGATGGGAACTTGCGCGAGCATCATTCCCTCGCCGGTGTCCGCATCCACCGCCATCACGCGCCCGTGGGCCGCGACATAATAAATGCGTTCGCCTTCGGTGATGAGGGCTGTGACGGTCGTCCCCTCGTCGATGGTGAGGGTGCACGAGGGCGCGCCGCTCGGCGAGCTCGCGCTGCCGGCGGCGCCGTTGCCATCCGAGGGCAGGTCCGTACGTGCACCGCATGCTGTTGCCGCGGTCAATAGCGAGACGGCAGCAACGTTGCGTGCATGCATGCGTTCGCCTATCGCGATTTGGCGGTCGCGTCGAGAATGATTGCGGACATCGATGCCCAGTCGGTTCGCGCCTACCAAGCAGGTACGTCGAGCCAGCGTGCTCCTGCGTTGCGGGCATCTGTCGACACACCACTGCACCCAAACGGCTGCATTTTAGGTCAACCTTCCACCGCGGTGATGTACTTCAAACGGAGCGTAGGGAAGAGCACGCTATCGATCTTGCTTGGCGCTATTGAAACTCGTCGCGACGGCACGAATCGAGAAGCGTAACGTGTTGATTTTACGTGGCGCCACGGTCACCTCGGCGGGCCTCTCGAAAGCCTTCATTTGTGAGAATAAGGTGATTGCGGTGGGCGCTGACGTTTGATGCCGTTGCGAATCTGATGGGACACGCCTGCAACGCAGGCGGCAGCGCTCTTGACAACGTTTTTACAAACATTAGTGTGCTTCACTATTCCTGACCGGCAAGCCGTACACGATGACGAAGAAGACCAACAAGACAAAGCCCCTCTGGACTCCTCGAGTCCCTCGCGCGTTGTACTCAACGGGCCACCAGGACTTGGAGACCCGACGTGGCGAGTACCTGAATGCACCCGAAGAAAAAATTCGAGAATTTAAAGTTGATATCATTATGGAGGCCCTTCGCTTCGCTGAGGGCCTGATCGTCGCGCCATCCGTATGTACTCATGTATGGGGCGAAAATTATGTCCTGTGCCACCTAATCACCTGTTTTGGTGTGAAGGGTGTCGAGCAACTCCTTGAGGAAGGAGCGCTGGAATTCCTTCTCTGGGCCTCGCCGGTAAACTACATATCGTTGACCAGTCCGGGCGATGTAAAGGGCCTAGATCCCCTCACACCGGGGCACCACACGTCGCCCGCGCATTGTGATCCGCAAGCATCGGTTGAATTGGGCCTGAAGGGAGCCGGTAAAGTGCCGTGGCCCCAGCTTGAACGCCTGGCGAAGCTCGCAATCGAAAAAACCCATGTGTCGGCTAAAAACGTGTCACAGGATGCTGTACAGGCGGTGCGAAAAGCATATGATAGGGGTGCGCTCCGACGATACGGATTTGATCCGAGTGTGCCACGATATGACCTGAGCGAAGATCAACGTGGCAAATTGTCTGGGCTTGCAGAGGACATTGCGAAAGGAATGGTCCTACACAGCCTGGACGTCGACGTTCATGAGAGTGAACTGACGTGGAAGCAGCTCTTACGCATGCGCGACATCGTTGGCTCCCACGGAGCAGTCAAGGCTGTGGAAGCGGGCCTCCGTGTGGAGAACTTGCCGAACATTCCTGCTGTAATGCTGGCCGGGGTCCTTCAACCAAAGGACATTGTTGATATTCGTAATCATCAGTCTACGCAGGAGCTTCGTAAATGGCTCTGGGAGCAACCTGACCCCCATAATGCAGAAGCGGTAGCCAAGGCATGGTTGGCGACAATCACGGACAAACCGCTAAAGGACAAGACGTGGTTCAAGACTGTTCGGGTAGCCGTTGCAACCGTCGTTGGCCTAGCGGCTCCTGCTGCACTGGGAGCCGCTGCGGAAGGCATTATTAGTGGTGGCGCATTAGGCTACGCGCTCGGCGCCGCTGATACCTTTGGAGTCGAAAAACTATTAACCAAGCCAAGCCCAAGGCGATTCGCCGATCTGCTTCGTCAGAAGATGGCGGAGCACAAGGCCCCAGCGCAGCTCCCGCAGGGCAATCGCAAGCAACGTCGAGCGAAGAAGTCGAAGCAACGGAAGTCCACTTGACCCCGCCGTTCAGCCATGTTCGTGTCCCGCTCGGTTCGGCCAGCTCTCGGATCAAGGGGGCTGCAATTATGATGTTTACGATAGGAGGGCTAATGCCGATATACCAATACATCTCAGGGGCTAACACGGAAATTACATTACGGACGCATGAGCGCTCTGAAGCTCCCAACCAGGGTACGGATTGGGGATTCACGCTCGTTCTGCCGGATCAGCCTCACATTCAGGAGAGATTGGTGATCAATTGGAACCACGCAACAGAAGAAGACGCCCGTGTAGCTGGCGAGGTAGAATTGCGGTCAAGGTTCCGGAACGTGCGATTCGTACCACCTCTGGAGGCAGAATCGGAATCTGAAACGGAATCGTAGTCCCTTATGGCCCGTGGATTCCCTAGCGCCCGCTTCGTGCGTTCGCGTTTTTGCGGCGCCGAGCAGGAGCGGCTACTGACGGATATCGAACAGTCGGCAATACGGGACGTGAGCCCGAGGGAGCAGGAGGGCGGTTAACTTGACCCGCAAGGCTATTGCTGAAACCGTGGTTGCAGATTTGCTCGTCAAGACACGCCGACGGTGCAGTCTATGCGTATTTCTCGCTGGAAATGTAGAGCGAAAGAGAGTCCAGATCGCCCACATCGACCAAGACGCAAGCAACGACGCGGCAGATAATCTAGTTCCGCTATGTCTCGACCACCACGACGAATACGACTCTACCACCCGTCAGTCGAAAAACATCACCCGCCATGAGCTTCGCTCTTATCGAAATAGGCTTATCAATTCAATCGCTGACGGAACCATGAGTTTTGGAGAGCCGGTTATTTCGGCCACGCGCATTGCGGAAGCCACAACATCCGAGGTCTTCGATCGATATGCCTATGCGTGGTGTGTAATGTTCGCCAAAACCAGTCGAATCTTGAATGCGTGCGATCCTTTGGGGATCGCAGCAATCGATCCCGATGAATACGACGCCGAATCAGCATCTCCACGCTATCTGATGCTCCCTCGCGCACGCATTTTGATGCTTTCGTCCTCGTGCACGCTATTTGATGTCCGCGCATCTGAGCACGAAAATTGATGCCCCATCGGCCTGTGCTTGGTATTTGATGCTTTGCTCGAGGTAGCGCGCTATTCGATGCTTTGCATGCAAATTCCTCATGCACGCTATTTGATGGATGCAGGGCTTAGAAAATCGAGTCGTCGAAGGCGACGCTCTTCGGCTCCGCCGCATCATCCACGGCGGCGAAGTAGCGTTCGAGCGAATCTGCGAGCTCATTGAATTGGTCGAGCAATTCGCGGGCGTGAGCGAGCGTCGGTGGATCGAAGAGCCGCGGATCGTCACGCGATTGGACGCTCGGATGTTCGACCGCGAGCGCGCGAGCCGCTACGATGAGCGCGGCTTGCAAATGACGAGCGACGCACGCTCGGGCGCGAATCGAATATCAATCACCGAGGGAATGACGAGCGGCGGCGAGCGAATCATCGGCGTTTTCCTCCGCTCTTCGGGCGCTGTACGTGAAATACGTCGAGGAAAAGCTTTTCGTCGAGTTGCGCTGCATTGCGCTCGGCGGCGGCCGTCAAGAGCTCGTCGCCCATGTGCATCATGATGCGGTAATTGCCGACCGCATGCTCGACCAGCGTCGTTTTGAGCGCCGATGACATCAATGTCGCATTGCCCGCTGACGCAAGTAAATGATCGAGACACGCGGCAAGATCGTCGTGCGAGGCTTGTTCGAGGTTCAAGCGGCGGCGAATTCGGCTTCCGAGCGGCACGAGTTCCGGCCTGCGAAATCGATCCGGCAAGCGATTGTCGCCCGCAAATACGACGCATAGCAGCGCCCGTGAATCGAAGTCCTTGCTCGCCAAAAGGCGCAATTCGGACAAGACGTCATCGTGCATTTCCTGCGCCTCGTCAATCACGAGGACCGGGCGCATCAAGGTTTGTCCGATATGCTCTGCCCAGCGCGCTCGCAATGCTTTGAAACCACCCCACCGATTGCTTGCTCGAAGCGGCACAGCAAAAATGTCGCCGAGCTCGCGATAGAAATCCGGTACGCCACTTTGCGGGTGATCGATGGATCCCACCGCGACATCCGGCAACTGCTTGATTTGGTGGGCAAGCAATCGCAATACGACCGATTTGCCCATTCCCGGATCACCCGTAATCATGACGAATCCGCCATCTTGCACGGCGGCTGCCGTACGCAGGCAAAATGATTCGATGGCGGGCGATGCGTAGATGGCTTCGATGGGTACGTCCGGGCGAAATGGATTGAATTTGAGGCCGTACAACGTCAAGAGTTTCGACTTCATGTATTTTCCTCCGGAATTTTCGTTACTTCCTCGTGGGCGAGGTATGCCGGGGGCAACCCGGTCGCCGCGTATTCGGCAATGTATTTTTGTAGCAACGGCGCGACGCCAGGCGCGTTCGCTGCATGTTCGGTCGGCTTTGCGTCGGATTGAATCACGCGCCGCTGTCGGTCGGCATTTTTGGCCTTGTCCAGCGGCAAAAGCGTGCACAGAGATTTTCCAGTCCGCTCGTCGCACAGCTCTATCGACGACAAGTCCCATTTTGCATATCGGACGTGGACTCGCTTCAAAGGCCGATATCGCGCAGGGATCTCGAAACGAATCCCCTCGAGGCTCAGCGTGCCATCGCCTTGCCTTTGCGCCCGCGTCGTCGACCGACGAAATGCTTGACGCAATTCGTTCGGCTCTGGACTCGGACGACTCGTATTCGGCCCATCGAGAAATCGTGCAATGGGCGCTTGCTTGGTTTCGCTGTGGATGGCCCGATTGTATTCTTGTTCGACCCACGCTTGCGTCGCCTGGTTCAGCAATGCCAAAGTCAGCGTAGGCTCGCCGCGAAGCATTGCCATGAGCCGACCTTCGACCTGAGCCCAAAACACTTCCTGCTTCGCGTTTTGCTCGGGACCATACGGCCGAGTGTGATCGTACACGACTCCCAAACGCAACAACCCTTCGCGCGTTTCCGCAGCGATCATCGCACCGCCATTGTCGGCATACAGCGCCCAAGGCAATCCGCGTTTCATGATCGCTTGGCAAAGGCCGTGAATCAGCGTCTCCGCGCTCGGAGCAAGGTACCATTGCGCATGGCAAACCAATCGTGACCGATCATCGAGCACGCACAAGAGCACCGGCTTGTGCCGTTCGCCCGATGGTAAGCACAGGCTGCGGGAGCATTCATGAAAATCCAAATGCCACAGCCCATTGACGTGCTCCACCTCGAAGGAGCGCGTTTCCCGGACTTCGTAAACTTCGCCCGTATTCGACTTCTTCTGCCGGATCTTGGACGACTTTGCGCGCAAGAGTCCCTGGCTTTTCATGTATCGACAAATCGTCGAATACGACGGAATCGGATGGATGGTCGGATCCTTTTCCGCAAGAGCCACGATGTTGTCGTAATGAAGCTGAAACGACAGCCACGGAAATTGCTGGTGCAGACACCGAATGGTTTCTTTGAGCACCGCATGGACGCAGGGTTGTTTTCCTGCATCACCACGCACTTTGCGCGCGAGCGATTCCATCGTGTCGACGGGCGACGATTTCGCTTGGTAGTACCATCGCTCGATGGTTGACGCGCCAAACTTGACGCATTCCCCCGTCGTGGGATGGCGCCATTGCTTTTTGGCGAGCTCCTCGATGGCAATCGATAACTCGCCATGGTCGGGCGGAGCCGCAAAAAGCGGTCCTATGATTTGAAAGCGCAGACGAGCCCATCGCATGCGCATCGGCACGCCCTCGGATTCGTTCATAAAGGTCACCTCAATGACCGGAGCGCGACTACATTGCCGCCTCCGGACAAACGCGGACTACCTCAGAATCAGTTTTACCGCAAAAACCAAACTCTGCGTATCGACAATCGAGTATCGCATAGCGTGCTCGATGACTGGACGGCTTCGTAATCATTGCGACAAACCGCAAGGCGTGCATGAGTTGGTCTCGGGGATCACCGGAAAACCTTTCGAGGAGCGACAGGGGCAGGCGTGTTTCGTCGAGTGGCGGCATGAAACGCGAGCGTTCGGCGATGAAACCGGACAGCGATGGCAGGATGGACACGAAAAACGCAAGCCAGCGACGCTGGGTTCGTCGGGGGATGTCGAACGATTCTGCGGTGGTTGTCGCGGCACGACGAGCGCTGTCGGCGCCGCACCGCTGCCAGTACGTTGCAGCGGCGATCAAGACGATGGCAAAGACGTACACGGAGCGAGAAATAAAGCGGAGCGAGAGCGGCGTCGTGCGTGCTCGGCAGCCTTCACGAGCGCAGCAAAAGCTAATGCGGCGGCTGAACAAGGGTTCGGCATCGGCCACGATACCCCGTGGTTTTCGCGGGTAGTCAGCTCGGTGAAGTTTGCCCCCGCACGGGCATCCGGCCGCGCTGACCTCTCGTGCGATCGCTTCGTCAAACTCGACAAGCGTCAAGAAAAACTTGACGTCCGGCAAAAGGCCGTGCCACATAGGACTCCTCCGTTTGTTCGCAACTTCGGAGTCCAGCCCTCTCGAGGAACTTTTTCAAGCTCTTTGAGGGGGCTGTGGTTTGTCCATCACGAAGCGTGCTTGGAGGAGGCCGGGGGAGCATCGGTTTTGTTGGTGGGGCTGAGCCGAAGCATACGACATCGTCACTCGCCTGCGAATGGCGAATGGACAGGTGGATATCCGGCTTATGTGTCGGGACGTGTTCGCTAAATGGTTTTCGCCGGACCTCGCTGATTCCTACAAGCACTATGACAAGATGGCTCAGTCAGTTCAGCAGGTGTGGGAGCACTACACGACAATTACAGCCCACTACGAACAAAGATCAACTTCGGATGCTCAATGGAGCTAATAAGTCGGAGCGACACCATGATATCCATCAGAGTAGAAGGGAAGCCCCTCCAATTCGGTCGCTACGAAGTTGAAGTGCCGTGTCCTCGATGCCGACTCCATGTATGGATGCGATTCGATCAGGTTCTCCATCATGACATTCTTGTCTGTCGTGGTTGCCATGCCAATATCGTACCCGATGATCATTTGGGCGGATTACGCCGCTCCGTGCGCATGCTAGACAATGCTTTCAACTCTTTATTGAGGAGTTTCCGCTAATGGACCCCGAACTCCTGCAACGCACGAGGTATATCCTTCGTGCAAGATTTCGTCGCACCCAAACTTGCCCAACGGCGATGCTCCAGAGCACATGTGAACAACTCCTGCAATGGCTGACAAGCACGCCCGTGACAGCGGCACAAATTCACGGCATAAAGACCCGCCCTTCTGCGGCCGCGGAGGCGGTTCGAACGATTGCGGCAGATCTAAAATCACGAAACCTAGAGAATACAAGTGGCGGTATACCCTTTTACACGCCGGTCTCCTACTCTGCGAGCAACATTGAGGACCATGCGGCGATGTGCCTCGCCGTCCTTGAGACTCTGGCACAAACGAAGCCATTCGACCCTTTCTTGACTCGCTGTCTTGCGGAGCACTTAAACCAGGACGACCACATCAAAATCGACGATGCGGTCCAAGTTCTGCGAGATGTCGCGTTGGATGGACTGTTCGAGCATCTTGATGAGCATCTCGACTCACGAAACATCCTTCTGATACTCCTGCAGAAGTATAAGCAGCGTAGCGAGTGGTTCCGCCGGGACCGACTTCGAAGAGTCGCGGGAGACGGACTTGAGGGGAAGCTAGGCGAACGGGCACTTGCGGCGGACCTGTACGAGTATCTGCTTGATCAGAGCGTGGAGTTTTTTGTTGAGCCAGCCTCTGGGGCGGGCGAAGCCGACATCGTATTGCGCGAGCCCAACGGCAAGTACATTGTTGTGGACGCCAAATACATAAAGGCGGAAGACGCTCCCTCCGAAGTAAAGCGCAAGCTCGCCTCCGGGTTTCACCAAGTTGCACGCTACTGTGACGACTATAACGAGCCTGCTGGATACTTGGTTGCCTACTCCGAGTCACGGCGACGCTTGGCGGTCGAGCTCGCCGAGAGCGATGGATGGCGGCTTCTGCCAGCCGGCGGAAAACTTATCTACTTTGTCGAGATCGGCATCGCAGACTCTCCATCGGCTAGCAAGCTTGGCCGAGCCGACGAGATCGTCGTGTCCGCGGAAGAACTGATTGCCAGGCACAGCCACAATGAGGACTAGCTCTAGTACGTATCCGTTCTGCCAGCACCGACATGGCCCGCCCTGTCGCCAATGCGTAATGTACCGACGCAATGCCGCGACGAACCACGACAGCCGAGTCCAACCGCGCAAACCGCGACCGCTTTCGAACTCGATTGATGGATCAGGCAAGTCCTGTTCCGTCGAGGCGGAATAAAGATTTAAGGTTTATGAAAGTAACACTCGTCGGGGAAAAACCCATTGGGCAGGGGGCTTATACCAATGTTTGGCGTGGGCGAGACGATCTCGATCGAGACGTTGCAGTTAAGATCGTACGCCCCGATCAGCAGGATGGTTTTGATCTTATGGCGCATGCACGCCTATTGGCTCAGACGAGTCATCCTAATGTCGTGACCGTTTTCACGGTCGACAAAGTGCACGATCCGGAAACGAACACTGATTGCGATTGCATCATTATGGAGTTTGTCCCCGAGGTTGCACTCCTCAACTCCTCAGGGGCACGAAACCTCTGCAGTTGCACGATGCTCGCAGAATTGCCAACGGTATTCTCAATGGCCTCGAACACATTCATGCCCGCAAGCTCGTGCACGACGATTTGCACGAAGAAAACGTGATTATTGGC
>JADJXL010000008.1 GCA_016715885.1 Polyangiaceae bacterium
AGGACCTCACGGGTACGGTCGAACAAATTGACTACGATCGACGCGCATTCGCACGCTCGACCGAACCGTGGTCACCATGCCGAACGGGAAGTTGTCCGATACGCGCATCGAAAACTATGCAGCGCGCGATCGATTGCGATTGAACGCGAAGTTTGGCCTACGTTATTCGACCAAGCCCGAAACGGTGCGCGTCATCATCGAAAAAATGCGCGAATACCTGCGCGAACGTCCCGATGTGTTTCCTGACACGATTCTCGTGCATCTGATCGGCTTTGGCGATTCCGCATTGGTCATCGAAGTCAACGTGTGGCTGCTCAGTCAAGAGTGGCTCGAGTTTTTGGCCTGGCGCGAAGAGACCCTGCTTGGGCTGATGGAGGTCATCGAAGCAAACGGATCGGCCATCGCGCTTCCTGCGCAGACGTTGCACGTCGAGTCGATGCCGCGGGGGTTTGGCCCCTCGGGTGCGTCCCCGCCGAACCGCTCACACTGAATTGGTTGTTGCCTTCATCGTTCCAGGCTTTACAACCGAGTCGTTCTGACGGATACCGTCACGGAAAATCATCACCCTGGAGGTTTCGTGGCAAGCTGGCGAGACGAGCTGATCGGAGGCAGCGAAGACCAAGGCAGAGCGCGAAGCGGAAGAAGCGGCGCGCCATCGCAAACGCGTCGAAGAGGCGCTTCATACGGCGGAGGCCGCGTTTGGGCTGGCGACGGAGGCGCTGCGCTTCACGCGTGATCGCGTGCGCGACAAGGGCCAGGATGCGCAGCTTGGCGAGGAAGGCGACGCCCACGAGCTCGTGCTGGCCGGACCACAAGCTACGCGTGGAGCTGGTGCGTGACGCGGCGACGATCCGCGTGACGTTCCGGTGCAGGCAAGCCGCGCGAGTTCGACTTTGCGAAGGACCGGCACATCGCTCCGGCCGACGTCGAAGAGCATCGGACGGCGGTCGGTGGAGCTCGTCAAGGGCGCGCAGAAGTCGTCACCTTGGTGATGAGTCGTTTCACTGCGTGAAGGTCGTTCATCGACCTTGGTTCTGAGTTTCATCTCTCCAGAAGGCCAGTCATCGACCGTTGGGTAGAGTTTTTTCTCTGCCTCATGGGTGCGCATCGACCTTGGTTCTGAGTTTCATCTCTGCGTGAAGGTCGTTCATCGACCGTTGGGTAGAGTTTTTTCTCTGCCTCATGGGTGCGCATCGACCTTGGGTCTGAGTTTCATCTCTGCGTGAAGGTCGTTCATCGACCGTTGGGTAGAGTTTTTTCTCTGGCGCACGGGTGCGCATCGACCTTGGGTTAGAGTTTCACCTCTGCGTGAAGGTCGGTCATTGACCGTTGAGTCACAGAAACCAATTCATTGAAGGAAACGTGGCAAGTTGGTTTCGAAACTCCAATGAAGATTATTCAATATGTCGAATCGCAGCGCCGATACAAAGACACGATTGCGAATGCCTAGAGCATCAAAAAAACACGTCATTAAAGCTCCCAAAGCTACCCACCCACCATCAACTGTAGTCTCCTCCCTCCCGCCGAAGGTCCTCGTCTTGGTGACACGCCCACGCAGCAGTCGAGCTTCCTTCGCCCGTTCGTGGTAGACGCGCTCTTCGTGAAGCCGACGATCACTCGACAAGGTCCCGCTCAAAGCTCGTCCCAACAAGCGCTTCCGCGCCCGAAGCACGCAAGGTTCGTCTGGACAATCGCACCGCTGCTCGTCGCGCTCGCCGCGTGCGGTCCCGCGGGCGAGCCGCTGACGCCGCCGCCGCCGCTTCCGCCGGACATCGTCGAAACGTCCGCGCCCAAGCCCAAAACCCCATCGAAACGAGCGATCTGCAGCGCGTGACGGACGACGTCAAGCGCCTCGCGTCCGACGACTTTGGCGGTCGCGGAACGGGCGACAAGGGCGCGCAGCTCGCCGCCGAGCTCATCGAACAACGCTTCAAGGAGCTCGGCCTCGAACCGTTCGGTGACGGAGATGGCGCGGCCAAGCAGTTCCGCAACAAGTTCTCCGCTCGCGTGGGTGCAAAAAGTCGACCCCCGAAGCTCGATGTTTCACGCGCAAAACAAAAGCCGACGGCGCTCGCCGACGGCGCGAGCATCACAGCCGATGGTTCCGAAAGCGGCGAAGCACAAGGCGTCGTCGTGTTCGTGGGGCACGGCGTCACCGCGCCAGCCGTGACGTGGGACGACTACGCGGGCAAGGAAATCGCAGGCAAAGTGGCGCTCGTCCTCGATGGCGCGCCCGCACCAGCAGACGACAAGCAAGCGAAGGCTCTGCGCGACTTCAAGAGCGCTCGGTACAAGCTGCGCACGGCTCGCGAACACAAAGCGGCGGGCGTGATCATCGTCGCCGCGGGTGAAGAGCTTCCGCTCGAGCCTGCGGATGCGCGCGGCATGGGCGTTCCGGGCGTCGTCATCAAACGCAGTGTCGCCAAACAACTCTTCCCGGACATCAAGTGGGACGATGTTGCAAAGACCGCGTCGAAGGCCGCCGTCAAACCGCGAGAGCTTGCAGGCGTGAACGTCAAGATGACGACGCGCATCGAGCCGACGATGGCGGATGCATGGAACGTCGTCGCGCGTTTGCCTGCAAAAAGCGACTCGCCAACCGCCAGCGAATACGTCGTGATCGGCGCGCACTACGATCACCTCGGCATGGGCGGCACGTCGTCGTCTCGCGCGCCCGGGACGCGCGCAATTCATCACGGCGCAGACGACAACGCATCGGGCACTTCGTTGCTCCTCGATGTCGCGCGGCGCCTGTCGAAATTGCCCGAAAAGTCGTCGCGAAGCGTCGTGTTCATCGCGTTCGGCGCCGAAGAGCTCGGTACGCTCGGTTCACGTCACTGGGTCGAACATCCGCCCGTGCCCATGACGTCGATCGTCGCGATGATCAACGCGGACATGGTCGGTCGCATGCGCGAGCGCACGTTGGTCGTCGATGGAACGGGCACGTCCGCCGCGTGGACGGAGCTATTGCAGAAGGCGAACGAAGGTTTGTCCCTGAACTTGAAGCTCGGAGCGGAAGGGTTTGGCGCGAGCGACCATGCGCCGTTCACGGCGGCTCGAGTGCCCGTGGCGTTCTTGTTCACGGGCGTGCACGACGACTATCACTTGCCGAGCGACACCGCGGAGAAGATTGACGTGGGTGGCATCGACTTGGCCGCGACGCTTGCGGCGCGCCTGACGCTTGCCGTTGCGCAGCGGCCCGAGCGGCTCGTCTTCGTGGACCCTCCGTCGACGGATCCGCATCGCGGTGGAGGAAGCGGAACGGGTCGCGGGTTCAAAGTGTCACTCGGGACGATTCCCGATTATGCGTGGCAGGGCAAAGGCGTGAAACTCACGGGTGCCCGGCCGGATTCACCGGCGCTTCGAGCGGGATTGCAAGCGGGTGACGTGATCGTCAAGCTCGGAACGCACGACATCACGAACGTGCACGATTACGTATATGCTTTGCAGGAGCTGGAACCAGGGCGCGAAACGACGGTGGAAGTCGAGCGTGAAGGAAAGCGCTTACCGCTCAAGATCATTCCGGCACCCGGCCGATGATTTCGTGTGAGAAACGAGCGATGCCGTCGTTTTCCGGTCGTTTGGGGATAGGGTCTGTCTTTTGCGCATTGCTTTCGGCGTCCGTGACGGCGCTGGCGTGTTCTGAATCGCGAGCACGTCGTTGCGACGGACGCGGGCGATGATGCGCAACCAGGTCCCGATGCAATGGCGGACGCTGCATTCGACGCGGCGCTCGATGCAGCGTACGACGCGGTAAGATTTTGCGGACGCGGATGTCGACGATGCAGCAGCGGATGCGGATGCAGACGTCGACGCGGCATTGCCTGGGACGAGCGAAGGGTGTCCGAGCGACATGGTGCTCGTCGCGGGCGATTATTGTCCCACGGTGCAGCAGAAATGCATCGAGCACCATAGCGAGTTCAATACGGATCAAAAGAGAAAGAAGAAAGCTGGCGGCAATCAAGCGAGCACCGTGAGCGAGCGATGTATGCGGTACGAAGAGCCGTCGGTGTGTCTTTCCAAAAAGCGCGTGCCGATGCGTTTTTGCATGGATCGGTACGAATGGCCGAACCAGAAGGGCGAATTGCCTGCATTGCTCGTATCATGGGGTGATGCGAAGAAGCTTTGCGAGGAAAAGGGAAAACGTCTCTGCATGGAGGCGGAATACAACTTCGCATGCGAGGGCGAGGCAATGCTGCCGTACACGTACGGGTACGAGCGTGATGCGACGGCGTGCAACATCGACCGGGAATACCGCAAGCGGGAAAAGTCGCTGAAGAAGTACGAGCGGTGCATGAAGAAGCCCGGAATGCAAGGCGGAGCTCGCGCGATGGATCAGCGTTTTGCCGACGGGCTCGATGCCTCGTTGTGTATCTCCGTTTGGCGTGTACGACTCAACGGGAACATCAACGAATGGGTGGAGCGGCCCAAGCAAAAATATCCGAATCGAAGCGGATTGAAGGGCGGCTGGTGGGGCCCCGTGCGCGGGCGGTGCAGGCCCACGGTGGGTTTTCACAAGGAAGACGATTACGGCTACGAGGAAGGATTTCGGTGCTGCAAGGACGCGGAGGGGCAGTGAGTGACGATGGTGCAACGAAGCCCTTGACTCGCGGCGACGGCGCACAAAAGGTAAGCTCATGAAAGTCCTTTTGACGACAGACGGTCGCTTTCCGGCCATCCACGCGCTGCAAGAAGCATCGAGGCTCCTCGCGATACAAGGCGCGGATGTCTTGCTCGTTTCCGTGTCCGATCCCGAACAGCACACGGGCGGTAACCTCAACGCCGCGCAAGACGTCGAGGATGGGATTCGCGTCCTGAAGGGGCTTGGTATCGATGCGCGAGGCGAGATGCTTCGGGGCGACTTCATCGAAGCCATCATCGAAAAAGCTCATGATTTGGAAAGCCGACGTCGTGGTCGTCGGCTCGGACAGGTCGAGCAAGCTCATGACGTTTTTGGGCGGCAGCGTTTCGACCAGCATCGTGCGCAAATACGATGGTGCCGTGCTCGTCGTTCCGAGCAAGAAAAAGGATTGAACGTCATTTCGGCGTTTCGGCGGCGGACGTGATGACGCCGTCGAGCTCTCGGCATATCGTGCAGCCCGTCGCTCTTGCCTCCCCGTCCAAACCACGGCATACTGGTTACCATGGGTTTGCCCGCTGAAAAGCTCGGACGTCGCGCCACGTATGCAGATTATGCCGCTGTGCCGGAACACAAGAGCGCGGAGATCATCAACGGAGTCCTCCACGTTTTTCCAAAGCCCGCGCCCGCCCACTCGAAGACAGCGTCACGTCTCGGTTCAGAAGTGAACGGTCCGTTCGACATTGGTCGCGGTGGCCCTGGAGGTTGGCACATTCTCGACGAGCCCGAGCTTCATTTCGGCCCCAAAGATGACCGAGACATCCTTGCCCCCGATATTGCGGGATGGCGCATTGAACGTATGCCGGTCTTACCGCGCACGGCATACTTCACGCTCGCGCCCGATTGGGTCTGCGAAGTGCTCAGCCCGTCGACCGAAAAAGTAGATCGCATCGACAAGATGCCCATCTATGCGCGGGAACGCGTCAAACACGTTTGGCTCGTCCATCCAATCCGCCAAACCATTGAAGTGTTCACGCTCAATGCGGACGGTTTTTGGGTGATGACCGGCATGCATGCGGGCAATGTACACGTTCGCATTCCCCCCTTCGACGCAATCGAGCTCGACCTCGGACTCTTGTGGCCCGTCATCGAAGGCGGACCTCCGACGGAAGACGAGGCAGGCTGAGCAGCTTTCGCATCTGCTACACTTCCCGCATGCCGACCCGCACCGAAACCGATACCTTCGGCCCCATCGACGTCGACGCCTCGCGCTACTGGGGCGCCCAAACCCAGCGCTCGCTCGCCCATTTTGCCATCGGTGACGACCGTTTTTCCAGGCGCTTCATCGAATCGCTCGGAATCATCAAAAAAGCCGCGGCGCAGACGAACCATTCCCTGGGCCTGCTCGCGGACGAAAAGTGCAAACTCATTGCTCTCGCCGCAGACGAAGTCATCAGCGGAAAACTCGATGACCACTTCCCCTTGTCCGTCTGGCAAACCGGTAGCGGCACGCAGACGAACATGAACGCGAACGAAGTCATCGCCAATCGCGCCATCGAAACAGGCGGCGCCCCTTGATCGAAAACCAATTCATCCCAACGATGACGTCAACCTCGGCCAAAGCTCGAATGACGTGTTCCCCGCGGCCATGCACATCGCATTGGCGACCGAAATAACAAAATCGCTCCTCCCGAGCATCGAAACATTGCGCGCGACGTTATTCGAAAAGTCAACAGCATTTTCCAATATCGTAAAGCTCGGACGAACCCATTTGCAGGACGCCACTCCGGTGACGCTCGGGCAGGAAATCTCCGGCTGGGTCGCGCAATTGGACACATGTCGCGCAATGCTCGAACGCGCTCTGCCGCCCCTGTACGAGCTCCCTCTGGGAGGAACCGCCGTTGGCACGGGCCTCAATACGCATCCCGATTATCCCGTGCGAGTTGCCGAGACGATTGCTCGATTGACGAATTTACCGTTCGTTACGGCGCCGAATAAATTCCAAGCGCTCGCTTCCCACGACGCCGTGGTTTTCTTCATGGTACGCTCAAAACGCTCGCGACCAGTCTGTCGAAGATCGCCATGACGTTCGGTGGCTCTCGAGCGGCCCGCGCGCAGGAATTGGCGAAATCACGATTCCGGAAAACGAGCCCGGAAGCTCCATCATGCCCGGAAAAGTCAATCCCACTCAAGCCGAAGCCATGCTCATGGTCGTGGCCCGAGTGCTCGGAAATGACGTTGCCGTCAATGTCGGCGGAGCCAGCGGGAACTTCGAGCTCAATGTGGCAAAACCCCTGCTCGTTCACGTGTCGCTCGAATCCATACGCCTGCTTGCCGACGCCATGACGTCGTTCCACGACCATTGCGCCGTGGGCATTGCACCGAACACGCCTCGCATTGCCGAAAACCTGGAACGCAGCTTGATGCTCGTCACGGCCCTCGTCCCGCTCGTGGGGTACGACGTCGCGGCAAAAATCGCTCGCAAGGCCCATTTGGAAAATACCAACTTGCGCGATGCGACATTGGCGATGGGCGTGTTGTCTGCGCAGCAGTTCGACGCTGCCGTGCGACCCGAGAACATGACGGGCCCCATCAAATCCAGCTAGCCCAACTTCCGCAGTTGGGCCAGGGCAGATCAATAATTTCAAGCACTTACGGCCCAAAGTTGGCACTACAAATCTACGCGACGCGTGGGGTCCGGATGCGCTCGGGTAGGCGTAGCCCGAGGCGGTCGAGCAGGGCTGCCTGTTCAGGCTCGGGACGGACGATGCAACGTAAGTCCTCGCTCCGCCCCGTCGTGAAGTCGCGGCTACCTTGTGATTTCACCGTGCTCCGAAAGGAGCGTGAACATGCGCATGGCAGAAGAGGCAGCTTGGATTCGCGCGCAAGTTGGTGCGATTGTTGGGCGGCGGGGACGTGGCAATCCTTACCCTGATGAGGTGCGTCGACGTGCGGTCGAATATTTTTCGCACGACGCAAGCAAAGAATATCGCCGGCAAAGATTTGTTTGGAGCTCGGAATCGGGGTACCAACATTGCGGAGCTGGACGTCTCCCCAAAGAGGCGCATCGTCGGAATCGGCGCGGCTGGTTTCGAGCGGCTCGAAATCGTCGACGAGCACGCTGGCTCGGCGAAGGAGCGGCTTGTCGTGCGTGGCCCAGGAGGTCTTTGCATCGAAGGGCTCGATATCGATTCGCTTGCCGAGCTCATTCGGAGGCTGTCGTGATTGGGTCGACGCGGCAGGTCGTCGTGTACGCGTATCGCGAGCCGGTCGATATGCGCAAAGCATTCAATGCGCTCACGGCGCTCGTCGAGCAAGGCTTTCGCCGCGACGTGATGTCGGGCGAATTGTTCCTCTTCATCAACCGCACGCGCAAACGAGCCAAAGTGCTTTTCTGGGATGGCACCGGTTTGTGTCTCTTTGCCAAGCGCCTGGCGAAGGGACATTTTGCGGCGCCCTGGGCACGCAAGGGCGAAGGACCGCTCATGCTGACGACGAGCGAGCTTGCGTTATTGCTCGAAGGCAATGAGCTGATTGCGCGCATGCCCTTGTCGCCACCGGTCTACACACGCGCCGAACGAGTGCTCCCCTGGGGCTAAAGTTTTTCCAACATTTTTCCTCGGACCCCTGGACAAACCAGATTGGCAGTACCATAATGACTGCCAATCGAAATGCGTTTGCACTTGGACAAAGAAACCAATCCCGAGATTCTCCGTCAGGCAGCGACGCTGCTCGAGAAAGAAAATCAGCGGCTGACGCAAAAGATCATCGAGCTGACGCGAGAGCTCGCGACGCTGAAAGGTGGAGGCGCCGAGCAAGTTGCGCTGCGCATTGCCGAGCTCGAGAAGCAACTGGCCTTGAAAACGAGATGCTCTTTGGCGAGTCATCAGAGAAACGCCCGGGCGACAAGCCCGCCGATTCGCCGAAACCACCTCAAAAAGGACACGGTCCCAAGGTGCAAGCCAAATTGCCCGTCATCGAAGTCGTGCACACGAGCGAACAAGCGGAGCGAATGTGTGCGTCTTGCGGCGGGCAGCTCGATGAATGGGAAGGTCAATTCGAGGAGTCGGGAGAAGTCGACGTCGTCGAGCGGCGGTTTTACATCAAGAAACACAAGCGACAGAAGTATCGCTGTCGTTGCCAGGCGTGTATCGAAACGGCACCGGGACCGCTCAAGCTTTTCGAGGGGGCGCGATATTCGATTGACTTTGCCGTCGAAGTCGCGACGGACAAATATTGCGACCACAACCCGCTCGAGCGGCAAGTGCGCAAGATGGAGCGCGAGGGGCTCGACGTCGATTCACAAACGTTATGGGATCAAATCGAACGGGTGGCTCGGTTGCTGGCGCCGGCGTATGTGGAGTTGAATCAATACATCTCGAGCAAACCGGTCATCGGAGCGGATGAAACGCGTTGGCCGCTCTTGGGCAAGAAGAACAATAAGCCATCGCAGTGGCATGCGTGGGCCATTGCCTCACCCGACGCGGTGGCGTATCAAATTCACGATGGCCGCTCGGCAGAAGTTGGGGCAAAGGTGCTGGGGGCTTTCAAGGGCATTCTCGTGTGCGACGGCTACGGTGTGTACAAGTCGCTGGAAAAGTCGAACGGTTTGACCTTGGCGCATTGTTGGGCGCACGCGCGTCGCGCATTCATCAAGGCTGAAAAAGACTTCCCGGCGCAAAGCAAAGTTGCCGTTGACATGATTCGCGAGCTTTATGAAGTGGAGGCGCTTTGCCCCACGGGTCCTGACGGCGATACGATGCGCCTCGAGCTACGACAAGAGCGATCGAAACGAATTCTCGGCGAGCTCTTTGCCTATGTGGCAATAACGCCGGTCGTCCCGGATAGCAGCCTCGACGATGCCTTCAAGTACATAGCCAAGTTTAGAAGCGGCCTCGAACGATTTTCAATGACCCGAGAATTCCGATCGACAACAATCTGACCGAGCGGAGTCAACGCGGAATCGTGGTGGGGAGGAAAAATCATTACGGCTCGCGCTCCCGCCGCGGGACGGAGGTCGCTGCGCTATTCTATTCCTTCGTCGAAAGCGCAAAGCTATGTGGTCTCGACCCGAAAGCCTATTTGAAGCGCGCGGTCATCGCAGCGCTGCGTAGTGAACGAATTCCGTTGCCACACGAGGTCGCAACGAATCCCTGAGGGGTATTGAATCGACAACGCGCAAGATTGCCGCGCTGACGGATGAGCGCGAAGAGCGTACCGGCTTGCCCATTGCATGAGCATGCCGTCGGTATGCGGCGGCGACGTCATGCTCGCGCAGTAGTGCATTCGTGTGTCGCGCGACCGCAAATCGCAGAAAACGCACGATTCATGCTTGCCGCGGGCATGAAAACGTGCCTGGCACAGCTCGCCATCCGGCCATCGATGCCGCCGCCAACCACGAAACGGAAACGACGTCACGACGGGGCGGAGCGAGGACTTACGTTGAAGAGTATCCGCCCGACCAACTACACCCGACGCCTGCCGTGCACGTGCTACGCTCAACGCGGACGCGTGCATCGCGCACACGCATGCGCCCGCATCGCCGACGATGCGATGAAGCGTTCAGATGTCGTTCATCAGCTCAGGCAATGCCCGGGCGCCAGACGTTGGGCAGAGCTCATCCAGGCGACTCATGGGCCAGTCGGATTGCAGCTTTTCGATCACGTCTGTCAGGTATTCGAGCGGATTGAGCCCGTTTTTGTGACAGGATCCGGTGAGCGTGTAGCCCACGGCGAGCCTTTCTGCGCCGGCGTGAGATCCTGCAAAAAAAAATTCTTTCGACCTAGCGCAACCCAACGTAATCGTCTTTCGGCTTCGCCGTTGTCGATCTCGAATTGGCCATCCGGAGAAGCACCGACGCCACGCAGCTTCTTGCTTTTCAGCGTACCGCGCCGCATCGTAGAGCGGTGTTTTCGGAATCGCTTGCGGCTTGACGTCGCGAATCCATTGATAGAGCTCGTCCACGAGCGGCACGCTGCGCAACGTCCTTTGCGCGAGCCGAATCTTCGCTGGAAAGCTTGTGCTCCTTGTATTCGCGCTCGAGGTTGTAGATCGCCTTGAAGAAATTCGATCGCCACGGCCGCTCGGACATCGCCGAGCTTCGCAGCTTCCTCGAATTTGCGCCGAATGCATCCCGCAGCCGAGACGACGCTCTGCCGGAACGATCTCCGTATCGCCATCCATGGCATCTCGAAGCGCTTTTTCGTACCCGGCGTACCCGTCGCCTTGCAAATGGCCGCGGAAACCATCGGAGAAATTCTGCCGGCCCATCCGCCTTCCAATTCGGCGTGTAGTGGAATGCGACGAGTCCCGCCCCGAATACGCCCACAAGTGCCCTCGTTTCACGCCATTTGGATGGTCTCGCTCGAGCACCGGCAAACCCGTGTCGTCCGCATTGATGTACTGGGATGCAATCACCTTTTCCGCGACGCGCCCAGCAACTGGGGCGAGCACATCGAGCGCAAAGCCGACCAGTCTCCGATCGTCGATGTCGACAGCGGTACGCCCATGCGCGCGAATTTGCATTGCCGATAAAGCGGCATGGAATCCTCGCACTTATCGACGACGATTTTCGCGAGCAGTCCCGAGCCGGGTCGCCCTTTATCCATGACTTTTCGCTCGGCGCCACCACCACGCCCTTATCACAAACGCCGCACACGAGTTTTTCTCGAAGCTCCTCGATGACCACGAATTTGGCCGGAATGAAGTCCAAAATCTGACTCTTGACGTAATCCATGCACGTCTTGTCAGCGCCACACGCAGCGCATTTTCGCAGCTCTTCGGGCACGGCAATCACCTTCTGTTGCCGAGGCAAGTTGCTCGGCAATGGATTGCGCCCTTGTGGCCTTTGAGCGGCTGGGCGCGGGCGGTTTCGGTGGTGGCGGGTGGCGGCGCTTCGGGTCATCTTCGCCGAGTTTCGCGAGCATTGCCTTCAGGTCTTCGGTACTGATTTTCTCGCTCTTGCGCCCGTACAGTGAGCGCAACGCCTTTTGCAACCGCATGGCGAGCGCCGTGTTTTCCTCTTTGACCCGCAACAAAAGGTCCATGACCAGCGCGATGAGCTTCGTCGATGCGGCCTGCTTCGGCCATCGCCTGGAGTTTTGGCGCGTACGTCGGCAAGGTCATCGTGGCGTGAGTTTGTCGAGGGGAAGACATGAGCGCCCCGTACCGGATGGCGCTGCGAGTGGCCAACAGAACGACAAACTTTCTGTTTGTCGCCGGAGTTTTCCCACGATTCGAGGGCAAACCACAAGATGTGGCGGTCAACTTCAGGCAGCATTGTCCGCGCGGCGCACGAGCCTGAAGCGTTTGCGTCGCTGTGCATCGCTCAAGTCGATACCTTCGAGGAGCAATCCCAGCTCGGCGGCGTCGACTTCGACGTGACGAGCGCTGGATGGTACGGGCATTGGCAGGTGAAACCGGCCCTGGGCAAGCCGCTTGGCGAAGATGCAATATCCGGTGCGATCCCAGAAAAGGACGCGGATCTGGTCACCTCGACGGTTTCTGAAAACAAAAAGATGCCCTGACGCCGGGTCTTCGCCGATGACTTGCATCACGGCGGCGGACAAACCATCGAAGCCTTTGCGCAGATCCGTGTGGCGCCGCAGCCAAATAAATGCGCAATGCAGGCGGAAGCGTGAACATTATCGCATCGCCCTTCCTGCAGCACATCGAGCACTCGGCGAAGCGTCGTATCGTCGAATCCCCGGCAAGACGCGCACTGTATTGCGATCGTCGACAACGATATCGACGTGCTGGTCATGTCCCTGCACGAGCCCGCAATCTCGCGAGACGACGTGGACAGGCAGAAATCAGTGCGGCAGAAGTCTGCGCGGCATGCTCGTCGTCGAGCAAGCCATCTTTTCTCAGCCGCCAACGCCACGAGTGAAGCGAATGCGCCTCGACACCAACGCGCACCAAACTCGGTTGCCGCTCGCCACTACGTTTCCACTCTTTTACAAGCTTCGCCCATTGCGATGCGTTTCTCCGTGCCATCCCGACCTCCTGTCGTGGGCACGATCATAGTGCAATCTCGAGGGCCCGCTCCGGTGCGGATGGCCGGATGGTTACGTTGAAGAACTGCGGATGTCATCTTGTGAGCACCCTATCGTTATCAAAGTAGACACATTTGGCTATTACAACAAGCGTGAAGAATCGGGGCCATCTTGGCCAAGACTCGCAACGCCCCCGTACCTATTTCCAAAGGGGAATTCACCAAATCAGAGGCCGAAGTCAGATGTTACATTCCGCCTCGCAGGGCCCGCGTTTGCGACTTCATACACAATTGCTGACCTTTGCTCCGCCGAGGAAGCATCTCCATCCCATCTTCGAATTGTTTGTCTCGGTCCTGATGGAGCGCGGAAGACCATCGAATATCGTCTTGAGGCTCGTCGATTTCTCACCATCAAAGAAGATGGCCTGGATGTCACCCGTGACATCGATGACCCCTCACGCAATCCCATCATCCAGATTCCTGAGGGCGCATGCGCGGTGCTCGAAACGAATATTCCAAATCGTGATTTGTCGCCGCTGGAAGCCGCGTACATGAACGATAATCCGTCGGACCGTTGTCGTTTGAGCAAGCTATCTCGGCGAAAGATAGCAGCCAAGCTCGTTGGCGTTCCAGTACCAAGGAAGTACGAGACGTACGAGCTTGGAAACTTGCAATGTTTTCCGGAACCTCGTCGGTGCTGCCGCGACTATATGCTTATCCGACTCATGCTACCGTTGCCCATTGGTCCGGCGCAGGATGTGGGCGTGCTCGGGGGTATCTGTGATATGCCGTGTACGTTTTATCGTTCACGGAAGCTGAATGGCGCGGAGGTCTCGTGTATTGCGTCCGATATGACGGTAGAACTGTATCAGCTCGGTGATCACCTGTACATCGTCGACGGTGATCGTGTCCGACAAGTGGCCCTTCCGTGCGGCGTTGAGCTCGACTTCTATATGCCGCGCCTGGATCCCTCCTATAGCTTCAACATAAAAGAGGTCGATTAACGTCCACATTGCCGAATGAGCTCCGATTACAATTTACCCATCGCGAACGCTCATTAGCGCGGCATGACCGAAAGCAATAGGCGCTCTATCCAGACTGTCTATCGCAGTCATGCCAGGAGTGAAAAATGTCAATTGGGGTGGCTTTCTTTCCGCCGCGCCACCGGAACGAGCGTTTGTGCGTGGTCTTGTAAAGTGCGTTGCGGGGCTGTCGATTCGGACGAGCGTCGACCGGAGTTGGCGCAGTTGGCTCACCCAGCTTTGCCCGCCGGTCAGGGTCCGTGAGCGCGTTGGCGAGATCTGGCAGAATGGCGAAGCCATCACGCACATAGCCAATCATGAGGGCTTCCTCCATGGCCCAGGCATAGTCGCCTATGACGAAGCGTTCGATGCCCGTGCAGTCCTTTTCAACAGCACAATAGTGCCCATTGAGCGAATGGTCCCTGTCAACGGGTTTGCACTCGGCAAATAGGGCATCTTGGAGTTGATCCCAATCCACGCGATCTTCACGCCTAAGCTCGAAGCACAAGTCGGGCCTCTTGGACTTCTTCGTTCCGTCATGATTCACGACCTCGACACGTCTTACTTTGCCAAAGAAGATCTTGTCGAAGCCGTCGACCTCACCTCGGTTCAGGACTTCATTATTCAATACGTTCTCGAGTTTCACGGTGATATCGACTTCTGACGCTGGCTGAAGTACGAAACCTTCCTGGCGCATGATGTCGAATGCCCGGGTGATCGCTTGATGCGCGATGAGCACCCACCGGGTTCCAATGCGGTCGTGAGGCACCTTGTAGGTGCGCCCGCGCTGCGTGAAAAAGCCGGCGTTCATTGGTCGCCCCCAAGAGGAAAACATTTCTCTAGCTGCTCATGCGCGATATGCAATGCGCAAAGCCGCGCGCGGCTGCGGGTCCAGAATCGGCGCTTGTTGATGAGCCCCATCATGAGCCCGCCTTCGGGTAGGGGCATCACCACCCGACTGGCCGAGGTCTTCGTCGCTTCCGCCATGATATCAGCAATGAGCGTCGGCGATGGTGTCCAAGAATCGCCGTCCAGCAGTAAGGTCACGAAGCGCCACGGCTGTTGTACCCGTTTGCCTTCAATGGGTGGTACTACCGCTGCTCTTACCCTTTGGCCGGCCACTCTGAAAAATGGCTGCAAAGATTTCTCCAATGTGCTCGCAAACGTCTTTACCTCGTCCGTTGGGGTGGGTTGTGCAGCGCGCTTACGCACCACCCGATATGGGCCATTAAACTTGACCGTGTCTTCCACGACTTGCTGTTCGGCTTTGGTCAAGCCGAACAATTTGCAAACAAAGGTATCAATCGCATCCCAGTCTTTCGTACTATGCGTATCTAGCGCGTCGGCAAGCTCCACGGCTCTCTTGCGGTCGGCTTCGGATAGTTCCTCAAGAATGGGGAATGGGAATGCGTCGATGTCCTTCTTGTCGATGATACGCCTCCGCGCTCCGATCTGAGCACTGAACATATATGTGAAGTGCTGGAAAAGCGAGCTGTGTGCGAACAAGTGAAGGAGGGCGATCAGCATGTCGCTTTCGCTATGATTTGATGCTGAATAGCCAAAATAATTCTTCGAAAATGCGATATTGCGCCCGCATAGGCGTACGGATTTCGTCGATTCACGCGTCTCGCCTGGTGCACGGCGAAATAGCGTCAAGGGGTGATAAAAGTTCTCTATCTTGCGAGTATTGTTGGGTCGGCGGTCACCATAAAGGTTTCGATATGTTGGATAACATTTGGTGGAGAATAACCCAGGATCCTCATCATTGAATACCTCAAGCTCAAGCAACCACTCAGGCGCAGCGGTCGCTTTTAGCGGCTTGATGTCGAGACCGCGATTGCTGGGGAGTTTACCGTCCTTCTGCCCCCAGATATGGCTGATCGACTGCCGCTTCGCTGCAATGACCATTTTTTCCATCACCTGTGCATCCAGCGTCGTGCCAATCGCTAGGGCCTTGCACAGCCAGCCGTATTCGATGACCTTCTTGACCGGTACAGTGTAGGCTGATTGGAAGTCGAGGCGAAACTTCCCATTTCTTGCTAATTCGTCTTCGCGCACCGGCGTGATAATATGAAATGCATGCTCCTCGAGAGCTGGCTTTTCGTTACGTGCCCACATGAGAATCCAGGGCATTTTCATGCCGGGCCAGACGGGAGTTTCCTCCAAATCCGATCCATTCAATATTCCCGTGACGGACACCGCTTGCATCAGTGCGTTTCTTGCTTTCGCAATTGGGCCCGAAGGAGAGAGAATCAAACGCGCATCCAGTGCGAACCCCATGATCCCATCAGGTGTTAGCCACTCCATGGCGCGCCACAGAAATGGCAAATCCGGCACGCCGCCTGGATTCTTATATCCCTTGGCCAATTTTTCAAGTTTGCGGTCCTTCAGAACACGTCGGGCGATTCGCGTTCCAGCGCTATCAATCGTGGACTTGCCGTCGTCCTTTAATCGCGTCCATGGCGGATTACCGACGACTACATGAAAATAATTGTTGAAATCGGTGTCGCCAAGGCTTCCCAGCACAAAACCGCTTGGCTTCTTGTCGTCACCCTTGGGCTGCTTCTCTCGCTTCTTCTTGTCCTGTTCCCTTTTTTCCTCGTCCGTACGCTTGTCGAAAAGCACCAAATCCTTGAGCGCCTTGCCCGCATGGTGCTCTGAAGGAGGACGGGTAATCTCGTTGAGTTCGATGACAGTGATGTAGAGCGCGAGTGCCGCCAGGCGCAAAGCAGACTCGCTAATGTCAAATCCGCGAACTTGCTGATGCAAAATAGCTTGAATGACCGCCTTGTTGGGACGTCGGGCATTGCCACGGAGCCGCTCTATGTCGTGCTCCCAGCGGAGGCGCACGAGCTCTCGTAGTGCAAGCACCAAGAAAACTCCTGCTCCGCAGGAGGGGTCCAAAATGCGGGCATTATGCGGCGCATCTACACCCGCTAGGGCCTGCTCCACAAGCAGCTTGGCCAATGCTCGCGGCGTGTAATGCACACTACGATCGCGCGAACCATGCGGATCCACTTTATGACTGAAATCCTCGTAGACTTGACTGAGCACTCCGATGGGAATATGGCGGAAGTTCAGGTCATCCCAATCAATAGGCAAAGTCAATTGCGTTTCTGATCTTATCTGCTTCCAGCCGCGCAGGATGGCTTCAAGATGACGAAATACTAGATTTTCGCTTCTGGCTCCCGCATCCGCATACGCTTCTTCGTATGCCTTTTGTCGTTGCGTTGGCGAAGTCGCCTGGTTCAAGGTATTTACCAAGGGAAGCAAATCGCCATTGAATGTTTGATCGAGCCACGTGGACGTCTGCGCTGCGCGCTCTGGCGTCGAAAAAACAGCTTTCAAATCGTGAGGCTTGGGGCCTGCTAATGCAGCAGGGCAGATCTCCTGAAGATCGTCAGCTTCGACGATGCGGCGATCAATCAAGAAACGAAAGAACAACGCTCGGCCGGTCATCGACAGAACATCCATTCCGTCGAGCTCACGCGTCTCGACCAAATCTTCGACCGCAAGTTCGAGCAGCTCTTGAATCCTTCTGAAAACGGGATCGACGTCTTCCGGTTGCCCCTTTAGCTTGAAGCTTCCTGTGGCAATGGAATGAAAAATGAACGGCGCATTTGCATCCGCAGCCCGAATGGTGCGCCCTAAGCCATGCTTGTTGAGCAGCTCCCTGTTTAGGTTTAACGGATGAAGGGTCAAGTCCCCCGGACGCACCACGGCAAGCACCGCATGATCGCCGCGATTGGCCAGCCGGTGTTGCAGCTCCAATCGACCGGTAGAGTCAGGTTCGCCCGTGCGTCCATCGAGAAAATACATGACGGGGCGCCCTTGAAATTCGGCGACCGCGACTGGCAGCAGAGCTGCGGTATCCCGAACGTGCTTGGCGAGCAGATCAAGATAGGGAATCTGATTCGGCGAATTTACCCTTGAGGTGGTTAAGGGTACGATGTCCGCGCAGCCATAGGCGCGAACCAGGTCGGCCAGAGGAGCGTCATTCGTGAGCACGGTGGGCATCGGTTAACCAGTTCGTCGGGGCGGTTGTCAAAGGCTTCTACCACAGGCAACAGTGGATACGAAGCACGAACCTCCTTCTGCCATGAAACATCGCTCGCAGGCAAACTAATTGCGTGTCGTGTGCGTTCTAGAAAGACGAACTCTCGTCGGTGTCCCAATACCAAGAAAGCAGGACACGTACGAGCTGGAACGTGCAACGGTTTCCGGAACCTCATCGGTACTGCCGCAACTACATGGTTATCACATCGTGGAATGATCTCCGATTACAGGTTGCCCATCGTGAGCGCTCATGAGCGCTGCATGACCACCATCAACAATGGTACGGGGCTCTTTCCCCGGAAAAGTAGACAACGACCGCACCTCGCCGCCCAGTTGCCCACCCGATCGCCCTCGATGCCGCAACTCGTCGCCCAGTTGCGACGTCTTTGTACGATCGACAGCATTCCCGGTCGCCCAGTTGCTCATCCGATCGCCCTCGAAGCCGCAACTCGCCGCCCAGTTGCCACGTCTTTGTGTGATCGATAGCATTTTCGGCCGCCCAGTTGCCCATCCGATCGCCCTCGAAGCCGCAAATCGGCGCCCAGTTGCTCATCCGATCGTGCTCGAAACCGCAACTCGTCGCCCAGTTGCCCACTCGATCGCCATACAGTGCATCACCCGTACGCCAAATCTGTCTTCACACCAACGTCAAATGATGATATTGCCGTTCAGTTCCTTGCAACCATTCACGTGAAAGGAAGACCCGATGGCCGATGAACATATCGATTACTTGGAAGTCTTCGAGTATGGCGACCATTTCTTGGTCGAAATCGATAAACTCGATGGCCTCACCAATATCGTCAACATTGCCGCGGTCAAGGCCGACGTCGCTTCGGCAATGACGGCCGTTGCGACCGAGCTCGAAAAGCAAGGTATCAAGCGCAGCGGCGTTCGCTCGGACCGCAAAGACGTTACCGAAAAAACGGCGGCGCTCCGCAAAAACATCGACAAGTTTTACCATTACACGAGCTCGCTGGACGATGACGAGCCTTGCGATGTCGACGCCTTTTTCCCGGGCGGCAACCTGGGCGCCATTGCGTCATTGAAACCCGCGGACCTCAGCCAACGCGCAGGGGACATCTTGCGAGGTTTCGCCGTCGAGACGAATAAAAACCTCCCCGATGCCGCGAAATGGAAACCGCGCATCGAAACCGCAAAAGCAGAATTGGATGCGGCCATTTCGGGCAAAGGTTCTTCGACCGGCCAAACCATTCAAGGGACCGCGGCGCTCGTCGCCGCTCGCCAAGCATTTTTGACTGCCTACAATGGCGTCGCCAAACGCGCCATTCAGGCCGTCTTGATCAAGCTCGGCCGCAAAGACGAAATGCGCCTCTTCTTCAAAGACCTGCAAGTCAACGAATCGTCAAAAGGTGCACCGGTCAATACGACGACCGAAGGCACTTGAACGACGGCGAGCACGGTGCGCTTCAGCGCCTCACCGCCTAGCTCGGGCCGGGGGCGAGGTGCATGAGCCGCGCGTGACGCGCCCAAAGCTTGGAGCTCCAAGCGTTCCGACGGACAAACCACACGACGATCGTACGGCGCGGAAAGAATGTGCGGACTCGCGTGACGCGCGATGCGATCATCTCGTGCGCGCAGACGTGAAGCCTGCGGCGAACGAGCGTCCATGCGCGAGCTACGTCGAAGGACAGGTACGCTGAGGCGGATTGAGGAAAGCACGACCAATCCTACGAAACCGTAGGAATCGGCCAGCGCATGCAGACGACGAAAAACCCCGGAGTCGACCGAGGTTCGTCAGTGCGAAGCAAGCAACGAAGAGACGTGAAAACGAGCGTCAGTCGTCTTCGTCGTCGTCTTCTTTCAGCTCTTCTTCGTCGTCGTCTTTCTCGTCGTCGTCGTCGAGGTCGAGGTCGTCATCGTCGTCGGCCTCTTCTTCGTCCTCGTCGTCGTCACGACGCTCGTACTTGAGATCGATACCGATCTCGCCGAGTTGTGTTTCGAGGAGCTCGAAGAGCTCGTCGACGTCGTCGCCGCTCCATTCATCGAGAACGTCGGTGACGAATTCGAAGAAATCGCCGCTGTCGATGCGACGCTCGATTTCCTCGATCTGCGTCTCGTCGAACGCTTCCATGACGTCTTCGCGCAAGGCTTCGGTGTCGCCTTCCTCGATGGCGTCGGCAGCGGAGAGCCGGATTGTCTTGACTGCACGATTGTGGAGGTGGATCTCCATGCGAGTTTTCGTTTAGGCGACGTACCTGCGCGTCGTCAAGCGTGCCAAACGTCATGGCGATCGTTTCTGCGTATTACCGCGGCTCCGCACTGCGTCCGGTGCGGACGAGAACCACTCGAAGCGAGTGTCGTGGGGGGCTGCGCTCCGCGCGGCGTGTCAGGCGAGTGACGTGGATGGGGAATCGATCGCGGGGCATGCGCAAGCCTGTGGCGCCGCCGCGCGGTTGCCCGATGGAGCGCGGACGCGTAGCGTGAGTGGGGTGAACACGCGACGGGCTTTCGGAGCGGTCCTGGGTGCGTGCATGCTCGCAGCGACGTCGCCCGCATACGGCCAAGCGAGTGACGACGCGCCTACGACTGAAGCGCCTGCGACCGAAGCGCCGAAGGACACGGGCGTGAAGCGCGAAGTGGTGCGACCACCGCCGCTTCACGTCGAATACGTGCAGTACGGGATCGCGATCGTGTTCGAAAACGACATCAACCCGGGCGCGGTGTGTTCATCGCCCGGAAGCGCGAACGCGCCTTGCATTTTGGGAGGAGCTGGAGGGTTGGCCATTCGCGGCGGTTATCGTTCCGCGGGGCCTTGGTACATCGGGGGCGCATACCAGTTTGCCAAGATGGACTCGAGCAACCTCTATCGGCTCGGCATCTTCCAGCAACTGCGCTTGGAAATGCGTTACTTGCCCGACTTGGGTACGCGCACGGCGCCGTATGGATCGTGGGGAATCGGCGCGCTCGCGTACGGCAACGAGTGGGGTGTCGAGACAGGCGGAGGGTTGTTGTTTGGGGGGCTTGGGGTCGAGGTCGAGATTTCGCGCACGGCGCTCATCGGGTTTGGAGCGGTGTACCGCGCGATGCTGATGGCCGGCTGGACGGACACGGCCGGAACGATTCGGGAAACTGGGGTAGCTCAGTTTTGGGGCGCAGAGTTTCAGTTCGAGTTGCGGAGTGAGATTGGGCGAAAGTAGGCCGGCCAGCTCGAGGTAGCGCCCGGCCGTTTGGCGTCGCGTTTGGCACCGAGCACGATCTTGCGCGCAATACTTGACTTGATCGCGCCTACGCGGTCCCCTTGCGCTCCTGTGATCTGCGACGTCTGCAGGCGTGAAAACGCCGACAACTTGACGTTTTGCCTCGATTGCGGCCGCCGATTGAAGCCGCAAACGCGAGGCGTGCCGCCGACGCCACCACGCGGCATCGAACGGGTGCCGATGGACCCGAACGCGTTGCCCAATTCTGCGGCGCTGTTTGCGGCGTTCGACAACGTCACACTCGACACGGATGCGTCGTCGACGAGCACGACACAATCGGGGCGGCAGAGCAGACCGTCGGCGGCTCCATCTTCGGGTTCGGGACTTCTTCCCGGTTCATCGGGACGCCCCGGATCGGTGCGTCAACGACCCGAAGCTCCGTCGTTCAAATTTTCCAAATCGTTCAGCGCCGAAGGACCTGCGATTTGTCCTGCGTGCAGCGCGTCGAATCCGCCTGGGCATCGCTTCTGCGCGACGTGTGGAGCTGCGATTGGACGCGTGTCGACGGCGCCACGCGCTCGCGACGACTTGCCTTCGACGCCCACGCCACCGCCTGTCGAAGTAACTGCAACGCCTCCGCCCGCAGTCGTAGCGCCTGTTGTCGAAGCACCGCCTGCGGTCGTCGTACCTGCGGCATCGTCGGCGCCTACGAAGTCGTCGCCATCGGTCATCCCGTCCGCGCATCCGGTTCTATCGGCGCCGATGACGGCCGCTGCGCCGACGGCACCATCGGCCGAGGGTGAGCAGATCGTTGGCGCACCCGTCGTGGGTATCGCGACGCGCAATGCTGCGCCGAAGCTGATTCGTTGCGCTCGGTGTCACGGACACTCGGCAGAAGGCACGCGCTTTTGCAAGTATTGCGGCGCGCCGCTCGAGGAACCAAGCAGCGCGTCTCGCGCCGATGCCGACGTCGACGCGGCGCTCGATGTGGCCTTGGGCTCGGTTGGTCGAAACGAACGCACGGCCTTGACGCTTGCTCCAGCGGCGAACGTGACGGTCGCGCAACCTTCGGACGGCACGGCGAAAACAGCGCGACTGGTCGTCATCGCCGAGGACGGCACGGAAGGCAAGGTTTTTCCTTTGGAGGGGACGCAGGTCGATATCGGACGCACGGAAGGTGACATCGTGCTGGCCGACGACTACTACGTGTCCCCTCGTCATGCTCGGCTGGTGTTTCAGGGAGACAAGTGGTTCATCCGCGATCTGAGCTCGACCAACGGGGTCTACCGTCGCATCTGGGAACCGCATGTCTTGAAAGATGGCGACTTGCTTCTCCTGGGCTTGGAAGTGTTACAGTTCGAAACCGTGAGCGACGCGGAACGAGGGTTAGGCCATGCGTCCCAGCATGGGACCCTGCTGTTCGGTTCACCTTCGCTAACGCGTCGAGCACGTCTTTGCCAACGCACGGTCGAGGGAATCATTCGCGACGTGCACCACTTGTTCCGGGATGAGACGGTGATTGGGCGGGAGGTGGGTGACATTGTTTTCACGGCTGATCCGTTTCTTTCCAGGCGCCATGCCTCGGTTCGCAGAGCGCCGATGTCCGGGACTTTCACCCTCACGGATCTCGACTCGTCGAATGGCACATTCGTCGCCATTCGCGGGGACGTTCCTCTGAACAATGGCGACTACCTGCGCGTTGGACAGCACCTCTTCCGGGTGGACCTCGCATAGCCCATGAGCGAACAAGCCACTCGAGACCCCGTGCCCGAAACCTCGCTCTCTACTGAGCCTGCCGAGATTGCGTCTTCCCATGCGCAGTCGGCGGAGGTGTCGAGCAACATTCAACTACGCCTCTTTGGCCGTACGGACGTCGGCCAAGTGCGTGAGCACAACGAGGACAACTTCATCGTTGCCGATTTGTCGAAAGGACAGCGCGGCATGATGGAACCCGGGCGCGACGTGCCACTTGGCGCACGTGGTGTGGTTCTCGGCGTCTGCGACGGCATGGGCGGTGCTGCTGCAGGTGAAGTCGCCAGCCAGCTCGCAGTCGACATCATCTTCCAGAAAATGATGTCCGGTGAGGCGCCGACGACGCACGACGATCTCGCGTCGCGTCTCGTGCAAGCGATCGAAGCGGCGGGCCTGCGCATATTCAGCGAAGCAAAGCTCGATCGCACGCGGCGAGGGATGGGCACGACGTCCACGGTCGCATCGCTGCTCGATGATCATCTCTTCATCGGCCAAGTGGGCGACAGTCGCGCGTACATCCTACGCGGGGACAAACTCGTCCAAGTCACCCGCGATCAATCGCTCGTCAATCAGCTCATCGAAGCCGGACAACTCACGGAAGAAGAAGCCGAGACGTTCGAGCACAACAACATCATCCTGCAAGCGCTCGGCACATCGGACAGCGTTCAGGTCGACCTCACGTTCGTCGAACTGAAACGAGGCGACACGCTGCTGCTTTGTTCCGACGGGCTTTCGGGCATGGTTCGGAACGACGAGATTCGCGAAGTTTTGCGCAGCGTCGATGACCCGCACGAAGCGTGCAAGGTGCTCATCGACAGGGCGAATCAAGCGGGCGGTCACGACAACGTGACGGTCGTCATCTCGAAGTTCATTGGCGAAGGGCTCGATGCGCCGACGCAAGACGACATCACGGGCCTTCGCTATCGCAAGTACCAGCTCCCCGAGCGGTCTCCATCGGCGCCCGTTTCGGCGCCGGATCCGAGCCGTCGGGTCAAGGAGCTCGATCAAGCCAAGGTGTCCGTGGGACTTGGTGGCGGTTCTTCGGCGTACGACTCGCATCGCGGTGTCGACAGTGAAAGACGTCGCGGTGATTCGCGTGGTCGTGAGTCGACCGATCTGGATCGTGGTGCGTACGGCCTCGACGATCCGGTCGACATTCCCACCGACAGTGCACCGCAATGGCTCATCGTGATGATGATTGCGAGTGCTTTCGCCTGCATCGCGGTCGCTGCGTATTACCTGCTGCGACCATAGCGGATTACGAACTGCCCAAATGCCTCACCCCCTGACCCCCTCTCCACGGCGCTTTGCGCCGCGGAGAGGGGATATACTTGGGTGATGCTGCGCATGACCCACACGCGCGGCGCAGCGGCTCGCGCTGTTCACGAGTTTGCCGCGGTGCCCGTTCGGTTCGGCTGCGCCCCAGAAAATGACGTCGTTCTCGCGGGAGGAGAACGTCACGGGGTCATGCAGCGTCATGCCGAAATTCGCTGGGAAAACCACGCGTATTGGCTCGTGGATCTGGGCTCGCGAACAGGCACGTACGTCAACGCCAAACGAGTTGCTTCGCATGCACTTCAAGCCGGCGACGAAGTGCGATTCGGTCAGGACGACGGTCCATCGCTGCGCGTCGAGATCCTTGGTCCTCCACTGTCGACGGTCGTGACGGATCCCGATGGTCGCGTCGACTTGGCAACGGCACGGCACCTCGTCGAGAAGGCCGTCGTGAATGCGACGCGTGGACGCGACAAGAGCCGCGCGATCGTCGAAAAGAAGGTGCATGAAGCGACGCGCAAAGCGCAGCGTGCGAACACGATCCTCACGGGAGGTATCGTCGTCACGCTCGTAGCGCTCGTCATTGCGGGGCTCGCCGTGTACCGGTCGAAGCGAGCTGCAAACGTGCTCGCAAAGGACATGGGGCTCGATCAAAAACCCGTGACGACGCCTCTCGGAACGCTGCCTTCCAAGGTGTTTTCGGGACGCGAGATCTACGAACGGAATCGAGCTGCGCTGTTTGTCCTCGCCTATGTGGACGGCCGCAGGATCAGCGGCTGTTGCAGTGCTTTTGCGATCGACCGACAAACCCTCGTCACCAATGCCCATTGCGTGACGTCATGCGGCAGTCGCAGTGGAAAACCGGTCGTCGTGCAGAACGAATCTCCATCGCGCCTGACGTTCGACGTGGTCGCGCAACGCGCGCATCCTGCGTATCGCTCCGATTCCAAGCGTGCCGATTCGCCCGACGTCGCCCTCTTGCGCGTCAGCGGCTCGCTTCCATCGTTCGTCACCGTCGCGAGCGAAGCCGAGCTGCGTGCGCTCGGCCCTGGTGATGACGTCCATGTTCTCGGCTTCCCGGGTCGCGTGATGGATCCGGTCAATCCCAGCGCAACGTTTCTCGCAGGACACATAGGCCGCTTGATGGGCTTCAATGAAGAAGTGACGACGCCCGACAAAACGGCGCTCATCCTGCATGATGCCGTCACGCGCGGCGGCAACAGCGGCAGTCCCGTTTTCAACCAGTACGGCAACGTGATTGGCGTACACGCGGCCCATGTCGACGAGGAAGAAGACGTGTCGATTGGCGGGCAAAAAACGAAGGTCGTCGAAGCATCACCTTTCCGCATCGCGATGCGCATCGATCTGATTCGTGGAGTCACTGCCCCATGAACATTCGGATCGTCCACACCTACGGCCATCGCGCAGGTGCCGAACGCATCTTCACGAGCAACGTCGTGCGTATCGGACGAGCACCGGACAACGACATCGCGCTCGACGCGCACCATGATCGCGAAGCGAGCGGCTATCACGCCGAGCTGCGGCGCGAAGGCAACGCGTGGATCGTCGTCGACCTCGGCAGCCGCAATGGAACGTTCGTGAGCGGCACGCGCATCGACCGTCGCGTGCTTCAATCAGGTGACGAAGTTGCACTCGGGGCCAAGGGACCTCGAATCCGTATCGATTTCGTGCCTATTGCAGCCCCCGCCGCATCACCCGTGCAACCTGCCGTGCCAGCGCGTCCACCGATGGCACCTGCTGCTGGAGCGCGTGTCGGGCAACGAACGCTCGCGATGATGATTTCATCTGCCGTCAACGCGGCTGCAGCTCGTGTGCGGCCCGGACGAACCATCGAGATCAACGCGATGGTCGAGGCCAAGGTCAGTGAAGCGACAGCTTCGCAACGTCGCACCGCGTACTTGCTCGGTGCAGTTCTCATCGTCGCGCTCGGAGCGCTGGGTGGACTCATCTACTGGAGCACGCGATCGCAAGACGAGATTCAGCGCTTGCGCGAAGACCTCGCGCAGATGCCGCCCGAAGATCCCAGGCGAAAGGAAATCGAGACGCGGCTCGGCACGCTTCATCCTCCGAACGCGAGTTTTGGTCGCAACTTGTACGACCGTTCGCGCAAAGGCATCTTCATGCTTGCTACGGGCTCGGAAGGTTTCTGCACGGCATTTGCCGTGAGGCCGTCGATCCTGGCGACGAACGCGCGGTGCATACACGAAGCGCGCAAGCGAAGCGGAACGCCTCAGGCGATCGAGAACGAGGGACGAGGTGAAGTGCGATTCGACGTGATCGACATGCGCCCGCACCCGAGTTATCGGCAAGGGGATCCCAACAGCATCACTCCGGACGTCGGAGTCGTGACCATTCGGGGGCGGTCGGCCATGGTGCTGGAAATCGCGACGCAGAATGAACTGTCTGCAATTGGTGCAGGTGACGATGTCTACGTCATCGGATTCCCTGATCGATTGATGGATGTCAAAAACCCTGCAGCCACGTTTCTCGCAGCGCACGTCGGTCGTGTCACGGGTGCTGCCGGAAAACCCATGCCCTACAAGGACAACTGGCTCGTGCAGCACGACGCCTCTTCGACACGTGGAACGACAGGCAGTCCGATCTTCAACGGTCAGGGCAAAGTGATTGCGATCAACGCCGGGGAATACTTGGAAGAAGGCGAGCAAAAGATTGCCGGACGGAACATCGAAGTCGTCAAAGCTTCACCCTACAAGTTCGGCATGCGCATCGACCTCATCGAAGCTTTGCTTCGATAACTCTCCATGCTGCGGCACGCGCTTCGCTGGCTCCTGTGGATCATTCCGACGCTGATCGGCGTTTCCTTCGCCGCGTTCTTGTTCCTCTCGTACGTCCCCGATCCCACCGACGATCCAAAAGCGCCGCTCGAGCCTGCGCAGCGCGAGCAGTTGCGTCGCGAAAAATTTCTCGACCTGCCCCGCTTCTTCAACCTCGCGCCACAAGATGTTCGAACACGTACGAAAGACGCGCTTCGCGCGATCGTCGAAGGTGATTCCGATGAAAGTGCGCGCGGCCGAGACGAGCTCGTACGGTTGGGCGGCGCGGCGTTGCCTCATGTGTTGCCGACACTCGATGCTCTTTCGCCAGAACCCCGTGCGAAGGTCACCGTGGCGCTCGCGCCCATCGGCGAACGCATGGGGTTCACGAGCGAACGACTCGACGATCCCGAGCGTGCCGTTGCGTTTTGGACGAGGTTTTGGAACGACCGTGACATCGAATTTCGGCGCGCTGCGGCGCGCAGTGCCGTACGCCGCTTGTCGCGATACGGAAGCGGATCACGTGCTGCAGAGATGCGCGAGTTCGACACCTTCGTGCTCGAAGACATCATGGCGGCGCTCGAGCATCCTCACGACGCGGCATCGTTCGAACGAACGCGGGCGCTGATTGACATCGCGGCACACGTCACGGGGCGCGACGATCGCATCGCTCCCGGCGACGACTACCCCACAGCGATTCTTTGCGTCGAGCGATGGCGATTGTTTTGGCTCGTGTACGAGAACGACTTCGTCACCGTCGATGGTCTTTCACGCTTCGCCGCCGTCGTCCTCGACACGCGTTATGGCAAGTGGGCGGTCTCTGCTTTTACGCGGCGGTTCGGCCCCGGACCGGATGGTGCACCCGTACTCGACGGCGTGCTTCGTCGCGCTCCCGTCACCTTCACGCTCGTGTTCGGCGCCATCGGCCTGGCCTATGGCGTGGCCTTCGTCCTGGGCTTTGCTGGCATTTCAACACGAAGCAGGCGTCGCGAAGCCGCGCTCGCCTTCGTGCTGCTGCTGCTCTACGCGATTCCAACCGCTGTGTTTGCGATTCTCGCCTCGCGTTTGGAATTGCAAACCGGGCTCATCCTTCCCACGGTCGTCCTCGCGCTCGGATTGCTTGCGTCGCCGACGCGCCAAGTTCGAGCGGCGCTTGCATCCGCGTTTGCCCAGGAACACGTGCGCGCCGCGATGGCGCGTGGAGCTAGCCCCTCACGCGCCATCTTCGTGCATGCCTTGCCAACCGCGCTGCTTCCATTCGTCACACTCGCGACACTCGAAGCGCCGATGGCCCTGGGTGGTGCGTTCGTCGTCGAGCGAGTCTTCGGTCTCGATGGGCTTGGTGAAGCGACGATTGCGGCCGTGCGTACGCGCGACACGAGCTGGCTCATGGCGGTGTCGATCCTGACGGCAGCGACGGCAGCGTTCGGCGTCATCTTCACGGACCTTTCGTACATCGTGCTCGACCGGCGACTCGTCGCAGCCGTCTTGCAGCAAAAGAGGCGCAACGGATGAGTCACGCGACCATCACGGTGCGTCGATTCTTGCGCGATCGCCGTGCAACCGTGGGCGCGGTCGTCTTGGGCATGCTCGCGCTCGTCGGCATTTTTGCCGAGCTGCTTGCGGCCCCCGCACCGCTGCTCGTGCTCGGACCAGGTCACGTCGACGTCGCACCTGCCATCAAGCGACCGTACGCGTCGAGTGAAGACCCGGACAAACCCTACGCGGATGCGTTCGTCGTTTGGCCCATCGTGCGAGCGAGCCCAACAGCGCCGACTTCAGCGGGCCCCTTTGCACCTTCGTCGGCGGCACATCCACTCGGCACGGACGAGAAGGGCCGCGACATCTTCGCGCGAGTCGTTTACGGCGCGAGAAATGCGCTGGGTTTGTCCGTTGCCGCCATTTTTCTCAGCACTGTTTTTGGTGTTTTTCTCGGTGGACTGTCGGGCATTCGAGGCGGCGTGTCGCGCACGGTTCTCGTGCGTCTCGTGGAAACGGTCGATAGCTTTCCGGCCATCATCGTCGTCGCGCTCGTGTGGGCGATCGAGCGCCAACCATCGTCCCTGTCACTCATTCTTGCGATCGCATTCGTTCGTTGGGCCGAAGTCGCGCGTCTCGTTCATGCCGAATCGATGCGTGCGACAACCGAAGACTACGCCCTTGCCGCGCGCGCTCTCGGTGCGTCGCGAACGCGCATTTTCTTGCAGCACGTTTTGCCCAACGCGCTTGGGCCCGTCACCGTCAGCTCCGTCTTTGGCGTCGCATCGGTCGTATTGCTCGATGCCTCTCTTGCGTTTCTCGAAATGGGAACGCCGTCCGACAGCGCATCATGGGGCGAGCTGCTCGCGCAGGGAGCTCGTCACCCAGAGGCGCTGCGATTGCTCATCCTGCCGGGGGCGCTTCTGCTCGCGACCGTGGGCGCTTCGTACCTTTTGGCCGAAGCTTTACGCGAAGCGATGGACCCACGCGCCGCGCGCGCGTCATTGCGCTGAGCACCGTCGACACTGACGATACGTCACTTCCGGGGATACGCTTGCAAGCCTTCGCGGTCTCGACATACGTTCGAATGGCCCGGTCTCCTTGGATGGCTTGGGCTCGGCCCGGCGTGCAGACCAACCTCGCCGGGCCTTTTTTCTGGCTGCGAACGGGCGATCCTTTGACGTCAAACGTTCTCCGTGCGGGCCAGCGAGCTTGGTAGCGATCACGTGAACGTTCGGCAAGCCATGTGTTGCCGCATTCGCAGCCGCGTTTGTCCAAGCACGCGTCATGCCCCTCGATGGGTACGCACGCGCAAGCGCCTGCGTGAATCGTCCGGTTCGAGCATCGGCGGAGATCGCTGCGGCACCGGCAAATTCAAGACTTGCTGTTCGATGGCTCGCGACGATAGAATCTGCGTAATGGGGATTGACCAGGGCGGCCGACTCGGGCTCGGAGCGCAAAGATACAGATGAACGTTCCGCGGCGCCGCATCCTCTTCGTGGACGATAGCGAGACGTGTCGCGAAGCGGTCAAGCAGATGCTGCAATCGCGCGGCTACGACGTCACCACGCTCGATTCACCTTTTGGATTTGGAGCAGCCGTCGCGCGCACTTCGCCCGATCTGATTCTCGTCGACGTCTACATGCCTGCTCTCGACGGGGGCAAACTCGTCGAAGTTGCCATGCAGAAAGGCATTTGTTCCTGCCCCATCGTTTTTCTCTCCGAACGACCCGTCCGTGAGCTTCAAAGTCTCGTGCTTTCGACGAAGGCCACGGGGTTCATCGTGAAGACTTCGGACGGTGACGACCTTGCGAAGCAAGTGGCCGAGTACCTCGATGGCACATGGCAAAAGCGCGAGCGCGCTCCGGAAAGCCTGCGCCCACCATCACCATCCGGCGCGGGGCAAGGGCGCATGAGCCCATTTCCGCGCCCGAGCCTGCGCCCTTCGGACGTGCCTCCGCCAACGCGGCGTGGCTCTGATCTTCCTCCGCTCACGCAGCGCGCACCGAGCCTCGACCGCTCGCTTCTGGATTCGCCCCCGCCACCATCGCAACGAAATGGTTGGACCCGCAAGTAACGGCTAGCGTCTTCCACGTCCGAGCACCATTGCGGCGCGACGCGGAAAATCCGTCATGATTCCGTCGACGCCCATGTCCACGAGGTTTCGCATTTCCGGTTCGTCATTGATGACCCATGCGTGCACTTCAAGATTCACCGCGTGCGCCACTTCCACGAATCGTGGCGTAATGACCGGAATGCCGGCGTATTCGACTGGAATCTGCAGAGCAAAGCCAGGCGGCCGGTAGCCCTGGTTTCCACCATTCCCCCAAAACTCGAGCACCTCCGCCGAGCACATTCCCGTCAAGACCCGCGGCATTGCTGTGCGAATTCGGTCCATGAGTGATTGCGACTCGGCGGCGAGAAGCACCCGCGGCATTGCATCGTAACGTTCGAGCAGCCACTTCATGGCCGATACCAAGGCTGGCTCGTCCAATTTCAGCTCGATGTTGAGCGGTACGTTCGGAAAATGCGTCAGCACTTCGGCGAACGTCGGAACGCGAATCCGTCGCCCACGAAAAGGCCAAATGCCCTCGGATGTTGCGAATTGGTATCCAGCATCGAGCTCGCGGATTTCCGACAAACGCAATCGGCTCGCCGGGCCTTTGCCGTCGGTCGTTCGGTCGAGGTCCGGATCGTGCAGCACGATGACCTCTTCGTCCGCGGTCAAGTGCACGTCGAGCTCCAGGCGATCGGCGCCGGCCGCGAGTGCTTCGGAAAAGGACGGCAGCGTATTTTCGGGCATCGTGCCGGATGCACCACGATGCCCGAAAAGCCGCGGGCGAGGACCATCGATGAAACGAATTGCCATTATTGGATCTTCACGGGAACCGTGGCCGTATTGTTGTCGAAGCTCACTTCCTCGAATTCCCGGCTCGGATTGAGGACGACTTGGATCATGTAATCACCAGCGGGCACGTCGGTGACGTCGAGCCATTGGCAATCGAGCGCATTGCCATAGAGATCGGACCAACCCGCCTGAATGCCTTGTTCTTCGCAGGTGTAAATCTTGTCGCATCCCACGTTCGGACCAAAGGCGATTTGTTGCGTATCTTCCATACAATAGGCCTGCTTGTGTCCGGTGAGCACGGTTTTGCCGTCTTTGTCGAGCAATTTGTACTCGGCAAAACCATTGAAGTGGTAATGCCCATGGCAATCCGAAAAGATGAACAGGTCGGGCCGATCGGCTGGCGGAGGCACGGTGAGCGTCGCTTGGCCTTGGTTTTTTGCTTCGACGCTGAATCGCAGCACTTTGCGCGTGCCGGTTCCGCCCACGCAAGCTTCGACGAATGCACACGATGATTCGCTGACCTCGAGCGAATCGAAGAGGATTTCCTCCGCCAGACGTTTTTCGTCGATGACGAGATCCGGCATGGGATCGCCAATGGCATGGCAGCCGCAATCAACCCCGCAGAATTCGCCAGCGCCGCAAGGAGGCGTGCATGTGGGCTTTTCGTTGTCGCAATTGGCAAATACCTGGCATGTCGACGACGAAGGAACGCAGAGCGACCCTTCGGCGCACGTGCCGCACGTGCCGCCGCAACCGTCATCGCCGCATTCCTTGTCCTTGCAATCGGGAACGCACGGATCGGGACGGCAACGCCCTTTGTCCGTGCAGGCAAACCCTGGATCGCAACTGCCGCAATCTCCACCGCAGCCATCGTCTGGTCCGCAAAGCAGGCCGTCGCAATGCGGTACGCAGCCGTTCGACGTGAATTTCACTTGCAGATTGAATGCGCCGTATTGCGATGCATCGAAACCATCGACAATCAGGAAGTACGTCCCCGGATCGAGCGCCGCGTCCACACGTGAGCCGTAATCGCCCGGCGGAGACGCATCGTCGCTGCATCCGACGGTCGCTGCTGACGCGTCGTTCGCGCATTCTTTACGAATGTGCAAAACCGTATCGTATCCCGATACGCGCGCCTCGATACCCATTTTTTCGGTCAGGGTGAACGTGTAGACCTTTTCGACGGACGTGCTCGTCGAATTGCACGTCGGCACGACTTCGTGCAAGCCGTCGGTCGTGTCCCCTTGAATTTGGTGAACGCCCAAGAGAGGTGTCCCCGCCGGCAACAATTCGAGCGGTGACGTGCACGTGCCCGCCTGATTCGTCGGTTTGCACATCGATTCCGCATTGGCACATGCCTGCCCCATGGGACACGAGCCGCAACTGCCGCCGCAACCATTGTCTCCACAAATCTTGCCCGTACAATCCGGCACGCAATCGGATTTGCACTTTGCGCAGTTGGCCCCGAGCTCATGTGCGCACGTATCCGTCGCCTCGTCGCACGTATCCGTCGTGCAATCGGCCTTGTCGTCGCACGGATTCGGCCCCGCCACGCAAGCGCCTGCGACAAACCGTTCCGCGCCGTTGCAATACACGCCGTCGCTGCACGTCACTTCGGTCACCGGCGCGGCAATCTGTCCGAACTTCTCCGCTTGATACGTCGCATCGAACATCAATCGAAAGAGACCTACCTGCGCAGGCGCTTTCAGCGTCCCCTTGAACGTGCCTTTTGCGCCAGGTTCTGTCTCGGCTTGCAGCGGCACCGACTGTGCGGGAAAACCCTGACCCGCATCCAGCTTCAGCACGACGTCGCCTGGTTCCCATGCTGCTTGACCGTCATTTTCGGCGGTGACTTGGATGCTCAGGGTGCCACCGGGCAGCCCCCGAGGGTCAATCGTGACGACGGCGTTCGTCAAAGAAAACTCCGAAATATCTTCGGAACACCCAGGAACGGCAGCGTAAACCAAAGGCACAACGCAAAGTGGCAAGAGGCGACGAACGCTCATTCCAACCCCCATCGGGCAAGAGTAACAGCCGACATCGAGAAACATAGCGTAGCACGAGCTCGCGTTTTGGATGAACTGGTTTCGTCGCAGGACATCCGCGTTCGTTCGAGCATGCCGAACCACTTGCCCGAGCGCCTAGCCAATCGTCTTGACTTCGCACGCATCTTCGACGATACCTCGCATTCGACCTAGGGGAGCCACCAGGCTGAGACGGCGACGACCGCAGGGAAACCGCCGAACCCTCGAACCTGATCCGGTTCGCACCGGCGGAGGGAAGCGTCATGAGCAGCGTCAAACAGCAACGCGTCGACCAAACTCGTCTTGAAGGAATTACGCGGGGTGCCCTGCCGGCATCACGAAAAGTCTTCGTGAGCGGCTCGCTTCATCCCGATATTCGCGTACCGATGCGCGAAATATCGCAAACACCCACGCGCGAAGGAACGCATTCGGCCCCGCGCCTCGTGCCCAATCCCCCGGTCACCGTATACGATACGTCCGGTCCTTATACCGATCCCGACGCGCAAATCAATGTGGAACAAGGTTTGTCCCCGCTACGGCAGGAATGGATCACGCGTCGTGGCGACGTCGAACAGCTCCCTCGAGTCAGCTCGGTTTATGGCCAGCGCCGCCGCGAAGACCGATCGCTCGATTCGCTTCGCTTTCGCACCACGGACAAACCCTGGCGCGCCAAACCGGGCCACAATGTCACTCAAATGCATTACGCTCGGAAAGGCATCATCACGCCCGAAATGGAATTCGTCGCGCTGCGCGAACAACAACGGGCAGCGGATGTTTATCGTAAACAACACCCCGGCCGCTCGTTCGGGGCAAAGATTCCCGAACATATCACGCCCGAATTCGTTCGTGACGAAGTAGCACGCGGAAGGGCCATCATCCCGGCCAACATCAATCATCCCGAAAGCGAGCCGATGATCATCGGCCGTAACTTCCTCGTCAAAATCAATGCCAATATCGGCAACAGCGCCATTACATCATCCATCGAAGAAGAAGTCGACAAGATGGTGTGGGCCATTCGCTGGGGCGCCGATACGGTCATGGATTTGTCCACCGGACACAACATCCACGAAACGCGCGAATGGATTCTTCGCAATGCGCCCGTTCCCATCGGCACCGTGCCCATTTATCAGGCGCTCGAAAAAGTCGGCGGCAAAGCCGAGGAGCTCACCTGGGAAATCTATCGCGACACGCTCATCGAACAAGCCGAGCAGGGAGTGGACTATTTCACGATTCATGCCGGCGTTCTGTTGCGCTACGTGCCGCTCACGGCCAATCGCGTCACCGGAATCGTTTCTCGAGGCGGATCGATTCTCGCCAAATGGTGCTTGGCACACCATAAAGAAAACTTTCTCTACACGCACTTCGAAGAGATCTGCGAAATCATGAAGGCGTACGACGTGAGTTTTTCTTTGGGTGACGGTTTGCGGCCCGGCAGCATTGCCGATGCCAATGACGACGCGCAAATGGGCGAATTGAAGACGCTCGGCGAGCTCACGCAAATTGCCTGGAAACACGACGTGCAAGTCATGATCGAAGGCCCGGGGCACGTACCCATGCACATGATCGAGCACAACATGACCGAGCAGCTCCGCTTGTGCGACGAAGCCCCGTTCTACACGCTGGGCCCGCTCACCACGGACATTGCGCCAGGGTATGACCATTTCACGAGCGGCATTGGAGCGGCCATGATCGGATGGTTTGGCACGGCAATGCTTTGTTACGTGACGCCCAAGGAACACCTCGGCTTGCCCAATCGCGCCGACGTCAAGGAAGGCGTCATCACGTACAAGATCGCCGCCCATGCCGCGGACCTTGCCAAAGGTCACCCCGGCGCGCAAGCGCGAGACAATGCGATGAGCCGCGCCAGGTTCGAATTCCGCTGGGAGGATCAATTCAATCTGGGGCTCGATCCGGAACGCGCTCGGGCATTTCACGACGAAACGTTGCCCAGCGAAAATGCCAAAGTCGCCCACTTCTGCTCCATGTGCGGCCCTCACTTCTGTTCGATGAAAATCACGGAAGACGTCCGAAAATATGCGGCAGAAAAGGGCGATGTCATCCCCGAGCAAGCGCTCGTCCGCGGCATGCAAGAAAAAAGCGCTGAATTCGTGGCCGGCGGGGCGGAAATCTATCGTAAAGTCTAGCCATCCGTGGAAGTATCGCGCCGTAGAGACTTCCACGGACGGCGACCCATGAAACGCTTCGCTCTCGCTGGTTTCACGGCATCCATCCTGCTTTTCGCAACGCCACGCGCGATTGCGCAAGCACCTCCCGCACCGCCGGAAGGCCCTCCGCCACCGCCCGCGCCCGATGCGTCTCCCGCGGCAGCTCCAGCTATCCCGCCACCAACAGCTCAGCCGCCCATCGCTGATCCATCGAAGCCATTACCGCCGCAAATGCATCCGACGGCACAGTATCCTCAATACCAATTTCATCCTCCGTACGGATACTCCTATCCATTCGGTGCCGCGGCATGGGGTCCCTCGGGCAGCCTACCGAACGAATTGTCCTACAGCGGTGGCCCCATTCCACACGGATACAAGCTCGAAGAACGCTACAATGTCCCATTGCTCATTGCGGGCCCTACCCTCTTTGCGCTCGCTTATGCCGCCTCTGCAATCGCTGCAGCGGACAAAGCCGATGAGCCCCCGTCCATCGATGGCTTCACCACGGAAGTTGCGCCGTGGCATACGCTGTACATTCCCATTGTCGGTCCCTTCGCCTTCAGTGCATATGCCCCTCAGGGCAGCGCTTTCATTTATGTTTTCGAGGGGTTGGCGCAGGTCACCGGTGTCGCGCTGTTTGTCGGGGGCATCTTGAACCCCAAAACCGTCCTCGCGCGGAAAAAAGCCAACGAAGCCTTTCAACCCACTTTGCACGTGGGTTTACGCTCGATGCAGCTCGAAATGCGCTTTTGACCGCTACTTCTTCGATTTGGTCGCGCCCCAAATCGGATTCCAATTGCCGCCAGCCGACTTCGTCAATTGCATCCACGCGCCGCCGTCTTCGCGCACGATCCAAATTTGCTGCTCTTTGCCTTGCCCCACGGAAACCGCCAAATGCCGACCATCCGGCGACCACGACGGCTCGCTCAGCGGTTGTGCTCCCGCGGGACCATGCAAAAACGTTTCTTTACCGTTGTCCAAATCGAAAATGACCACGGCGCTCGGCACATCGGGAATCGTCAATACGTATGCGATCTTTTGACCTGACGGCGCCCATGCGATCTTGTCCTCGGTGACGCGTGGTGCAGGGCTACGCTGCGTCAAACGCCGCGCCTCGCCGCTGGGAAAGTCCATAAGCCATATTCGATCGGCCCCTTCGCGATCGCTCACGAAAGCAATCCGTTTTCCATCCGGGGAAAAGCGAGCGCCCCATTCGTCACGCTGCGTGTTCGTGACACGCAAAGGCGACTTGCCGTCGGGTTTCATGGCATAAAGCTCGGCCACGCGATCGCGACTCGAAATGTGCACGATTGCATCACCTTTGGGTGAAACGGCCGGCTCGAAGTTTCCCTCGGGATTGTTCGTGAGCCGTTCGAGCTTTTTGCCACTCGAATCGATACGGTAGATATCGACGAACTCCGATGGAAGGTCCTTGCTTCCGCCAGATTCGAATACGATGAATTTACCGTCCGGTGTAAAGTTTGGGAAACGAATGCGCCCCGTATCCGGGCCCAGCCTTTTGGGTTCGCTCCCATCGAGCGGCCAATGATAAAGTTTGTGCGGCCCTTCTTCACCTTCGACGCGCATGACGAGCAGCGCTTTGCCGTCGGGGGAAAACGGGCCATTGTAATCGGCATGTTTGTTGTCGGTAAAACGTTTTTCCTTCGTTCCGTTTGCCTGAACGATGTACACTTCGCGCTGACCATCGCGTTCGGAAATGAACGAAATGAATCCCGACAGTTTTTCCTTTTCCTCCGGAGGAATTTCATTCACTTTTGCCGTAGAAGACGGCGGTTTGGCGGCGGAGGGAGGTGCCGGCGGAGTTACGGTGTTTGGTGGAGCAGCCGGTTTTTCCGCAATGGCCGCCGGCCGAGCGGCCTCGGGGGGCGAAGTTTTTTCCGGAATGGGCGCTTCGCGGCAACCGGATGAGAGAACGAGCGCGAGAGCGGACAACAACCAAGGGAAACGCCGGTGGTGCAAGGGAGTCGTCATTAGAATGGTGAGTATGACGCAGAGAGACAAACACACAAGTCAGGACAGAGATCGAAGCCCGAACTTTTTCGCCGCTCGAGGGGGGTCCCACAGTTCGAGCCCGCGAAGCGGGCGAATTTGGGGGGAACCGCGAGAGGCGGAAAAGTTCGGGCTTCGGCCGGGCTCACACCCGCAGCGAGGGCGAGCTCGCTGCGGGTCTCACCAAATGCATTAGCGAATCTGGACCGCGTCCGCGACGACTTGGAATCCCGCCCCGGTCCAGCGAGACACCGTTACGCGGTTCCAGCCCGCCGTGAAGTTGAACGTACCGATGCTCTGCCAGGAGCCGCCGCCCGATTGCTGATTCTTGTTGACGGTCCCAAGCTTCGTGCCCGCCGCATTGAAGACCACGAAGGGCGTCGTCGTCGAACGGTCGCTTGCCGAGGTCCACCACGCGTACACCTGCTTGGAAGCAGGAGCGGCCAGGTAAAACTCGAAGTGCACGCCATCGGAAACGGCGGCCGTGGGAGCAACCCAATAGCCGGTATTGTAATACCCCGTGACGTTCGTCGACGCTTTCCAATTGGCCGACGGCGTAACGAGCCGCGCCACTGCGGCGTTGTTGGCCCCGCTGTTGCTATCGATGGTGATCGTCGTGCCGCTGCCACCACCGCCGCCGCCGCCGCCACCGCCGCCACCGCCGACGCAATTATTGATGCGATTCATGTAATCGGTCCAGGGGAACGCCGGCCCCGGATCGTTGGCGCGATTGACCGGATCGGGCTGGTAGTGACCAATGATGTGATTGCGGTCGCGAATGATGTTCTGTCGCTTGACGACGTCACATGCAAGCTTCGCGGACGCCGCAAGCTGCCCTTCGGTCCACTTGTTGGACGAGGTATACGAAAAGCCGCCGTGTTCGATACCCACGGAGCGCGGATTCGTCGGTTTGCTCTGCCATGACTTGCCGACGTGATGCGCAGTATTCACTTCATCCACGAGCGCGGAGATTTCCGAGCCGCTCTCGTTGACGACGTAATGAGCGCTCGTCTTGTAGGGATTCTTCGGGTACGGCGTATTGAGCCAGCCCCAACAGCCCGCGTATCCGCCGGCGCACGTGTGCACGACGAGCAGCTCCACCTTGTATCCACTGCGTCCCGAGGTGTAATTCGACGAAGGTGCGGGGCGCCATTTCGCAAGTGAATAGTAGGCGCTGGGAGGTTCGCCGCCGCCATATGCTTGCGGTGAAGGGAACTTCGGCGTGACGTCGGGAATGGCTCCGAGAATTTCTCCAATGCCGCTGTCCTCGGGCGCCGCAATGCCTTCACGCAGCACACGATAGACTTCTTCGTGAATGAAATGCGCGGCCGCTTCGAGGTTCGGATTCGCGAAATATTCGGCCACGGCCGGCGCCCACGCGCCAAGGTCATCACGATCGACCTGAAGCGTCTTGGCATGTTCATCGAGCAGCGCAGCAGCCGCCATGATATTCGCCGCCGGATCGGCTTCCACATCGGCTTCCGAAACGCCCGCAAGCATTGCGCCATTGACGATGGCATCGCCACGAAGCCCCATCACACCATACGTCGCGGGCAACCCCTCGATTTCGGACGCTTCACCAGGCACGTGATAGAGGCGCGTTTCCGAATATCCGAGCGCCACGAGGAGCGGCGCCGGCACATTGAACTTCTGCGACGCAGACTCGAAATGCGCCTGATAAGGATGCTCAGTAACGCTTGCGGCCTCCGTCCCCCAAAATTCATCCGGAGGATCATCCACGGGCGGATTACCCGCGTCACCGCAACCAATGAGAAGCGCAGAAGCCGAAATCACGGGCAAGACCATCAGCAAACCGAGAGAACGCGTCATGGCAAGTCCTTTTCTATCTGGGGTGGAAATGTTCAGCGCCAACGGAGTCAATGCCGAGGCAAGGGTATCAATATAGCCCTACGTCAATTGACGAAGCAATGCAAGCGATACTTCGAGCACAAAGCGATACGCCCCGCGTCAATGACGCAGGGCGTGATTCGCATTCGATATGGGGTCAGGCAGTAGGCGACGATTCGATTTTGCGCGCGGTGCGCAACTTCGTCAGCTCCCTACGAGCCGCGCGACTTCACCATGAGCGGCCGCAATTGCTTCGTCGATTTTGCCCACTTCCGTGCCACCCGCTTGCGCCATATCGGGCCGGCCTCCACCCGAGCCGCCCACGATTTTCGCCACGGCCTTGATCAAATCACCCGCCTTGATTTTTGCCGTCGCCGCCTTGGACACCATCACGCAAAGCTGCGCTTTGTCTCCCGCAATGGCGCCCACGAGCACCACGCTGTGCTCGCCCAGCTTGTCGCGTAGCTTCTCCGCAATCTCGCGCAATACGGCCGATTGCGTGCCGTCCGGGACGCGCCGCGCCAATACCCGAATGCCGCCAATCTCCTTGGCTTCGGCCATCATCGCGTCCACTCCGCCCCCGCCGCCACCCGGCCCGCCACCTTCGACCAGCCGCCTCTCGAGCTCCGCGACTTTCTTTTCGAGCTCCCGCTCGTGCGCGACGATCTTGCCAATCTTGTCCGCCAAATCCACGCCCGTCGCTTTGGCCACCGTACGCGCCCGAGACATGTCCTCTTCCACGCCTCGCACGTACGCAAGCGCATTCAACCCCGTCGACGCGAACACGCGGCGCACGCCCGCAGCGACGCCGCCTTCGGACGTAACCTTGAAAAGACCAATGTCCCCGAGCGCTCGAGCATGCGTGCCGCCACAAAGCTCGATTGAATCTTTCGTCATCGTCAGCATACGGACGACGTCGCCATATTTTTCTTCGAAGATCGCCACCGCGCCGCGTTTACGCGCTTCGTCGATTTCCAATACTTCGGTCACGACGGGTGCATTTTCGAGTATTTTTGCATTGACCAAATCCTCGATGCGCTCGATTTCTTCCCGCGTGAGGGGTTTGTTGTGAGCAAAATCGAATCGGAGCATGTCCGGGCCCACGCGCGAGCCTTTTTGTTGCGCGTGCTCGCCCAGCACCGTACGCAATGCCCAATGCAATAGATGCGTCGCGGAATGGTTGCGTCGCGTCGCGCTCCGCGCGGCATGGTCGACATCGAGCTTCACGGGCGCCCCGAGCTGCACTTCGCCCGCTTCGACGACACCCATGTGCACGACGAGCCCCGCAAGAGGCCGCTGCACGTCGGTCACGCGAATGCGCAAACCTTTTTCATCGGAAATGGTGCCGATGTCCCCCACCTGGCCGCCGCTCTCCGCATAAAACGGCGTTTTCGATACGACGATTTCGACGTTCGTACCGACGCCAGCTCGATCCGCGAGCGATCGTTTTGGTTTGTCCGAGCTTGCACCTGATTCCGTCGCAATGATGGCCACGACTTCGCTCGTACCACTTTCGTGATCGTATCCAATGAAAGCGACGGGTGCCGCGAGTTTGCTGCGCGCCTCACGATAGGCCTGATCCACGGCCGCATTCGGATCGATGGGCCCATCGGCTTCATCGGCACCCTTGACGATTTTCTCGGCGCCCTCGACATCCACGCCGTGCCCGTGCTCGGCACAGATGACTTGCGTCAAATCGAGCGGAAAGCCGTAGGTCGTATAAAGATCGGCCGCCGCGGGCGCGGAGAGAACGTTTTCTCCGCGCGTTTTCATTTCGTCGAATCGTTCGTCGAGGATCTTCAAACCGCGCTTCAACGTCGCGCGGAATCGCACCTCCTCGTCCTCGGTGACGCGCATGATGAGCTCCCGCCGCGCTCGCAATTCCGGATACACGTCCCCCATCCGCTCGATGACGAGACCAGCCACTTCGTGCAAGAAGGGCTTTTCAATGCCGAGGCGATATCCATGCCGAATGGCGCGACGCATGACGCGACGGAGCACGTATTCACGACGCTGTTTTTCCGGCAAAACACCTTCGGCAATCAAGAAATGCCGTCGTGCGAGCGTGATCGGCAATGACGCGCATGGATACGTCATCGGGCGCATGGGATCCGCCATAAGGCTTCCGCGCAATCGCTGCGGCGCAATCGACGAGCGGGCGCAAAAGATCGGTGTCGTAGTTCGACGTCACGCCTTGCAATACGCACGAAATACGCTCGAGACCCATTCCCGTATCGATGCTCGGTGCAGGAAGCGATGTGACCGGCGCGTTTTTCTCGGCACGATCATATTGCATGAAAACCAGGTTCCAAATTTCGGTCCAGCCAGAACCATCGAGCCGCGGTTCTTCGCCAAATCGCGAAACATCCGCCTTGCCGCCATGGAAGTAATGAACTTCCGAACATGGACCGCAGGGCCCGGTATCGCCCATGCTCCAGAAGTTATCGGCCATTCCGAGGCGCAAAATGCGGTCGTCGCTGAACCCCGTGACTTTGCGCCAAAGCTCGGCAGCTTCGTCGTCCGCGGGAAAACCTTCGGCGCCCTGAAAAACGGTCACGACGAGGTTGTCCGTGGGAACGCCGTATACTTTCGTGAGCAGCTCCCACGCGCTCACGATGGCTTCTTCTTTGAAATAGGCGCCAAAACTGAAATTACCAAGCATCTCGAAGAACGTGTGATGCCTGGCCGTTACGCCGACGTTTTCGAGATCGTTGTGTTTGCCGCTGATCCGTATGCACTTCTGGCTGCTCGCCGCGCGCTTGTACGGGCGCACGTCTTTGCCCGTGAAAACGTCTTTGAACGGGACCATGCCGGCGTTCACGAACATGAGCGTCGGATCGTTTTGCGGGATGAGCGGAGCGCTCGGGACGACTTCGTGTCCACGCGAGGCGAAAAAATCGAGGAAGGTGCGGCGAATTTGATGGCTAGAGGCAGACATACGCGTGCCCCCCTCTAGCATTTTTTCTGGGGGAAAGCGCGGTCAGAACATCACGCCCAGGTACAACCGGAAGGCTTGTGCGGTGGCCGTTTGAAGCTGCGAACCACCATTTTCGCTCGCATAACGCGTCACTTCGCCTTGCAGGTAGTCGAGGCCGCCGAGCGGGAAGAACACGCCGTATTGAAGCGCCGTGTAGAAGCCGCCCATCTTGTCGACACCGTCGTTCAGGCTGCCGTCTTTTGCCTGGAAATACAGCGACAAATCGAGCTCCACGCCAAGGTCGCGCTTGTTGCCCGGCGTCTGAATGAACTCGCTCGCACGGCTCCAAACGACCGCCGCACTGCCACCAAGCCTTTGGCCATTCGGATCACGCGAGAAGTCGTACTGCACTTGAGGCCGCAAGTAGTAGGCGCCCTGCACGCGCGACATGATGTTGCGCCAAAAGATGAGGTCGACGCGGTAGTCCGGATGCATGCGGAACATCGAGTACGTGCGATCCGCCGTGAGCTGCGGCTCCATGCCCGTGCGCGGAGGCGCAAGCGACTCGACATCCGGATCGCCCGATGCCCAACCGAAACCGAAGTCGAGACGAAGCTTGTCCTCCATCGCGCGGAACTCGGCTTGCCCCGTCAAGCCGAAACTTCGCACCGTGTAACCAACGTCTTTCGCATCGAGCGGGTTGACGTCGACGACCGACGGTTGCCCCGTAAGGTTGCCGCTCGGCCGCCCCGTGGTCCCCGTGTTCTCGATGGTTCCGTAAATCATCGCCGCTTCAGCCTCGAAACGGAACTTCTTGTACAGGAACTGGAACCAAAGGTCTGGCATGAAAAACTCGGCTTCGCGACGCGTATAACCGAGACGCACGTTCGTCGGCAATTGACCGAGCGACGCTGCGTTCGTGGACGATGACGTGTCGTCGTTGGCGAGCGTTTGGCTGCGGTAGGCGAAGTAGAGGCCGGCGTTGATGACCGGTAGTCCCTTGGCCAGATCGAGCAGTTGCAGTTCGGGGTCACGCTTTCGCGCGATGATTGCAACGTACTGGTTCACATCGTCGAGGTTGCCGAGGTTGTAGGGCTGGCCCTGCTGCTCGCCAAAACGAGCGCTCGTGGCGCCAATGCCCATGTGATCCCAAGCGCCGGAGAAGTACAGGTCGTACTTTTTGATCCCGGTCGTGAACATGATGCGGTCGACCGTCGACTGCCAATCCGAGTCGTAACCGTCACCGGAGTTGTAGACCATGCCGAGGCCCCAGTGATTGGGCATGCGGCCGAATCGGAGCAACCCGACGGGTGTCGAGTACTCAGCCCACGCGCGCTTGGCGACGATCGAGTCCACGAGACTCGTTTGACCTGCAACGGGTGCCCACGCGGTCGTGGAAAGCGCTCCGAGCGGCGCGTAGCCGCCACGCGCAGCGACGGTGTATCCGCCACCTGCGGCGGGCACGTTCATGTACCCCTCGGGCGTGGATCCGAAGACGAGGTTGTCGAAGACGTCGAACTGCGAATGGATGCGAAGGTTGTCCGAAATGTGGATCTCGGGGTTCAAGCGAAAACGCATGTTCACGCCGAGCTGCGTGTTGTCTTCGCAAGCGGCGAGCGGCGTTGCGGTGGGATCGTCACCGCACAGGCGCACCACCTGCGCTTCGCCTGCCGTCGGGATGTAATGGTTGTCCGCGGGCTGAGGCCAAAGCGCGCTCGCGATCGGGTCGCGTCGTCCCAGGGCAAACTGGTAAAATAGTTCCGTGCGCGTACGGAATACGCCGTGCACCTCGATGCTCGGACGCGCTTGTGACCACCAGTCTTCGGCAAACACTTCGCTCGGTCGAGACCCAACGGCGTTTGCCGCTGCGGGACGCTCGGCGCCTTGTCTCGTGAGCGCACGTTTGTCGCGGTCGGGATCGGGCGATGCGACGGCTTTGGGCGGCGTCTTGGGTGCATCTGCGGGTACGAGCCGATCTTCGTCGGGACGCGAAGGAGCTGGTGCCGCTTCACGCGCAGGGCTCGCCTCCGCTGGTTGCGCTGGCGCTTCAGACGGTTGCGCTGGCGCTGCGGTCGTCTCCGGAGGGGGCTTTTGAGGCTCGGCGGGCGCGGGCTGCGCCGCAGCGGACACCGAGAAAAGCACGCTCGATCCGAAGGCCAGGAGAGCTGGAATCGAAGTGCGCGACAAGCTTGGGGACCACGACGAAGTTCGCATCGGTGCTGCTGCATGCCACACACCGGCCGGCCCCGCTGTTGGAAACCGCTTCCGGTGTGCTTGGTTTTTTTGGTTGGTACGATTCGTCTTGCCACACCGAGGCTCTGTCGAGCCAAACATGTGAGCCGTCGCGGTGTCTCATGCCCAGCGGATGTGGTCAACGCAGATCGATGCCCGACCTCGTCCAGGGTGCGTCGGAATCCGGGTCGGGGAAAACCCCTCGTGCGAGCCGCTTGCCAGACCGAAAGGGCGACTGTCAACGACACTCGAAAGCCCGCCGCTCGAGATCAGTCCCGCCACGCCCGATCCGCAAGCACGACGCCCATCCGAGTGACGCGGCATTGCGACGGCTGGTGAACTCGCTCCCAAATCCCGGTTCTCTGTTGCAGTAGCCGCAGCACTCTTTTATTCCTGCAATCCACGTGTAACGCCGTTCCCAACGTGTGGGTTCCGTCCATTCCGGGCCAAGAGGATTGATGAGAACGCGACTATCGCTCAGGTTGCTGCCACTCGTAGGACTTTGCAGCGCTTCGCTGCTATCCGCGACCGCTGGTGCTCAACAGACGCCGTCGAGCGCGCAGGAGGGCGAATTTTCCGTCCAGCGATTCGAGGCTGCGCCCGGTTCGAAAAACTACTTCACGGTCGAAGGCGCACGCATGGACTCGCTGTGGGGTTTTACCGCAGGGGTCTTGTTCAACTACGCAAACAAGCCGTTCGTCGTGAGGAGCTGCAAGGCGGAGACGAACTGCAGTGAGCCGAATGCGACGAATCAGCGCGACGTGAACGTCATCAACGACATGTTCACGGTGGACGTGCTCGCGTCGCTCGTGCCGCTGTCATTCATGCAAATTGGCTTGCGCGTGCCCGTGATGTACGTGTCGGGTGACGGCATCGACCTCAATACGGGCGGCCCCGCAGCCGGCGGACTCAAAGCATTCGGCGTTGGCGACGCGACGCTCGAAGGCAAGTTCCGCTTCTTTGGCGACCCCCAGAAGAGTGCCTTCGTGCTGGGTGGAGCGATCGACGTATCGGCCCCGCTTGGCACGTTGACCGCGCAAAACAGCTACATCGGCAACAGCTTGCCCATCACCGCAGGCGGCCGGCTCATCTTCGACGGCCAATTCAACAAGCTGTCGTTCGCAATGAACTTGCGCGGTCAGTACCGCCCAGCGGCTCGCCTTGGTACGACCGAGCTCGGCCCCTTTGAATTCCGATACGGCGCGGCGGTGGGCTACCAAGTCAGCCCCATCTTCAAGGTTTTTGCCGAAGGTTTTGGCGGCACGAAGTTCAGCTCGCTCAACGGTACGAACTCGCTCGAAGTCGGTGGCGGCGCGCAGATCACGCCGCTGAGTCTTCCGCTTGCGTTCACGATCGGCGGCGGCGGCGGTGTGCTCCAAGGCGTCGGCGTGCCGCTTTTCCGAGCCATCGGCGGCGTCTCGTTCGTCAACGAAGTGGGTGACGAAGACGGCGACGGCGTCAACGACAAGAAGGACCAATGTCCGACGATCCCCGAAGACAAAGACGGCTTCGAAGACGATGACGGGTGCCTCGACGACGACAACGATCAGGACGGCGTCCCCGACGAGAAAGATCAGTGCAAAGACAAGCAGGAGACGATCAACGGCTTCCAAGACGAAGACGGGTGCCCGGACATCCTGCCCGATCGCGACAAGGACAACATCGCCGACTCGGAAGACAAGTGCCCCGACGATGCCGGCAAGATGCGCAGCAAGGAGTTCTACGGCTGTCCCGATGTCGACGAAGACGGCGTCATGGACAAGAACGATCAGTGCAAGGATCAGCCGGAAGACACTGACGGGTTCCAAGACACCGACGGGTGCCCCGAGCCGGACAACGACGGCGACAAGATCCTCGACGAAGCCGACGAGTGCCCGGACCAACCCGAGATCGTCAACGGCTTCAAAGATCAAGACGGCTGCCCGGATGAAGCTCCCGACAGCGACAAGGACGGGATCCCCGACCACCTCGACAAGTGCCCGGACAAACCAGAAACGTTGAACGGTGTCGACGACGAAGATGGCTGTCCGGACAGGGGCGTGAGCCTCGTCCAAGTCACCGACGACGACATCAAGATCTTGCAGCGCGTCGAGTTCGCGACGGGCAGCGACAAGATCCAAGGCGCCGTCAGCTTCGCCGTGCTCAATAGCGTCGCGAGCGTGCTCAACACGCGAAAGCAGATCTTCCTCGTCGAGGTCGCGGGTCACACGGACAACGTCGGACCTGCCGATCAGAACCGGACTCTGTCGCAGAAGCGCGCCGACGCCGTCGTGAAGTATCTCGTCGGCAAGGGCGTCGACGCGAGCCGCCTCGTTGGCAAGGGATATGGTCCAGACAAACCCATCGCCGAGAACAAGGACGCCAAGGGCAGGCAGAAGAACCGTCGCGTCGAGTTCGTGATCTTGAAGTCCATCAAGAAGCAAGGCTCGGACGTCCAGACGGCGCCGCCCCCGCCCCCCTGATCTGCACCTCACGCCTCACGCCTCACGCCTCACCCCCTGGCCCCCTCTCCAATTCACGTTGGAGAGGGGGAACATGCCTCACCCCCTAGCCCCCTCTCCAACTAGCGTTGGAGAGGGGGAACATGCCTCACCCCCTAACCCCCTCTCCAACTAGCGTTGGAGAGGGGGAACAAGACGCATCTGCGATGCAGACGCGCACGTTCGTAACCGCGATCAGAGACGCGGAACCAAAGACATCCTGCGGTGTCGTGGGTAGTCTCGAGATCGGGAGGGCGTTCGGCTCTCCAGGCATCTCGATGCGGAGGCCACGCCGCATGTCCCCGAAAAAAACTCGTCCTCGTTTCACCATCGTTCTGGTCGCCTTCTTCGCGTTCGTTTGTCCTGCCGTCCTGCCAGGATGTCGCGAACCCGAACGACCGATTTTGCCGAGATCACAAACCTGGGCAGAACTGCGCACGGTGAGGCGCGACGTCGTCGTCACACCTCCAAATGAAGCGGAACGTGCACCCTACCCGCGCGAACGGCTCGTCGATGGCGAGATCGTACAGGTAAAACCCGACGGGCTTGCGTGGCTCCGGCGAGATGGTGGAGCGACGCTGCTCGTGCGTGGCCCCGCCAAACTCGTTGTCCGCGCGGAAGTCATCGAAATCCAAGAAGGACGCGTCTTCGTCGATACGCCTGCATCCCTCACGACGGAGCTATCGACACCGACAGGACCCCTGCATCTCGCACACGTGCGCGCAAGCATCGACGTGCCGAAGGCAGGCGATTCGACCGACGTCTACGTGCTGGCAGGCGAAGTGCGGACCGACGGAGACGGTCGCGCCACGGCGGGCGAGCGGATGCTCATCGAGCGGAAGAAAGGCGGGCCCTTCGTAAAAACCTCGCCCGTCCTTGCTTGGGAAGATTGGACGGGGGGACTCGGTACGACCGATCGCGTGGCCGAACCAGCACCGTTCGGCGTTGGCACCGTGGGTGCTCGAGCTCCTGGCAATCAAGGCGCGCCGCGCTTCCCGCTCACGATCCAAAAGCTCGACGTTCGCGTCACGATCCAAGACGACTTCGCGCTGACCGAGGTCGACGAAGTGTTTTTCAATCCAAGCTCGACGACGGTCGAAGGCATCTACCGCTTCCGCACACCGCTCGGGGCGAGCTTGCACAAGTTCGGCGTGGATCGCGAAGGCGTGATCTTCTGGGGGTACGTCAAAGAAAAACAGGCGGCCGCAGCGCAGTATCAGTCGAACGTCTACCAAGGCAGCAAGGAAGATCCCGCGCTGCTCGAGTGGGAAGCTCCAGGCACGTACAAGGCGCGGCTTTACCCGATCATGCCGGGACAATCTCGGCGCGTCGTCGTTCGTTATGCCGAGTGGCTGGGACGAACCGGAGCCAAGGGCGAACGTCGGCTGTACACGTATCCGATGGCTGCGGAAGGCGCCGAAGGCTCGCTGCCGCACATCGAAGAATTCACCGCATCCATCGACTTCATGCGCGCAAATGCACGCGAAGTGCGCGTCGGCATGAGCGGCGTGCGTGAACAGAATGCCGTGACGATCCGAGCTCAGGATTTCGTTCCTCGCGCGGATCTGGCGGTCGAGCTCTTCGATGAAGGGCTGCTCGCTCCACGCGGATACACGGCGCCGCACACGATCGACCTCGAAACCGTGCAGCCTTCCGAACGCGCGGAAGCATCACGTCGAGCGAAGACCGAATCCGACTACCTCGTCGTCCCGATCCGAGCCGCAGATGCGCCGCTCGCGACCGGGGGACTCGACCTTGCCGTCGTGATCGATACGTCGGCCGCAACCGACGCACCGTCTCTCGCGATTGCCCGCGCAGCAACCGCGGCGTTGCTCGCGCACCTCGGCAAGGATGATCGCGTCGTGGTTTGGGCCGGCGATACCGGCCTGACGCCGGTGGTACCTGGCCGAGACAAACTCGCGAGCATCGACGAAGCCGGTCGCCGTGAAGTGCTCGCTCGCTTGTCTCGCGTCGACCGCGGCGGAGCGACCGATCTCGGCAGCGTGCTCAGCCTCGCAGCAGCCGCATTGGATCCCGCACGTCGCGGAGCCGTCGTGTACATCGGCGACGGCAGCCCGACGGTTGGCGAGCTCGGCTTGCAAGATCTTCGGGACAAACTCGCCAAGTTGCCGCGTCCCGTGCGCATGTTCGGCATCGGCGTCGGAGACGAAGCCAACGTCGCGCTGCTCGAAGGGCTCGCGCGTGGCGGGTTTGCCGAACGCGTATCCGATGCGAATGCTGCCGCAAGAACGGCGCTGCGGCTGCTGGAACATGCGGAACGTCCTGCATGGCTCGGCGCTCAGGTGGACCTCGGTCCAACCGTGGAACGAATCTTCCCGCGCGATCTCGGCGCGCTCGTTGCGGACGAAAGCATCACGGTCATCGGACGGCTCACGCAAGGTGGCGCTCCGACGACGGTCTCGCTGACAGGGCCAGCTGGTACCACTCGGACAAACCTGAAGGTGACGCCGATCGACGAGCAAGGCGACTTGCGACGCCGTTGGGCGGAAGGGCGCCTTCTGCAAATGATGACGGAAGCAACCGGGCGTGCAGCGATGGTCGACTTGGGATCACGTCACGCGATCATCACGCCGGTCACGTCGCTGTACGTGCCGACGAAAAACGAGATGACGCCCGAGGAACGGAGCGAGCTCGAACGCAAGAAGGGCATGGCCAAGAACCTGGTCGACACGAAGCGCAGTCGATCGATTGGCTGGACGCCGCTCATCCAGTCCGACGTCGACGAGGAAGAAGACAAACCGGTCGAGGAAGTGGCCGAAGCGAACGCCGACAACAAGGAGGGCGGAACGGGCACGCGTGCAAAGGGCGAAGAGGGATCGATGGGCAATCCCAACGCGCGCTCGGGAAATCGTTTTGGGGTCCAAGGACCTTCGGATGGTGACTCGCATGCGGCCCGCCAAGCCGCTCTTCGAGACGCGGCCGAATTCGGGATGATCGGCTTGATGAACACCGGTGCAGGCGGCGATCCCAATGCACCGGCGGCGCCGTGGGGCCGCGACGATTCGATCGGTAACGACCCATTGAGCGCTCGCGGCAGCATGTGGGGCGACACCATCGGCGATTCGTTTGGCTCCGGAGGACTTGGTATGTCCGGTGTCGGCGAAGGCGGCGGAGGTCGAGGCGATGGCCTTGGCCTCGGCTCCATCGGAACGATTGGCCACGGGGCTGGCACGGGCACCGGCCAAGGGTTTGGCTCGGGAGCCGGACGCCTCGGTGGATCGCATCGATCGAAGCCCGCAGACGCTCCGGCAGCGGCCGCGCCGGCGCAGCCAGTCGCACGACCAGCTCCAACGGCAACCGCACCGGCCCCGGCGCCTTCAACACCACCGCCGGCCGAACCTGCAAAGGATCGGGCCGCCGCGGAAACGATCGTGAGCCAACTTCAGCAACCGCTCGGAAGCGCAACGGCGACTTCGACGCCAGTTCCGGACGCGCTCTACGAGAAGTCGAAACAGGCCAACACAGAGCCGACGACCGGTGCCGAAACCAAAGCAAAAACCACCACGGGCGAAGGTCGTTTCAACGGAACGACCATCACGATCCGCGTCGGCGACGTGCAGCACAGGCCGTCCCCGTGCAGCGGCGCCGCGCTCGTTCCGTTCCAAGAACGCATTGGTTTGTGGCGTGAACGATTCGGGCGCGCGACGGGCAATCCGAACGCGGTTGCATCGATCTATCGAAACGCGCTTGCAACATGCGAAGCACCAACATGGCGCGAACGATCGAAGCTCGTGTCGCTGATGCTCGATGCGATGCCCAGCATCTCGGGCAAGGTTTCGTTGTGGCGCGTGATGTTCACGGACCTGGGCGTCGCCGACGCGCTCTACCGCGGCATGCTTTCTCGCGTGCGTACGGCGGCGGAAGTTCGCGAGCTGCATGCAGCCCTTGGACTTCAAACGATCGATCCGGGTGTCCTGGAAAAATTGCTCAAGGAAGCGAAGACGCCTGCGGATCGCGTGAAGAAGCTGCGCGAGCTGGTTGCGCGCTGGCCGAGCGATTTTGCGCTGGCGTTGCGGCTGCTCGACGAGCTCGAAGATGCCGAAGACTTCGCAGGCGCCCGTGAACTGGGACGAACGCTGCGCGCACGTCCGGACGTGGATGCGCACGTGCGTACAGCGGTAGGCGAGCTTCATCTGCGCCTGGCCGATCGCGAAAAGGACCCGGCGCTGAAGGCCTATCATCAAGCGGAAGCGCAACGAGCGTTCGGGGAAATTGTCGAGTTTGCCCCAGATGATCCGGTCGCACGCAGAAGGCTCGGCGATCTTTTGAGGGCCCACGGGTTTTACGCGGAAGCAGCGCGCCAGTACCAAACACTCGCGCGCCTTGCTCCAGACGATACGACGGTGGCGCTCTTGCTCGCCGCATCGGCCGAAGGCCTCGGCAAGTTGGAAGAAGCGATCAAGTGGACCGAAAAGGGCGGCGCTGCAGGTGCTCCCGATGTTTCACAGGGACCTGCCGTGACGGCTCGAGCGTTTGCCGCGACGTACCTCGCGTGGGGTCGTCTCGAAGCGAAGAAAGCCGGCAAGAAGGAAGAAGAGCAAACGTTACGAGCGCGCCTACTGCGCGTCGTTTCGACGGAGCGAGCATCGGGCAAAGCGCCGCGAGGGGCACGCGTGTCACTGACGTGGTCGCATCCGGAGTTCCATCCGTCGCTCTGGACAAACGCGCTAGGTACGGAAATGCCAGCACCCGAAGGCGACGTGACACTCGGCATCGCGCAAGCCGTCATGCCGCTGCGTCCCGATGCAAAGATCTGGGTGCGGTTGGAACCGGAGGACGTCGCGCATGCCGCACGCCTTGGAGCAGAAGCGACGTTGACCGTCGTGTTCGATGAAGGTGAGGACAACGAAACCATCGTGAAGCTGCCCGTCCGATTCACTCGAGACGGCAAGCCCGCGCGCGTGTTTGCGATTTCGCAGGGTGAAGTTCGGGAGGTCGGGCCGTGAGCGACGAACGTAAAGAAGAGCAGGATCCGACGGCGGAAGCTCCCGCATCGGAAAGCGCTGCACCGTCGACGGCTCGCAGCGATGAAGGACCGGACACCGAACCACTCGCCGCACCGGTGGAAGACGCGATCAGTGCCGCGACGAAGCCGGCCGGCGATACGCCGAGCAAGGTCAGCAATGACGACGACGATGATGACGATGACGAACAGGCTGCAGCACCACCTCCGCCACCGGTTGCACCAAAGCCGGCCGAACGAAGGATCATCGTCGTCAGCCGCACGGACAAACTCGATACGGCGGAATGGCTACCGCTGAGCGATCCGCGGGCGATCGCGCAGTATCACCGGTCGAACAGCGCGCCGCTTCCGCCCGAGGGACCCACGATCTCGCCTGCGCTTTTTGGCATCGTCAGCTCGCTGCTCATCGTCGTGGCGACGGTGCTTCTGCTCCGCGGCCGAGGTGAACGCGCACCAACGCAACCACTCGTCGCCACCGTGGCCGACGTGCAAGCGGTGCATTCGTCCGTGAAAACGTCGGGCACGTCCGTGCACAAGACGCGACGTTTGTCCGTGGGTGATGTCGTCACGACGGATGGCGATGGGCGCGCCCGGCTTCGCCTCGACGACGGCACGTCGCTCGTCATCGATCGTGACACGAACCTGAAGCTCACAGCGAACGGCCTCGAGCTCGAATACGGGCGGATCTTTGTTCAGGGAGCGCTTGGCGCACGTACCGAGATCAACGTCGGCAGCGCCGTCTGCATCGTGAGCGGCGCGAATACGGGCATCGAACGGCCCAAGGAAAAACCTTCGAGTGCAAAGCTTTACGCTGCAACCGAAGAAATCACCGTGCGGGCAAACGGCGCCGAGAAGACCGTGCGTACCGGAGAAACCGCGGCGGTCGACGGACAAACCATCACGATCGGCCCCGAACGCGGATACGACGATTGGACCGGGGGCATGGCTGCACCATGGGGCGCCAAAGGCGTTCCGCGTCGTGCCGTAGGCGAGCTGTGGGGTCGTCCGGAAAAACCCGGCGAGGCGGGCTCTCCCCTCACGATTCGCGCACACGATGTCGAAGCCATCGTCGCACGCGAAATCGCCGAAACCGAAGTGCGCACGACGTTCTTTAACGCCGGCAGCGAGACCGTCACGGGCGACTATCGTCTGGCCGTTCCACCTGGTGCGATCGTTTCCCGCTTCGCGTCCGTACGCGGCGGCTCGACGCGCGAAGGGCGCATCGCGCTCGCAACGCGCGGCCCTGGGAACGCTTCGCAACCATCGACCGAGCTACTCGAATGGGCCGGCGAGGGCTGGCTACGCGCGCGCATTCCAGGCATCGCGCCCGGCGCTTCGGTTGGCGTCGTCGTGCGTTACGTCGAATGGCTTTCGCCTCGTCCAAAAGGCGACGGCACGTGGGTCGTGCAGTACCGCTACCCCATGGTGTCGGACGCGACGCCACCGCTCATTGGCGAGTTCTCCGCACGCGTCGATGCCACATCATCCAGCCCGCGATCGATAGGGGCTGGGCTCAATGCACGCGTGACGGGAAGCAGGGTCGAAGTGCGCCGCCCCGACTATCGACCCACCGCAGATCTAGTGGTCGACGTGGAGATCGACAAATCCCCGAGCCCCGCTCGCTTGTACGTCGCTCCGCCCTTCGAAGGTGACACGGAAGATCCCGCATCCACCGTGCTCGTACGCACCGAGGTTCCGCATGTCGCGCAGGAAGACGGCGTGACGCTCGCCCTCGTGCTCGACACGTCGAGCAGCGTCGAGCCTGCGCTTTTCGATGCCGAGCGAGCGCTCGTCGACGCGGTGCTCGCAGGACTCGGCACGCGTGATCGAGCCATCGTGCTGGCAGCGGATCAGACGGTTCGTCCCGTAGGACCTCCTCTCGGCCCCGTGGACGATGCACGCCGCAAAGCGACGACGGAGGCGCTATCGAAGTTGTCTCCTGGTGGTGCAACGGATCTCGGTCGAGCGCTCGAAGCAGGCGCTGATGCGATCCCAGCCGATGCACCCGCGGGCATGGTGATTTACGTCGGTGACGGTTGGCCAACCGTTGGAGATCCAACGGTCGATCTCATCCACGCGCGTCTTGCTCGACGCAAGGGTGGTGTTCCGCGCCTCGGCGCCGTGGGCGTTGGTCCGCTCGTGAATCGTTTTGCGCTCGCGAGCCTCGTTCGAGGGTCCGGGCCGCTTCTGGAAATTGCCGATACGTTGGATGCAAGTCGCGTAGCAACCGAGCTCATTGCGCAAGCGCTCCAGCCTGCCGTCGCGAATGTGGAGATCGCGTTTGGCCCCGAGGTCGAACGCATTTACCCGCGCGCCCCTCGAGCCATTTCATCGGGTGAAACGGTGTTCGCCGTGGGTCGCGTGAAGGGCGAGCCGCCGCGCGAAATCACGCTTCGATATCGCGATGCCAAGGGGCAGCACGAAGAAAAGCGCGCGGTGGTGATCGAACGAGCGCGCAACGAATCCGATGTAGCTCGAAGGTGGGCCGCGGCGCGTGTCGAACACATTGCGCTCGAAGGCAAAGGACGCGAAGCAGCGACCGACGTTGCGCTGCGCGCCGGACTGCTCACGCCATGGACGGGTTTTACCGTGAGCAACATGGGCGTGTATCAACCGACGCTTTTGCAGACGCGAATCCTCGACTTGTCTGCGGGTCCCGAATCGGGTTTTTCCGCGGCATTCGCAACACCACGCACGTCCGCCGGAACGCTCACGAACGTGCCGCAAGAAACCGAAGCGGGCGACGACAAAGACGACGAAAAAGGGTTCAAGGCAGCCGTTGCCGATGCGGCGGCTCGCGCGCTCGACGAAGCGCGATCGTCGGTTCGAGCGTGTCGTGATTCACGCGCAGCGCTCAGGCCCGAGCTCTCGGGCAAACTCGACGTGCGTTTCAAAATCGACGGCGAAGGGCGAACCGAAGACGTCAAGGTGCAAGGCATTGCCGGTGCCGACGACGCCGCGCTCGCTCGATGCGTCGAAGTCGTCGTGCGTGGAATGGTTTTTCCTGCCAGCGGTTTGAACGTCAGTATCGACGTTTCACGCATTCTCGACTTGCCGCCTCCTTTGCCCACACTTCGAGGCCGCAAGTGTTCACCGACGTCGTTTTTGCCTTTGCCTTTGCGCCGAGGGATATGGCGAGAACGCCTCGATCGGTCGACGGCGGATGTGGTGTACGTCGAAGCAAAGCAATCTTGCGAGCTTCCGACGTGGACCGATCGTCGCGCGCTGCTCGAGCTCGTATTGCTTCACGAGCAGACAGGGCTTGCACGCGTTGCCGTGGCGACGCGCCTGGAAATTGCGGGCGAGAATGACGCGGCGGCATTGCTGCGCCGCGAAGCGATTCGACGTGCGCAAAGCCCCGAAGAGCTCATCGCGATCAAACGCGCGCTTCTTGGCGAAGAGAAATACCCCGTCGGTACATTCCGCAAACAATACCGAGCGGCAAACGACGACAAGGCGCGATTGGCTGTCGTGCGACGATTCTTGGGTATCGCTCCGCATGATGCGCGCCTGCGAAGGCGCCTCTTCGCGCTGCTCGAAAACCTCGACATGAAGACCGAGCTGGCGGACGAAATTCGCCGCGTGCGCCTCGATCCGTTCGCAGATGCAGGCCTGCTTGCGGATGCAGCATCGGCGCTTCTTCGCATTGGTGACGAAGGCGAAGCACGTCGTACGTTCGGCGAGCTTGGCGAACGGGCTCCGCGCGATCCATGGGCGCGAGCATTCCTTGGTGATCGTTTGCGAAATGAAGGCTTTTACGAGGACGCTTCGCTCGCGTATGCGGTCCTCGAAGAGCTCATCCCGGACGAACCTGCCGCGACCATTCGATTCGCGCTCGCACACGCGGGCGCTGGAAGGCTCGACATCGCGCATCGCATGCTCGGGCGCGTTGCACAGACGGGCGGACGTGCGGGCGATGCAAAGCTGGGCGAGCTTGCTGGGCGGCTGGCCCATGTGCTGCTTGCCGAAGGTCGCAATCGCGAGGGGATCGATGCGACGACGCTCGATAGGTTGAGCCGTGCAGCGCTCGAATTGCCATATCCCGCGGAAACCGTGGTGGTGCTCGTGCGTTCACCTGCGGGTGCGCTACCGATCGACGTGAAGTTGTTGCGTGACGATGATGAAGCCGATCCGGATGTGATCGCAGCAGGAATCGGCGCGTACACGCTTCACTTTGGTGCTGGCGAGAAGTCCCCCATTCGCCTGCGCATGTCGCGTCCCGAGGATTTGCCGCCTGCGCGAGGCACGTCGGTAAGGCTTTCGGTGCTCGTACCCGAGCCGGACGGCAAACTTCCGCGGCTCGTGTCGAGCGACGTGGAGCTTCCGTCGACCGGCAAGCCCGTGACGTTGCGTTGGAATGGCAGTGCGTTCACGCCTCCGTGAAAGGCTCGTGAGTGGCGCGGTCGTCGCTTACGCCCGCGCCGCTTGACGCATCCTCGCGGCTTGGCTGTACTGCGTCAGCGCCCGCCCGAGTGGGCGCAATTCGCGACCAACCCAAGGCTCATGTGCACAGGCGCGGTTTCGTCATCCAGTGTGATCGCGCGAGAACGTTTGTACTCAAAAGAAATCGGAGCGGGGCAGCGTGCCCCGGAGGCTTTGCGTATGTCGAATCGAACGATGACGCGTGTCTTGCACTTCATCGTGCTGGCGCTCGCGCTTTGTGTCGTGACGTTTTTCCCGCGCGTCGCAAGCGCGACGATCATTGCGGGAGGCACGATTGCGAACGCGACGTGGACACCCGCGGGAAACCCTTACATCGTGCAAGGTGACGTCACGATATTGAATGGCGGCACGCTGACGATTCAAGCGGGCACGATCGTGCAATTTCCGGGCGGCGACAGCCAAGGCTCGGGGCTCGACACCGCGAAGACCGAAATCATCGTCAAGGGCACGCTGAACGTCAATGGCACGATGGCGAGTCCTGTGCAGTTTCTCGCGCAAAACGGATCGTCGCAATCGACCTGGTACGGCATCGTCGTCGATGCGGTGGGCACGGCGGCGACGATCAGCCATGCGAGCATCAAGCATTCGCACGCGGGCATTCGCAGCGACGCTCCCGGAATGGTGCTCGCGGCAAACGACGTAGCGCTCGAAACGACGTATTACGGCCTTTACATAACGGCGGGCACGCCGACGTTCACGAATCTCAGCGTGCAAAGCAGCGTGTTTGCCGCATGGATCACGGGAACCGCATCGCCGACCATCACAGGATGCTCGCTCTTGAACCATTCGAATGCGGGCATATACGTCTCGATGAGCGGCACAACCACCACGACGACTCTCACGAATTGCGTCATTTCGGGCACGACCGCTGCGAATTATGGCGTCTATTCGTACGTGACGGGCAATGGCAACATGGCCGTCAACGTCACGGGTTCGACGATTCATGCCAATGGTACGTCCGGTACAGGTGTCTATGCCGGATCGAATACGGGATCGACAGCCACGATGACGGTGAAGAACAGCAATGTCACCAATCAATCGACAGGTCTCTACCGACCTCCCGGTGGCTCGACCACGTTCAACGTCACCTACAGCAATATCTGGGGCAATACGACCAATTACAACGGCGTTAGCCAAGGAACCGGGTGTTTTTCGGCCAATCCGCTTTACGTCAGTGCGCCGACGAACTTCCGATTGACGAGCAATTCGCCATCGCGTTTCGCGGGCGACATGATGCAGGACCTCGGGCCACTACCGTACGTCAATGACCCCACGCCTGGCTTGTATGGTGTTTTGTGGGTGAATACGACGCTTTCGACCGCAGGTTCACCTTATACGGTGCCGGGTGATTTGACGGTCGGAAAAAACGCGACGCTCACGATTGATCCCGGCGTCACGCTGAATTTCACGTCGGGCTCCGACATCATGGGTTCGGGGCTCGATACAACCAAAGGCGAGCTCGTCGTCAAAGGCACACTGGCAGCCAATGGCACAGCGATGAACAAGGTTACCCTGAAAGCATCAAACGTTTCGCAATCGGCTTGGTACGGCGTCGTCGTCGATGCCACAGCCGCGGCGGCCAACCTTGCGCATACGAACATCCAAGGCACGCATGCGGGCATTCGCAGCGACGCTCCCGGAAGCGTGCTTTCAGCGAACGACGTGTCGATCAACACGACGTATTATGGTCTTTACGTCACCTCCGGCACGCCGACGTTCACGAATCCGAGCGTGCAAGGCAGCGTGTTTGCCGCATGGATCACGGGAACCGCATCGCCGACCATCACAGGATGCTCGTTTTTGAGCCATTCGAATGCGGGCGTATACGTCTCGATGAGCGGCACGACGAGCACGACGAACGTCACGAATTGCGTCATTACGGGCACGACCGCAGCGAATTATGGCGTCTATTCGTACGTGACGGGCAATGGCAACATGGCGGTCAACGTCACGGGTTCGACGATTCATGCCAATGGTACCTCCGGTACGGGTGTCTATGCCGGATCGAATACGGGGTCGACAGCCACGATGACGGTGAAGAACAGCAACGTCACCAATCAATCGACAGGCCTCTACCGACCTCCCGGTGGCTCGACCACGTTCAATGTCACCTACAGCAATATCTGGGGCAATACGACCAACTACAACGGCGTCAGCCAAGGAACCGGGTGTTTTTCGGCCAATCCGCTTTACGTCAATGCGCCGACGAACTTCCGATTGACGAGCAATTCGCCATCGCGTTTCGCGGGCGACATGATGCAGGACCTCGGGCCACTACCGTACGTCAATGACCCCACGCCTGGTTTGTATGGTGTTTTGTGGGTAAATACGACGCTGACCACGGCTGGATCGCCTTATACGGTGCCCGGTGACCTCACGGTCGGAAAAAACGCGACGCTCACGATTGATCCGGGCGTCACGCTGAATTTCACGTCGGGCTCCGACATCATGGGTTCGGGGCTCGATACAACCAAAGGCGAGCTCGTCGTCAAGGGGACGCTTTCGGCCAACGGAACGTCGATGAGCCCAATTACGCTGAAATCGACGAACGTTTCTCAGTCGTCGTGGTATGGCGTGGTCGTCGATGCGAGCGGCACGGCAGCGAGCATTGCCAATACGAACATTCAAGGCTCATACGCCGGCATTCGTAGCGATGCCCCAGGCAATGTGCTCACGGCGAGTGGCGTCAACATCGGTACGACGTATTACGGCTTGTACATGACGGCCGGCACGCCGATGTTCACGAATCTCACCGTAACCTCCAGCGTCTTTGGCGCGTGGCTCACGGGATCGGCATCGACGACGATCAATGCGTGCACGCTGCGCAATCATTCGAATGCGGGCGCGTACGTCTCGATGAGCGGCACGACGAGCACGACGAACCTCACAAATTGCGTCATCACCGGAACCACTTCAGCGAATTACGGCGTCTATTCGTACGTGACGGGCAATGGCAACATGGCCGTCAACGTCACGAATTCGACGATACATGCCAACGGCACGTCTGGCACGGGCATTTATGCCGGGTCGAATTCGGGCTCGATTGCCGCGATGAACGTAAAGAATAGTATCATAAGCAACCAAACAACAGGGTTGTACCGTCCTCCGGGCGGTTCGACGACGTTCAACGTGACCTACAGCGACATTTGGGGCAATACGACGAATTACAACAACGTTTCACAGGGAACGGGTTGTATTACGCAAAACCCCAACTACGTGAATGCACCGACGGATCTGACGTTGCAAATGGGCAGCATTTGCATCGATACGGGCACGTCGGTCGGCGCTCCAACGACCGATCGCGACGGAAAAACCCGCCCGATCGATGGCGACGGCATCAATGGTCCCGCGTTCGACATGGGTGCCTACGAATACGCTCCATCGAGCTTCTGCGGCGACGGTGTCGTGAGCGCCGGCGAAGCGTGCGACGACGGCGCGCAGAATGGTCAATACGGCTTCTGCACAGCCGATTGCACGGCCATGGGTCCACGTTGCGGCGATTCGATCGTCAACGGCCCCGAGCAATGCGACGACGGCAATATGCTGAACACCGACGCGTGCCTCAATACGTGCACCAATGCCACGTGCGGCGATGGCTACATCCGAGCGGGCGTCGAAACCTGCGACGATGGAAACATGCTCAACACGGATGCGTGTCTCAATACGTGCGTTCCTGCTTCGTGTGGCGACGGGTTCGTCCGGGCCGGCGTCGAACAATGCGACGACGGCAATATGCTGAACACCGATGCATGTCTCAATACGTGCAGCAATGCCACGTGCGGCGACGGCCATATCCGCATGGGTGTCGAAACATGCGACGACGGAAACACGACAAACACCGACGCTTGTCTCAATACGTGCGTCCCTGCGTCGTGCGGCGATGGCGTCGTGTATGCGGGCATGGAGCAATGCGACGACGGAAACATGGTCAATACCGACGCATGTCTCAATACTTGCACCAATGCAACATGCGGTGATGGTGTCGTGCATGCCGGCATGGAGCAATGCGACGACGGAAACATGATGAATACCGACGCATGTCTCAATACGTGCTCGAATGCATCTTGCGGCGACGGGTTCGTCCGCGCCGGCGTCGAAGAATGCGACGATGCGAACATGGTCGATACGGATCAATGCCCATCGACGTGCAAGAACGCGACGTGTGGTGATGGATTCGTCCAATCGGGCGTCGAAGAATGCGACGACGGAAATGCAACCAACGGCGACGCATGCCTCAACGTCTGCAAGAATGCCACTTGTGGCGACGGCATCGTCTACCAAGGCGTCGAACAATGCGACGACGGCAATGCATCCAATACGGACACCTGCGTCGCGGATTGCAAAAACGCCTCATGCGGTGACGGCTACGTGCAAGGCGGCGTCGAAGCGTGCGACGACGGCAATCAAAACGACACCGATGCCTGCAAGAACAACTGCAGCTTGCCCGGTTGCGGTGACGGCGTCGTGCAGCCGCCCGAAGAATGCGACGACGGCAACCCAATCAATACCGATGATTGCCTCATGACGTGCAAAAACGCTTCGTGCGGCGACGGCTTCGTGCGCGCGGGCCAGGAAGAATGCGACGACGGCAATTCGTCGGACGTCGATGATTGTCCGACGACGTGCCAAAAGGCCGAATGCGGTGACGGCTTCGTACAAGACGGCATCGAAGAATGCGACGACGCCAATGTGTCGAATTCCGATGACTGCGTTCAGGATTGCAAGAACGCGACGTGCGGCGACGGATACGTCGAGCTTGGCGTCGAAACGTGCGACGACGGCAATCAAAACAACGAAGATGCCTGCTCGAATCTGTGCACGAGCGCCACGTGCGGCGACGGCGTCGTTCAACCGGGCGAAGCATGTGACGACGGCAATGCCTCGAACTTCGATGACTGTCTCAGCGGATGCCTCAAAGCAAGCTGCGGCGATGGCTACGTGTGGGGCGGCATGGAAGAATGCGACGATGCCAATGGCGTGTCGGGCGACGGCTGCACGTACGATTGCAAGAATGAGCCCATGGGCTCGGGCGGCGCCGGTGGAATGGGCGGCGCTGGCGGAGACGGCGGAATGGCCGGCGACGGCGGCAGAGGCGGCGAAGGAGGAACCGGCGGCGACACTCTCCCACCCAGCAACGAAGGTTGCGGATGCCGCACCGTCGGAAATGGTAATGGCGCTGGAACGTCGGCTGCCGTGATTCTGCTCGGCATCGTGATTGCCGTGCGCAGGCGCCGCCGCATGGCAGCCTGAAACGACTCGGCCGGGGCCCTCTCTCCGCGACATCGCGGAGAGAGGATCAGCCGGTGATTCGCGAAGAAATCCCCTTCAACGCTTCTCGCGCGCCCATGGGCAATCCCACGTGCCCCCTCGGCACATCCGGCTCGCGAACATTGATGCGAACGAGAAGTCCACCGAAACCTTCCGCGATTTGCTCGCTGAAATGACGAACCGTGGGAATGGCCGTGCCCGCCCCGCATTCGATCACCACGAGCCGCCCGCGAACATCGGCCGGCAAACCATCGATCCAGCGTTGAAGCGCCGCTTCTTGCGCATTCGAGCGCGTCCCGTCCCAATGCCAATCACCGAACATGAGGATGTTCGGGCGCGCCAAAGCTCCACAACGAGGACACGATGGCAGTGGAAGTTTGGCGCGGAACGTTTCGGGATCCACTTCGAGCCGATAGGGGTCGGCCGAAAATATCCCGATACCGCAATTCTTCGTGCATTGGAGAAAACCGATCGCTCCGTGGCATTCCGCGATGCGTTCGGGATCGAATCCAGCACGCTGAAATTGCCCATCGACGTTCGATGTGAAGACGAAAGCCCCATGCGCCATGCGATTCGCAAATTGGCGCAAAATGGGAAAACCTTCGTGCGGCACCGTCTTGCGATAAAGCTCGAGACGGTGGCCGTAAAACCCCCATGCGAACGCCGGATCGTCGGCGAACCATTTCGGATTGGCGAGCGACGAAAACCCGAGACCGAGTTTTTGATATGGAGGATACGCTCGCCAGAACCCTTCGTTGCCGCGAAAGTCTGGCAGACCAGAATCGACGCCCATCCCGGCGCCAGCCGTTATCACGAGCGCCCGCGCCGATTCGATGGCGCGAGCTGCCCGTTCGAGAAGAGCCGTATGATCAGGCATGAGAATGACGAAGTCTAGGTGGAAGGTTCGTCATGGAATCAAGACGCAGGTGCCTTCGAGACCCATCGTCGCCATGCAATCCGCTTTGGGCATCGAGGGACAGGGATCCGGCGGGCACATGGGCATGCAGCCATTCTGCTGATACTGCTTGAGCGCTTCGAGGTACGCGATGACCTCCGGCGAATTGAGGTCATTGACTGCAATGGGGCAGCAAAGCCCTTCGATGGTATCCGTACATTCGATGCCATCCCCAATCTCCGGATTGCACGATGTCGCCACTTCCTGCTTTACCGTCACTTCCATGAGGAGCGGTTCACAAGCCATCGGGTTGCCCCCGCCTCCCCCACCCTGGCCATTTCCGCCTGCCCCGCCATTGCTGGAACCACCGGCGCCGCCGTTACTCGAACCGCCCGAGCCGGCCATGCCGCCATTGCCGGAACCACCGGCGCCACCATTGGCTCCGCTTCCGCCCTCGCCCCCACCGCTACTGCTACTCGACCCAGGACAATTGAGTCCCGGGCAATTTCCAGCTCCAGTGGGATCGGAAGCCGGAGCTCCCGGGCATCCACTCAAGAAAAGAGCAACGGCCGCAACCTCAGCAAACAGTACAACTCGCATGACAAGACCTCCTCTCGCTTATGTGGCGAGGGAATCATGGTTCGGGCTTTCTCGGAAATTTTTTGCTCGTCAGCTCAGTGCTTTGGGCCATGCGCAACGCATGAGACGACATCGTGAAGCCTAGTTGCCGGACGTGCACTCAAAGTTCATTTTTCCGCGCAAGAAGTGTCGTGCACGACGCCGTGGCGTTCGCGGGGTCGACTTTCCAGTCAGGCGCACCGTACTTGCCGTCGATCCGCACCATTCGAAAACGACTCTCGGCCGGATCGACCTGAAATGCGGGCAACGACTTGATGGCACTCGTTACGCCAATTTGCGCGCCCGCCAAGTAAATATCGGCCCCAACGAGCCGATAACGTACTTCCGAATCCACCGTGCCTTCCAGCTCGCACGAGCTCTTCGCTGAACCCGTGAACAGTGGATTGACTTCCATGTCGATGAACCCACGCCCCTGAAGCGTCGCCCCAGGAATATTCGGTTCGTCGGCATTGCATGGGACATTTGCTTTTACGTCGTCCGGCGTCGTCCCGCACACGTTGACGGTTACCCCAGGATACGTGTCGGCGTCGTCATCACGCAGCGCTGCGCAATCGTCCACGCAATTCGTTTCGCAAAGGTTCGTACGTCCAAGGTTTGTCGCGGTACACGTTGGCGAAACGTCGTTCCACGACGGCATCATGTCGCCGGCTTTGGTCGAACCCACCGTGAGCAGGAAACGATCGAGCGCGAGATCTGCGCCCATGAGTGATCCTCCAACGGGCGCTGGTTTGATCTTGGGCAGAGCGTCGAGCAACGTTTTAGGCGCGATGATTTGCGTCGAAACGAGCGATTTCGAGGCAGGATCGCACTGTCCGACGAGCGCCGTCACGACAGGCAGCTCGATTTCGCAAAGCACCGCGTCCACGTTGACCAGCTTCGTCGGATCAGCCGGGTCACGATTCATCGTCACCATCAAGAGCATCGTCGACTCGCCAATTTGATCCGCCGGGCAGATCGTGATCGCTCCGCCTTGTTGCCCTTGAAGCGTTACGGCAAGCCGCCCGTATGCCGCCCACGTCCCTTCCAAATCGTGCTCGGCAGGCGCCCCTTCGCAAGTCACGCCCGTGCTTTCGCCCCCCGATCCGCCAGCACCGCCAGTTCCGCCCGTCGCGCCGGATGCACCAGATCCACCTGCACCACTGCTGCAACCTGCGTTCGTCAAGAAAAACGATGTTGCAAGAAACAGCACCGTTGTGGGTACCAAGAAACGAAGGGCGCGCATGAAAAAACTCCTCGACCAGACAGCGAACGTCCGGCTGTGAGGATTATCTCTCAATCGTATCGCTCGGTGTGCACTCGTTTGCGATCGACACCCAATTCGCCTCGACAAAGCTCACGCACACTCTTCACCATCCGCTCGAGTCCGCACACGTATACGTGAGGAGGTGCACCACTCGTCACTTCGAGCTCGCGAAGAAGCTGTGGAACGTGATTCTGCACGTATCCGACCGCCCCGGTCCACGTTTGTCCCGGACGAGACAACGTCACGACGAAACGCACTTCGGGATGTTCGGCAGCCAGAGATTCCATTTCCTCGCGGTAAAGAATGTCTTCTTCGTGCCGAACGCCGAAAAGCAGCCACAACGGCACTGCGCGACGATGACCGAGCGCTGCGCGTAGCATCGATCTGAGCGGCGTCACGCCCGTCCCGGTGCCCACGAACAATGCGGGATTGGAATCGTTGGGATCTCGAGTAAAAAGCCCATGTGGTCCAATGGCCGAGAGGATCGACCCTTCGGGAAGATCGTGTAAATATTGGGAACCTGGACCATTTTCCACTCGCGTCACGGCAATCTCGAATCGATTCGACCCGTCCGGCTCCGATGCAATCGAATATGCTCGCCGCACTTCCCCCGTGGGGAGCGGCAATACGAGATTCACCCATTGACCGGGATCGAAATCGACGGTGCCTCCTCCGACGCGTTCCAGCACGAGCTGCCGAACGGCGGGCGCAATGATGCATGCCGATACGAGCCGCACGTCGAAGTTTTCTGCTTTTTTCACCAAAGAGGAACTCCCGACTGCACGTAAACCGCCCTAGATACATCGGGGTGGAAAACGGGCACGTCAAGCCCTAGCACGACTCGGTCATCTTCGTTTTTGCCGACTCACGCCCCACGCTGGGTCGCAAATCCAGCCGCAGTGGTGAGCGCATCCGATTCACCATCCCATTCGATATCGGGCGCCACGAGCAGGGTTCCTCCAGGTAATGCAAGCGCTGCAAAAATGGCCGAACCAAAGTTCACACCTTCGAGCCTCGGTCCGACTTCACCCGCGAGCGGTCCGGAAATCACGCGAGCATCGGGAAAACGCACCAGCGAAACGCGCGCATCCTGCCCGAGCATGCCACGCAATACCGCCAAATCACGGCTGATTTGCACCGTGGGCGTAGCAAGCTGCCAAGCCCAAACGACGAGCCCCGGAATGTCCGCAATCGCCACGGCATTCGTCCGGTCGTTCGGAAGAGCCGCCGTTTGCACGGACGAGCTCGAGCCGCCGCTTGCCGCGGCCGCAATGATCAAACCCCGCGGCGCAAGCGACAATGCAGAAAGCCGCGCGAGATTGCGCATCGCCGCCGTCCGCTGGTCCGCAATGCTCGCCAATTCATCCGGCGCCGCATAAAGCAATTCCACTTCTTGATTGACCGTGAGGTGCGTCAACCCTTGCGCAGCAGCCGCAATGGAACGCTCCGACGCGCGCGCATCACTCGGAAACGACGCGCGTTCGTCCCGCAAAACTTCCGCCACGCGACCCGACATTCCGAGCGTCGCGAGTTGCCATGCAGGGCGGAAAAAGTCGGCTCGCGGAACGTCGGAGTTGTCCGCTCGAGCATCACGACGCGCACGATCCCAGCCCGTTAGCGCACTGCCGAGCGGATTGCCAACATCGGCGAAGATCGCCGCTGCCCCTTCGAGCTCGGCATGCGCGCCCTTGTCGCCCATGTTGAGACGCGCGCGCCCCATGGCTCGCGTAGCGTACGCAACCCACAAGCGAAGCGGCGGTTTGGCCCCGAGAGCGAGCTCCTTTGCCCTTTGTGCAAGCGGAAGTGCATCGTCCGGGCGTCCCCGAGCAAGCGCGACATCCGCCAGAAAAATGAGCGATCGCGCCTGTCCAAACACGTCCCCCACGCGCGATGAAAGCCATTCTTGACGCTGCAAGAACCGCCGCGCTCGTTCGAGGTCACCAAGCGCGAGAGCCGCCGATCCGAGCTGCCCGTACGCGATGGCTTCACCGATCACGTCACCATGTCGCTGATGCAGCTCCGCCGCATGTTCGAGCAGCGATTGCGCCGCGCCGTGCGCACCCATGACGACGTACAGCGTGCCGAGCGAATTGAGGATTTTGGCGCGCTCTTCCAGAAACGGCGTGGACCTTTCGAGCGCCCACAAAAGACTGCGCTGCGTCGCTTGAGCGTCGCCGAGAAGCCGTTCAGCGGTGCCTCGATAATGCGTCGCCACGAGCGCCACGAGCAGGTCATCGCCGGCGCCTTTTGCAATGCGTTCGAGCGACGCGATCGCGTCCTTGTAAACCGTTCGCGGACCGCGCCGCACCGTCGCAAGAATCGCCTCGCACGCCGCAAGCTTGCCCGCGTGTACTTCGCCGAGCGACTCGAACGAAGGCGCTGCGAGCGACAAGTTTGCACACGCTGCATCGAGCGCGCCTTCGCGTTGCGCCAACGCTCCACGCGCATATTCGCGTGATGCTGCTCCAAGCGCATCGAGCGGGAGCGAATGGAGGCGCGTGATTTCCGCGCGCACTTCCTCCGCAGGAGCGCTCTTCAACAAGCGCGCGATCGAAGAGACTTCCTTCAGCGGATCGAGAGGTCCAATCATCAGCGCGCGCCTCCATGCTCGCTTCGTGCGCCTACGTCGATGGGCTCGCGCGTCGATGCGGCAGTTTGTCGTGCCAATTCGCGCTCGAGCCTCCTGGCCGCGAGTGCATGCAGCGCGGCCTTGATTTCTTGAATCGTCATACGCGGTCGTTCCGCTCGAAGTCGTGCTACGTGCGCCGTCACATGCGGTGCCGCAAACGACGTACCCGTCCAGCGTCGTTCACCACCACCCAGCGCCGGAGCAACCACGTCGTTGCCCGGCGCGAGAATCTCGTAGTCGACCGTGATCTCCGTCTGCAAGAACTCGGGATCGTCCGACGTCGCACGACCCACGCCGATGAGCGACTTGAAGCGCCCCGGATACGTGCGAAACGCGCTCGCATTCGGCCCCGCCGCAACGAGCACGACACCCGCCGTGTAGGCGAGATCCGCGATTTCATACAGTTCCACGATCGACTTGTAGTCCGTCGGCCGCAGCGGCGCGCCTTTCGGCACGTCGATACCAAGACTCAGGTTCACCACGTCAAACCCTTCGCGCACGCAATGCCGCACTGCCGCGAGCAGCCCATCACGCGAGCAACGCCCCTCGGGCGACAGCACGCACACGCTCGTGAGCTCCGCAAACGGCGCAAGGCGCTGAATGATCCCCGCACACGCAGTGCCGTGTCCCGATCGATCCACTGGTTCGTCCGGACGCACTGCAAAACCTTCCCCCTGCTTGACGACGTGAAGCGAGCGGATCTTCGATCGCTCGAGCCACGGATGCGACACGTCGACACCCGAATCCACGAGCGCCACTTGCACGGCCTTCGACGTGCGGCTGGACGGGATGAGGCTTTCGATCGTCATGCCAACCCGTCGCTGCCGACGCCGCCGAGCCCCGTGGCGTACGCATCGATGCGCGCCAGGATCTCGGCACAGAGAGCAGCTTCCGCAGGCCCGCGATCGCAGAGTTTGCCCACGGCGAGCGCCAAGTTGAGACGGTCTTTGTAGTTCGGCGCAAGCCTCAGTGTGTGCACGTATTGTGCGAGCGACTCGCGAAGCGACGTCACCGCTTCGGCGCCGAGCAAGTCCGGCAACGCTCGTGCGAACAGTGAAAAAATCATCTGCTCGGTGCGGAAGGATTCGACCGTCAAAGCAAGCACTTCGGCGAGCCTTTCGGCCATCTCGAGCTGTTTGTCCCCGAGCGGTTCACCATCCGAAAGCAACGCCGCACCACCGATCGCGTATTCGCCGATGCGTAGCGGCACGAAAATGCCCGTCGTCGGCGTGATCGACAGAGCCGGACCGAGCGCTTCGATCATCGGATCGTTCGGCGAAAGCTCGGCTGCGTGACCACTGCCTCCTCCGAGCAAGTACGCGAACGGCGTGCCGCTCGGGAAAAACTCCACCGTCGTACGACGATACCCTTCCGCATTCGCGCAGACCGGCACGCGAAGCCGCCCGAGCGTTTCGACCTCGAGCGCCACGAGCGCTTCGGAACAAGGCAGCGCCATGCATGCGAACCGCAAGTGCTCGCCGAGCCCGCGCACACGCACCTCGGATTGCCCAACGAGAGCCGCGGACTCGAGCGTGGCCAGGAGGTCTCGCAGTCGGCTCGAGAAGCCGAGCAGCGCCGCACGATTCGTGTCTGCGGCGGGAACGGGGTGCGTCATGGGCGCGCATGGTAACGCAGCTCGTCGGCTTCGGGTCGACTGGCACGATGGACCGTGACTTCGGTGGAGAATTTGGCCCGTCCCAGCGGCGCCTGATACCGCGGAGGTATGATCCTGCCCAGTCGGCTGTCAGCGACGACGCTCGGCGATCTGCTCGGCATGCTCCATCGAGAGCGAACGACAGGCACCCTCGAGCTGACGGAGCTCTGGCACACGCCCGGAACGCGGTCGGGGCACTACGTTCACCTCCGAAGTGGGCTCGTCGTGGATGTCGAAACGCCGCTGTCGAAGACGCCTCCGCTCGGCGAATTTCTGCGGCGTGAAGGCTTCTTGAGCAACACCGGATACCGCGTGCTCATGGGGCACCTCGAGAAACACGATCGCCGATCGACCGGTGAGATCCTCGTGGCCGAGCGATTGGCCGACGCAGCGATCGTCGAAGCGGCGCTACGTGTGCAGGTGCGCATGAAGCTCGATGTCCTCTTTCATCTCACCGAAGCGCTCGTGACGTTTCACGCAGCGGGGCCCCCGAAGCGTGCAGCGCGACGGATCCATCCGCTCACGCCGCGTGATTTTTTGGTGGGTCGACCGCGAGCGCGGGATCGAGCTCCCACGTCCGAGGTTCGTCCGCGAACGCGTCCTGCCGTTTGGTCGGAGCCGTTTTACACGTACGAACGAGCAAACGATGCATCGCAATCGAGGACGCCTCCGCCGAGCAGTGCGCGGACGACGCAGGCGAAGGCGCATCACGAAGGTCCGCCGCACGTGAGTGGCCGTGCCAAACCAACGTCGACATTTTTGCACCTCGCGCCCGACGTGCGACGGCGTGCCTTGAGCAAGCTTGGGCTCCCCATGACGGCGGACGAAGCGGATGTGAAGCGCGCGTTTCGCAAGCTCGCCGTCGAGCTTCACCCGGACAAACACGCGACGGCGCCGGCGCTGCATCGCGATCGAAGCGCGGCGCGGTTTGCCGAAGTGAGCGAAGCGTACCACTTGCTGGTGGCGTGATGATGCGTGCGTAGGTTGTCCTGACCAACTACTGCATCAGAGACGCCCGAGCTCCCGTGTTCGTCCGGGTTTGTGGATCCAAACGCCCGCCCCACACGATGACGTAGTCGCCTGCGTGCACGGCCGTTGGCGAGTAACGCGCGGTGAGCTCCGCTTGCGCGTCGATCGGGTACCACGTGCCGCCCATCGAATCCGGAACGAACTGTCCGCCATTGGCCACGAGCGACGCTGCCGTGCACAAGTTCTCGCTGCAGCCGCCCCACACGAACAAGTGCGAGCCTGCCCAAATGCCCACGTGATTCGTGCGCGCCGATGGCGCACCCGCCGTGCTCGTCGGAATCCACGCGTTCTTCGTCGGCTCGATGAGCCCGCCGTTGTCCACCGTCGGGCCGCCATTCCAGCCTCCCCAAATGATGAACGCCGACTGCCCGAACTCCAGCGTGTGCCGCTCACGCGCAGGCGGCGCTCCCGGCGTGGCTGTCGTGTTCGTCCAGACTCCGCTTGGACCACCTTCCGGATCGAAATACGCCCCCGAGCTCAGCCAATCGGAGAAATTGTTTCCGCCCCAAATCAGCATCACCTTGCCCGACCAAGCCGCCCTGTGACCCACGCGAGGCGACGGCGCACCCGCTGGATTCACCTCGGCCCACGTATCCGTCGCCGGATCGTACATGCCCCCCGTTCCCACCGGATTCGACCCCGTAATGCCGCCCCAAACGACCAGCTTCGACCCCGTCCACACCGCGGTCGCTTGCGTTCGAAGCGCAGGCTGACCCGTCGTGCTCATCGCCGTCCACGTATCCGTTTCGGGATCGTACAAGCCTCCAGCCGGCTCCAAGTTTGACGTTCCAAACCCGCCCCAGATGAGCATCTTCGAGCCTGTCCACGCGGCCACGTGCGAAAACCGAGGCGCCGGTGCGCCCGTCGTGCTCGTCGGCTTCCACGTATCCGTCACCGGATCGTAGATGCCCCCCGTGTTCGTGACCGACGGCATCCCGCCGATGTCGCCGCCCCAAATGATCATCTTCGAGCCCGTCCACACGGCGGTGTGCGCATGACGAGCCGTCGGAGCATCGGTCAACGACGTCGCGCTCCAGACGATCTTCGGCGGCGGTCCAAGCGGTATGTCGCCCGTCGAAGAAGAACCGGTCGTTCCACCAGGCTGTGACTCGACACAACCAAGCACAAGAAAGGGCACGAGCAGAGAGCAGAAGGCGCGCAAAAGCATGCGATCGAACATAGCCGAACGACACGCGAAGACCAAGTGCCGTCGCTCGACATCGTTTGACCACAAATCAATTCAGCGGGCGCGCCGGCCCATCGAACCCATCAGGCGAGCACGCGAAAGTCTTCTTCGCCCCACCCCGCCGCAAGCTCCAAGAGCTCGCTGTCTTCGAGCTCGGCGAGCGCTGCCAATTCTTCGTCCGTGAGTGATCCGATTTCTTCATCACTCATCGCCGCAACTTCTTCGATGTCGCAATCGTCCAGACCTGCCATTTCGAATCCACATTGAGCGAGCAGTTCGTCGATCTCGGTATCGGACAAACCTTGTTCGTCGTTATTGTCGTCTTCGAAGAGCGCTTCCGGGACCTGCGTTGCGTCGGCGGCGCGGCGCGAGCGTTTTCCGGCAGGCTCGAAATCCCCCGAGTTCGACCCTGAAATGCGAAAGATGGGCGTTTTGTCGTGATTTTTGCCGAGCTGTTCTTCGAAGATTCGCGCAAATGACGGCCCGGCGGGCTCGCACACGACAATCGCGACCCTGCGAACCCCCGGACGAGCGCGCAAATCCTCGAGCGACGCGGCAATTTCTTTTTCGGTGTCCGAATCGTCGTGATCGAAGCAGAAGGTCGCAGGCTCCGTGCCTCGCACGAAAATGGCTGCATAAAGCCATGCCGCCGTACGGGCGCACGAACGATGCGCGCAGAGAAGAACGCGAGTGCCCTCGTCGATGCGTACGTACGTATCCAAAAAGGCGTCGATTCCTTGCATGACTCGTTCCAAAAAGTGCGTTGTTCACGGTTTCGTTGGCCAAGGGCAAAAGCGGTCCACTCGCGCACGTTGCGCGTCCGCCGCCCTCTCCAATCGCCGGCCGCCTCGATGCAAACCGGATGGACATCAATTAAGTCACCAATCAGAAATTCGCAATGAAAACACTGGGCCGATCGGACATTGTTCGACACACGTTCGTCAATGCGTATTTTTGCATCGGTCCATCAAAATAGGCTTCATTTGACGCACTTCTAGCGCATCAAGATCAATCGTCGAAGCTATGACACGAAATGTCTGCTCCGGGTTCGCTGCATGCCGCAATCCACATCCGTGGAATTCACTTTGCATCGGACATTGTTCGACCGAGGTCGATGCAGGTGCCCGCCCGCGTCGATCCACCCTTGACGGATCCTTCGAGCTTTGGAATCGAGTTGCCCGCTCCGTCGTCTTTAGGTCGTCCCATGCGTAACGCTTTCCCGTCCGTGCTCAGCGCCCCGCTCTTGGCTCTCTTCGCCATCGCTACGAGCGGCTGCGATCCGACCGCAACTGCGGCGACGCCCCCCGTCAGCACCTCCGCTACCGTGCCCGCACGTGCCGCCGCAGCCCCCGACGAAGGCGAAACCTGCCGCACGCGTATCGATACCGTTCTCGCCTCGCCCAAAGCGCCTGGTGCTCCGGCGTTCGACGCCGTTCGGATCGAAATCCTGGGCCGCGTGCGAGGTGAACCCGTCCATTTCGTCCGCGAGCCCCAAGCCACGCCCGAATCGGCGCTCGATCCGCGCCTCGTCGCTTCGGCAAAAGTATTCGCCAGCCAGCGCCCTGGAGGCCGCGTCGTCAATTTGCTCAAGCGCCACAAATACGATCCGCGCGCATTGCGCTCGCTGCTGCTCCGCGAAGGTTATGCATATGCACCCGATCCCATGGATGCCTTGATGCTCATTACGCAAGTCAAGCTCACCGACCTTTTCGACGAGCCGCAGATCTTTCTTGCGCGTGGCACCTCCATTCGCCCCCTCACACGCACCAAGATCAACAAGGAATTTCGATATGTGGATGCGACGGGCAAACCGGCCGACATGCTTTTTGGCGATCGCGTGGCGGTGACGGAAAAAGAACTTGCCACGCCGCTTCATCGAGATGTTGCGGCTTTGTCCGAATCCGCTGGATTCGATCGAATGCGTATTCGTCATGCAACGACGGAGGCCATCGTTGCCGACGTTCGATTTGGCGAAACCTGGGCCAGTTCCTTGTTGGTCTCCGACGGCCCCAAGGTAAGCCTTGCATGCATTGCCGAAGAAAAGCCCGTACGCGACACCATTGCTACGTATCTCGAAAGCAGCGCGCCGCATCGTCGAGCGATGCAGGCCATTCGTGACACCATTACGAAGGTCGTCGACGAATCGTTCCGATTCGATCGTCCCGAGAGGGAGCCGGACCATTTTCGAGACGGCATTTTGCGCCCTCAATGGATGACCGCGTATTTGCAAGGGCGTACCAGCTACACATTCGAAAAGCACACTTATTCCGTATTCGGTCCCAGCGGTCTTGCATGGCCTCCCGAAGTGTGTGTCGATTTCATCGTCGATACGTACGAACGAGCGGCCGGTTCGTGGTTCCGTCCTCAAGGCGAGCCTCCGGGGCGCACGCCGGGCCGCTTGTCGCTCAGCGCCCCCAAAAAACCAGCACCTCGCGGCGTGATTGGTTTTGCCGATTTTGCCGAAGATTCCCCCGAGCTATTCGCGGTCGTGCGTTACCAAGGCACGCAGCGTGTTCCTTTCGGCGAGCGCACGCGTTTTTTCGAAAACCTTCGTGACAATGCCGATCTCCGCCCTGGCGACATCGTTGCCATTCAAGGATTGAAGCGCGACGACTACGTCCATCAGCACGGCATTTTCGTTGAACGCACCGATCCGATGACGGGATTTCCCTATGGGCTGGCCGATCAAATGAAACGCCCCCGCCGTCGCACGTGGGAAGGTATCATGGCCGAGGCGCCCAAACGAAGTTTGTATTATCGAGCCAGACCCACCGAAAAAATGATGAAGAAAATCGATCCCGGCCCCGCAACACAATAAGCAAAATTTTAGTGCTGACGTGGTAGCCCGGGGAGTGGTCCGATTTTGCGGCGCTCGCGGGGGGCCCCACTGTTTGAGCGCGCGAAGCGCGCGAGTTTGGGGGGCACCGCGACGCCGCAAAATCGGACCCTCCCTGGGCGGACAAACCCCAATGTTGCCTCCAAGTTCTGTTTAACACCTCACATAAGCAAAAAGCCCCGTCATTGCAGACGAGGCTTTTCGGTCGCAGTGGCTCGTAAGCCGAGTTCTGTATTGCGTCGAAGTCACCCCCGACGCACCGACAATCATTCCTCTAGGACACACATTGCTGTGTGCCTCCAGCAGCCTACCCGGAGGCATCGGGCGGGCCACCCTTTCAGGATTTTTCAATCCCTGCGCCTCCCTATATGGCCTTGCTCCGTGTGGGGTTTGCCGTGCCACTTCCGTTACCGAAAGCGCGGTGGGCTCTTACCCCACCGTTTCACCCTTACCGACAGGCTTTCGCGTGCCGGCGGTTTCTTCTCTGTTGCACTCTCCTCGAGGTCACCCTCACCGGGCGTTACCCGGCACTCTGCCCTGTGGAGCTCGGACTTTCCTCCCGCGAACCGAAGTTCGCCGGCGATTGCCTGAACCGCTGCGACGCACGCAATATACCCGCAATCACGGCATTGTCGAGATGTCACGCCGCCAGCGGCAACAGCCTGTCGCGCAGCTTCCGCTTCGCCCGCGCTTCGAGCTGCCGCGCTCGCTCACGCGAAACGCCCAGCCTTCGGCCAATTTCCGCAAGCGACAGCTCTTCCTCCGGATCGGCCATCATGCGCGCTTCGACGATGTACCTCTCGCGAGGATCCAGGTTTTGCACGGCTTCTTCGAGTTGCTCGCGCAGGCGCGCACCTTCTTCCGCCCGCAAAAACCGCTCTTCCTGATCCTGCTCGTCCGCAACCAGCGTATCGACCAGCGACCGAGCGCCATCGTCGAATACTTTCGTATCGAGCGACACGTCGCGCGCTTCGAGACGCCGCGCCATTTCAATTACCTTTTCAGCCGGCGCACCAAACTTGTCCGCCAGCATTTGATCGCCCGCTTCTCCTTCCCCGACGAGCCCTGCAATACGCGCCCGCTCTCGCCGCAGCCGGAAAAACATCTTCGACCGCAAAGGCCCCGAACCCACGCCGACCAGACTCCACGAATGAATCACGTGGTTCAGGATGTACGCACGTATCCAATATGCGGCATACGTGACGAATCGATTTCCTCGCTCGGGGTCGTACTTGCGGATCGCATGCACGATACCGAAGTTCCCCTCGGCAATGAGGTCCGCAAGCGGAATGCCATAACGCCGATAACTTATTGCAATCGACACGACATGCCGCAAATTGGCGAGCGCCAGCCTCGCTGCCGCTCGCTCGTCTCCCGAATCCCGGAACGCGCGGGCAAGCTCCACCTCTTCCTCGCGGGAGAGTTCCGGAATTTGCCGGATATGCGCAATGTACCGAGATATCGCGCTGCCTTGGTCACTTGAAGTCTGCACGTCGTCCCTCACGAGTGTGTATTCAGTTGCCACCGCCCCACGACCCCCGCTCACCGTCCTGCTCGAAACTTGCGGTGAAGCCCGCACCCCTGCCCTCAATGCAACCCCCATTCCTAGTTTTTTTGCGCCCCCCACGGCGGAAGCGAAGCAGCTCAGCACGAAGAACGGCTGAAAAACCACGACGTAACGCCGCCCGGCCGCTGGAAATCACGCGGGGCACGAGAAATCAGAATGACGATGAAATGCGATTTCAGCCCGGCGTCACCAAGCTAGCCACTTGCGCGTAACGCAACGTGGCTCGACACCAAAAAACGATGGCGAAATCAGGAAAAGGCGGGGATGCGCTCGCGAAACGTCAAGCCGAGAAGGACGAACCGCACCCGCAAGTGCTCTTCACATTCGGGTTGGAAAACTTGAACCCAGACCCGTGAAGACCCTCGACGTAATCAATCTCCGTCCCCTCGAGGTACTGGTAGCTCAAAGGATCGATGAACAACTTGATCCCTTTGTCCTCGAACGTTTCATCCATGTCCGTCGGTTTGTCCTCGAAATAGAGATCGTACGAGAACCCAGCACACCCCCCGCCAATCACGCGCAAACGCAAACCCTGACCCAACAACTCTTCTGCCGTCGCAATCTCTAATACTTTCTCGGCCGCCTTGGGCGTAATGCTGATAGACATGACTCTCCTCGTACTCCTGTCGAACTCGCAGGGTCGCTCGCAATTCTCTCGCTCACGAACCTGACGGTTCTCCAATTTGACCCCTAAGATAGGCAACCTCGGACCAAGATGCCAGCACAAGATGACGCTACGGAACCACCACCAGCCGTGGCGAGCCGTATCGCAGCCTCGAAACACTCATGAGACTCTTTCGTCGCGGTGTCATTCCCTGCAGCGACTCCGTTCCGCCACCGACCGAGCGGGAGGTGCTGCGAGCGCTCGGAGTCCCGCATCATGAGCAAGTCGCGCAAATTGAAGAGCTCGGAGTGCGCGAAGCCATCGGCCTGGCCATGCGTCGAGCTTACGGAATGACATCGTTTCTCGCGCATTTTCGCACAGCCGAGGTCATTCTTACGAAACCGGATGAATTTACCGTCGAAGAGGCGCCCCAAGGTTTGCTTCGATCCGCCACGCTCGTGCGGCGTTTTGCGGGCGCAAAAGAGGTCGCGATCATCGCCGTGACGCTCGGGCAAACTTGGGACGACGTGCTCGACGAGCTTGGCAAACGCGGAGAAGCCGCGGAAGCATGGTTTCTGGATGCGCTCGGGAATTACCTGGTCGATCGAGCTTCGAGGCGCGTGGAAGAGCGCGTGGCCCAAGACATGGCGCGCGCGGGCCTCGGGCGCATCGGTCGCTATCGGCCGGGATATGCCGACGTGCCGCTCGAATTGCAGCCCTTGTTTTGCGACTTCGTCGATGCCGGTCGCATCGGCGTGCAAGCGAACGAGGCCATGAGCTTGTGGCCACGAAAATCCGTCACCACGGTGGTTGGTTTTCGCGAAGGTGATGACGAAGCAGCGTCTCGAGCATCGTCAACGTGAACCAAACGAGCTAAGGAGTGCGCGTGAAACGCGAAGAGTTTGCAGCGCGGCTGAAGAACGAAGTCTTGATCCTCGACGGCTCGATGGGAGCCTTTTTGCAAGCGCGGGGTTTGCCCGACGGGTACGCGCCCGACATGTGGAACGTCGAGCAGCCCGATGCGATCACCGCCGTGCATCGCGAATATGTGAACGCAGGCGCGGACATCCTGCTCACGAACACGTTCGGCGCGTCGCGCATTCGCCTCGGCGAGTACGGCGCGGAGACGCGCGTGCGCGAGATCAACATCGCTGCCGCGGAGAACGCTCGACGCGCGGCCGGCGACAAACGCGTGCTCGTCGCAGGCGACATCGGCCCCTGTGGAACGACGCTGCAACCAGGCGGCGAATTGGCTTTCGACGAAGCCGTTGAGCTCTTCGCGGAGCAAGCGCGCGCGCTCGTGGAAGGCGGCGTCGACATCATCGCGATCGAGACGATGTTCGACTTGGTCGAAGCGAAAGCAGCGCTCATCGCCGTGCGAGACGTATCTCGTTCGATCCCCATCATCGCGCACATGACGTTCACCGCGCGAGGTTTGACCGACACCGGTTCGGATCCCGAAACCGCAGCCATCGTGCTCGAAGCGTGCGGAGCCGACGTGCTCGGCGTGAACTGTTCGGTCGGTCCCGAAGACATGCTCGAAGTCGTCGGTCGCATGGCGCGCGCGACGAAGTTGCCGCTGTCTGTCCAGCCAAACGCCGGGCTCCCGGTGATGCGTCAAGGGCGCACGGTGTTTCCTCAAACGCCCGATCAAATGGCGCCTTTTGCCAAGCAGTTCGTCGATCGAGGTGCTGCGATCGTCGGCGGATGTTGCGGGACGACGCCCGAGTACATCCAAAAAATCGCTCACGACGTCGGGCACAAGCCTCACGCTGCGACAAACCGTGTCGAAGGCACGTGGATCACGTCGCGGAGCAAGTCCGTGCGCATGGGCCCGGGCGCGCCTTTCGTGACGATCGGCGAGCGCATCAATCCTACGGGTCGCAAAGTATTTTCTCAGGCGATTCGAGAAGGACGAACCGACCTCATCGTCCAAGACGCGCGCGCGCAAGCCGAAGCTGGCGCCATGTCGCTCGACGTCAACGTCGGCGTGCCGCTCGTGGACGAACCCGCGATGCTCGAAAAGGCCGTGCTTGCAGTGCAAAACGTCACGGACCTGCCGCTCGTCATCGATTCGTCGAACGTGCAGGCGCTCGAGCGCGGCATCCGAGTTTATCCGGGCCGGCCGCTCGTCAACAGCGTCGATCCGGTGCGGGAAAAAGCGGATTTTTTGCTTCCGATCATCAAGCGTTACGGCTGTGCGGTCATCGGCATGACGGCCGAGAGCGAGATCCCCGAGCGAGCGATCGATCGCGTGCGTAACGCCGAAAAGATCCTGCGCATGTGCGAAGAACACGGCATCCCCAAGGACTGGGTCGTCTTCGACTGCATCTCGATTCCGGTCAGCGCTGCTCCCGAGGGGGCGGCGCAAACTTTGGAGACCATACGGATCATCAGGACCGAGCTCGGGTGCGCAACGACGCTGGGTTTGTCCAACGTGTCTTTCGGTTTGCCCTTGCGCAAAACCGTGCACAACACCTTCCTCGCGCAAGCCATCGCCGTGGGCCTCGATTCGGCCATTTGCAACGCGGTTGATCCGCTGCTGCAAGAGACGGTGGCTGCTGCGAATTTGTTTGCGGGTCGAGATCGAAGCTGCCGGCGATACATCGACATGGCCGTGCCGCTCGAAGCGCGACGCAAGCGGGACGCTGCGATTATGGAAGCGGCCAAGAGCGGACAGCTCCTGAATGCGATGACGCCGGGACAAACCGACGCATCGCCGGAAGCGGCGGGGGCGGTCAAAGGTGCGAAGACGACGCGGGACTTGCTTTGGGATGCGGTGGTCGATGGGGACAAGGACGGGGTGCCGTCACTCGTCAAGCGGGCGCTCGACGAGGGGACCGATCCATTCGACATTTTCTTGAACGTGCTCACGCCGGCGATTCGCCATTTGGGTGATTTGTTTGGTGCGGGCAAAAAGTTCATTCCGCACCTCATTGCGAGCGCCGATGCAATGAAAGCGGGCGTTGCGGTCTTGATGCCGCTGCTCGAAGCATCGGGCAATGTGGAGAAAAAGGGGACGGTGATTCTCGCGACCGTGAAGGGGGACATTCACGACATCGGGAAAAACATCGTCGGGTTGATGCTCCGCAATTTCGGATTCGACGTGCACGACTTGGGTCGCAACGTGCCGGTGGAAACGATATTGGCGGCAGCGAAGGAGCATAATGCGCAAATCATTGGTTTGTCGGCGCTGATGACGACGACGATGATGCGCATGAAGGACGTCATCGACGCCGTGCGAACCGAAGGTTTGTCGCATGTCGTGATGATTGGTGGAGCTGTCACGACGCCGTCGTTTGCCGAGGAAATCCGTGCGGATGGTTATGGCAAGGACGTTGGGGAAGTGGTGAACGTGGCCGAGCGCATGCTGAAGGTGCATGCGGAGAGGTTTGGGGGGAAGGAAGCACCCAGGGTGGCGGACGAAGCGAGGGTGTAGGGTATTGGTTTCTTTGCACGAGGACGGGCCATGAAACGCATCGTCGTATTACTCACCGAAGGTTACGCCGACTGGGAATGCGGGCAGTTGCTCGCATCCGCGCGCGAGGAGTTCAAGTATGACGTCACCATCGTGTCGCCCGATGGCAACATGGTCACGTCGCTCGGCGGCGTTCGCACGCTGGTCGACACGTCATTCGACAAGGTTGATCCTGCGACGATCGATTGCCTCGTATTGTGCGGCGGAAGCATTTGGGAAAGCGAAAAAGCGCCCGACTTGTCCGCTCGACTCAGGGAATTCGCCGCCCGCGACTGCGTCATGGGCGCCATTTGCGGCGCGACGCTCGCGTTTGCCCGCGCGGGTCTGCTCGATGAAACGGCGCACACGAGCAATGCGCCGGGGTATCTCGCGGCTGCCAAGGAATACCGCGGCGAAGCGTTTTACCGTGACGTGCCCCATGCGGTGCGTTCGGGCAAAATCGTTACTGCGGCCGGAACGGCGCCCATTACGTTTACTGCGGAGGTCTACCGCGCACTTGGTCTCGGCGGCCCGGACTTGGACGAATACGTGACGTTGTTCGGACGGGAATTCGCTACTCGATAATCTTGAATTCGTACACCCCTTCGAGCGCGTACGTTCGACCCGCGCGCATGAGCCGACCGCGCACGGACACATGACGTTGCCGACCGTGCGCATCGAGCGCTTTGCGGTAATCATCGGGACCGAGTGAACAGCGTGCCCGAATGAGCTCGTCATCGGCGTCGAGGCGCAGAATGACTTCGCCTTCCAATTTGCCCGCGTCATTCACATCTGCGCGAAGCTCGACCACTCGCCCGACGTGAACGTCTTCAATGGGTGATTGCGGTGGTCGGAGCATCCGCGACAAGTCCTCGAAAGCTCGATACAAAGAACGTTCGATGCGCACCTCCGTCGGCGTACCGTCCGGTGCTGGAAGAATCGGGGAATACCGCACATCGAGCGCCAAATCGGTACGTTCGTCGCGAGGCATCATTTGCACGAGCGCTTCGCATAGGTTTGCCGTCGTCATTGGCGCATGCGCATCGACGATGGCTTGCGGTCCCAATCTTACGAGCGTCTGCACGGTGCGAGTCACGGACTGCATGAGGCGTACGACCGTACGACGGCCAAACTGTGTAACGGGCAATTCGTCGGGAAGATCGTGCGGGCAATGAATAGAAAATGCAAAACTGCGCTGCTCGGCGGGACCAAGCCGACACGCTCGCAAAAATGCCTCGGGAATCGAGCGCGACATGCGCTTGTGATATCGGGCGTCCGGGCGTTCTTCACTATGCGCACTGGCAAGGAGCGCCTTGCGCGCTCCCTCGACGAGCGCAGGAGCCAAATCGACTGCAATCATGCCGTCCGCAGTGCCTTCGCCCGTTTGCGCAAATCGCAATCGGTCGGATTTGGGCATGACGAGGTCGGCTATGACCTGGTCGACCGTCCGCTGCTCGAATCGAGCAACCGCACGCACTGCACGCTCGAGTGCTTCATGGTAATCGTCAAACGTGGGGTCGAACGGCACACGCACCTCGACGTCCCCATAGCGATACACGCCTGCATCCGTCCGTCCTGTGGGTAACAAGCGGAAACCGCGAGATACCAGATAATCGCGCACGTTCGTCCAGGAGACCTGGTCCATTGCCCCGCGTGTTTTCATCGGATGGCCTCTTGTTTGCGCGACAAGGACATCAGCCGCATGAGCGATGGCCCGTCGAACACGTTTTCACGCGGGATGGCGAGCGTGCGACTCTGTGCACCCACCAGCGACAACCAATACCCGCAACGACGAAGCACGAGTGCATCCTGGGTGAGGTCGACCCATGCCGCCTCGTCTTCCGGAAGAAGTACCACGACCAGAAGCTTGGGGTAGAGGGTTCGTGTGCGCCGCAGATCGTGGAAGTTTTTCTCGTTGTGCAGGTAGTACGATATGGCTCCTGCCGGTGCGTCGTGAACGAACGCTTTTACTTGTAGGTCGATGACTCCCTCGCGAACGTCGTTTGGCCCCGCGCTGGTATCGACATGTTTGACGGTGATGTCCACGCTATTGCGATCGACTCGAATGAGCTCGGTCGAGCAACCTGCGCGAGAAGCGACGGCGTACACGTACGCAAGCGCGAGGTGTTCTTTTATGTCGTTTTCGAGCAGCATGCGTGTCGTGAAGTCCGCAAGTTTGCCGGAGAGTAAACAGGGAAGTGACGAAAATCAAGCTTTACGCTGCCACCCGTCGCTCGTCGTCCCACTCATTGCAAACAACAACGCTTGTACTTCTTCCCGCTTCCGCAAGGACACGCTTCATTCCGCCCCGGCTTCGGTTTCATTGCGCGCTCGTTGACGCTCGTCGGTACCGCCCCCTTCGGCGGCTCGATGGCCCTTGCAAACGACACCGCGAATTCGCGCCAAGGTCGACCCTTCCGAGCTTCCGCCACCTCGTCCCGTTCTTCGCGTAAAACCTCCGCAGACGTTGTCAAGAATCGATCCAATGCCGATTGCGTTTGCGGGTCATCGATGCACGCCGCTTCGACCATGATACGCACCGCAAGCTCGTCGGGCGCAGTTCGCAAAAGATTCGTATAAAACGCCGCAACTTCCGCTCGAAGCGCCGGATGCTGCGCCGCAAGCTCATAAGCGACTGCCGCAAAGAGCGAGCGCTTGTACGCCTGGAGCGATGCGTCCTGCGCCGCCTCCATGTACAGCACTGCGGTTTCCGGCCGACTCGCCGACATCATGGCCAACGCCCCTTCGATCAAACTGTTCACATCCCGCTTCTTGCCGATATCGACGAGCACCTTCACCGCCTCGACAGTGCCAATCATCCCAAGACAGCGAAATGCATCGATGGACGGCATGAAGACGTCCGGATCGAGCGTCTCCCATACCTCGTCGGTAATCAGCATGCGCCACAGCGGCTCAATGGCTTCATTCCCCCGCTGCGATACCTCGGTCAAAAGCTCGAGCGGACTATCTCCCGCGGATGATTTCAACAGGTCAATCAGTTCAGTTATTGGTTTGTCCGCGAAACGGGTCATCAGCAGGCCATAATTTGTTCGATGGCGCTTGTCAAGCCCCCCCATCGCGGTCGCAAATCGCCAACACTTTCCTGTCGTCCGGCACTTTTCTCCGAACGTCGAGCGAGCCCTACGTCTCGGGCGAGATAGGCATGGGCTGCCGCGAGATGATCGGCGAACCTCGGGCGGTGAACGGGGAACTTCCCTCGCGTTTGCGAGCGCCCGTGTTACCATCGTCTCGCGAGCGCGACCCATGAAGATTCCCTACGCCAACTGCAACTTCGTTCAGATCCGCCAGGAGGGCTATTTTTACGTCGACAAAACGCCGTTCATTCCGCGCATCGAGAACACCGACGAGAACCATCTGCTCTTTCTCCGCCCCCGCAGATTCGGCAAGTCGACGCTCATCAGCACGCTCGAAAACTACTACGACGTGAACAAGGCCGATAAATTCGACGAGCTGTTCGGCGGCCTTTGGATCCACCAAAACCCGACGCCCAAGAAAAACCATTATCTGGTGCTCCGGCTCGATTTCTCGCCTGTCGACACGACGGGCTCGGAACCGGACATTCGCAAGAGCTTTGCCGTGCAAGTGAAGTCGGCCGTCGAGTCATTCATTGCGCGGTATGACAAGCTGTTGCCGGCTCTGTCGGATTTGAACGACCTTGTCCGATCGGCGGACGAAGATACGGCGGCGGTCATGACGCAACTCTTCACGAAGGTCGCGAACGCAGGGCGGCAGGTCTATTTGCTGATCGACGAATACGATCACTTCGGCAATCGGCTGCTTTCGGATGGTCGTGACGATGTGTACAAGGATCTCGTCCGCGCGACGGGGTTCGTCCGCAGTTTTTATGCTGCGTTAAAAGCCTTCACCATTTCGGGCACGCTTGGACGTACGTTCATCACCGGCGTATCGCCCATCATGCTCGACGACTTGTCGAGCGGTTTCAACATCATCCGACATATCTCGCAAAACGACAAATTCAATGATCTCGCCGGCTTTACCCGCGCCGACGTCGAACGAGCGGTCGACATCTTGCTGCACGACAAACCCGAATTGGCCAACGACCCGCGCATCAGCGATCGGCAAGTGCTCATGAAGACGCTCGAGCGGTATTACGACGGATATCGATTTTCTCGATTCGCCAAGGACCGCATGTACAACTCGACGCTGGTGCTTTATTTCTTGGGTGAACTCAAGACGAGCGGGCGGTATCCTCAACAAATGCTCGATTTGAACGTGCGCACCGATTATGGGCGACTGTATCAGATTGCCCGTTCCACGAGCGAACAAGAGACCGATACGCGCGAATTGCTGGAAGAGATACTCACGCACGAATCGATTTCCGTGTCCCTCGTGGAACAATTCGGCACGCGGCTGAACCTGGGACGGGCCCAAATTGCTTCGCTCTTTTATTACATGGGGATGCTGACGTTTGCCGACGACACCGAGCCCGAAGGCGAGGCGACGCTGGTCATTCCCAATCGCGTGATGCGGGAATTGCAATGGCAATACATGGCTTTTGCCCTCCAGGATCACGATGGTATTCGCATCGATGCGGGCCGGTTGCCCGGCGTGTTGAGGACCATGGCCAACGATGGTGACATCGAGCCATTGGTCCAGTTGTTCCACAGGGAAGTGGTGCAACGTTTGGGACTGCGCGAAACCATCAACTTCAACGAGCAGACGATGAAGCTAATGCTTTTTGCGTATTTGTCGCAAAGTCAGATGTTTTATTTGATGACCGAAAAAGAGTTTGCCCAAGGTTATTGTGATTTGCTGCTCGGGCTCCGGCGCGCGGGTTCGAAGGCCAAATATGCGTGGATCATCGAAGCAAAGTACGTCAAGACGGATGCCGATGACCATGCGATTGAAAAGGCGGTGGATGAAGGGTATGCGCAAATCCAGCGTTATGCCGCGGACAAGGACCTCGTGGCCATGTTGACCCACGGCAAAGCGCTGAAAGCCGGTGTGTTGGTGTTCGTGGGATTAAAAGATGTGCTGTTTCGAGCGTGGCCGAAGAATTGATTGCAAACGCTTGCACGTCCTCAAGCAGGCGCCTGCACTCGAGCCCGCCCTCACTCCGTCGCGTGTTTCCCAAGCCCCTCGGGAGCGCCGCTGCGCCTTTTCGCAAACGCGAGCACGCGTGTCGTGGAGTCCGCGAGCTTGCCGGTAGTGACGAAAATCAAGCTCCGGTTTTGCTCTCTTCAACGGGCGCTGGAAGTACCTCCTTGCCGTACAGTTTGACAAAATTGCGCCGAAGCTCGTCGACGCTGTAATCCTTGCGCTCGCCCCACTCGGCGCCAAGCATTGCATGGGCCGTTTCCACGAGATCGATGACTGCGCGCGCGATATCGCGTTCGGTCGTCGCTATTTCCAGCCGGTGCTCGTAGGTCCACTTCACGAGCGCTTCGACGCCATCGAGGGAGATCTTTTCGTCGGCGCCGACTCGGAATGGAGAAATTGCGCGCGGCTTGAGGCGTGGGAAAATCCGATAACAATGTTGCAGCTCATAATCTGCCTCCGGCGCTACCGCCATGGCGAGAAATTGTTTTCGACACGGAATGGTTCTTCGCGCAGAACGAAGCGCCTCCGTTGCTTCCCGAAGGATGTACCTAAACGATTTCTCGTTCTTGATAACGTCGTCCGGTGGCGTTGGCACCAGCAGCCATTCAAACTTCGATTGCAGGTAATTGTTCGCAGACGCGACATTGCTTACATTGCAGAGTATTGCGTGACGATCGCGAAGAAGGAGCCACAAGTAAGCCCCCGCATCACGGCTGCAAATCGTCAACACTTTTCTGTCGTCCGACCAACGCAACTCCGGCGCCCTATGCCCCTGCAACGTTGATGACCATTGCGGGTCCTCGACAATCATAACCTGCTGCGCTTCAACAATATCGCGCAGAACATAGCCTGTTTTTTCGTATTCGATATCCTTCCAATCAGCCAGGAGTGGGAGTTTACCGGTGTCTCGCAGGGGACGAATGTCATTATAGATCTCCGCTGCAAGGGCCAGATATTTCACTTCCTCGACGCGCGTTGCATCACTCTCGATGCTCTCATAGTAACGGGGCAAAATATTGTACCGTGCACGTTCGATGGTGCAATCCACTTCTCTCCTGGCGTCGGATCGCACTTCTTGACGATTGATAGTATCTTCGATGCGTCGCTTTGATGCCATGAAACGCGCATCTGCATGGAGATGAAAGCTTCCAGGATGGTCGCCGACCGAGTGGCCATCAGCAACACGGTTTTGGCCGCCGTCGATAACCATGGGCCGAAAGTGGCGCCCGCGCTCGATGCATTGCTCTTTCCGAATGGAGTGCCCCCGAACCTCAATATGGCTGGGGTGCTCACGGCCATTCATCAATACCTCGCCAAAACGACGACAACCCTGGTCGATGCCGATACCGCGCACGCCATCGAGCTCCAGGACGACGATCCGTATCGAAAGCAACGCGAGGAGAGCATCACCGACCTGCGCGCATATCTCATTTCATTGCGGGCAACGTTGACCTCGAATTATGGCGCCGCCATTGCTTCCGCCTATGGATGCTCCGCTGCCATTCCCGAGGATGCCCATACGCTCGTCCGTTTCGCCACGAACGTCGAGGAATTGCTGCGCACTCGACCGCTCACGGAAACTCCCAAAAAGAAGAGCCTGACGATCGACCCCAGCGCCGCCGCCGATGATTTGAAGGAAGCGCGCGAGACGCTCGAAACGGCGCTCGGCAATGTCGAACGTGAAAAACGGGAAAGTCAGCTCACGCAAGTTGCAAAGAACAATGCAATGGCGGTGTGGGGAACGGCGTATCCGCGTGCCGCCGATTGCATTGCTGCATTGTTTGCGCTCGCCGGGCAAGAAGAATTGGCCAATGCCGTCAAGCCGACGGCGCGCCGCCGCGCGGGGCTCACGGAAGCGGAAGACACGCCCGACGCTGCAACACCCCCGGCCAACCCGCCCACGAATACGTAATCGCAAACCACTCGATTGCCCGCCACATCGCATTTCGACGCGTCGCCTCGCGCATTGCACGACGACACCTTGCACGTACCGTGACTCGTCGCACGGGTTTCAAGGTGCGAAACCTGCCATCGCCGCCGCCGACAAGCGTGTTGCCACACTGAAACGTGCTGGCAAGCTCGTCGCCGCGCGTGTCACGGGTCATCCATACGCGTTCGCTCGCGATCGGGACGTCATGCGCAACGTGCAGGATCGCGTAGCCAACGGGCCGGCACGCGATTGCGACGAACCCGGATGGCCGAGAGACGAGGTCTGGTCAACATTTTGGCAGTGAAAGTTGAAAGCTGAAGCACCGTGCAGAGGCCTGACGTGAGGCGCAGTGATGGCGTCAATCATGACGCTGCATTGGTGCATGTGTCGAAAAGAATGGATTTCGTCGCCAAGGCGGACTTCAGCAAACATCGATATAGCGCGAAGACGTCAACTGACTGACGCATCGTCGCATCATCCCGATTTCACGTTGGCACCGTCGAATTTCATAGACAGGCAACGACTTATTTCATAATTACCTTCCTGGCGCTCACGCGAGGAAGACATGGACGCACTTTTTTTTGGGATCGTTGTCCGGGGATATTGGTGAAAACGAACCTCGCAGGCATCGTTCTCGATTGCAATCGCGAGGCGCAGCAGGCGTTCCGAACGACGTCCATCAAGGGGAAATCATTACGAGAGTTGGTGCATCCGGAGGACCAGGCGGCGTTCGCCGCGCGCTGGGACGAAATCTCGAACGCAGCGGGCGCCGTGCGCGCCGTATCCTGCTTCCAAGGCGTGGATTCGGTGCTGCGTCTGGCATGGAGCGCAAAGCGAGCGCCAGATCGGGACGAGGTGTACGCCATGCTAATGCCCCTGCCCGATGCGGGAGAGCATTCACCGAAGCGTCTCGACGACCCGGCGCAACTGCTGCGTGGGATACTCGACCACTGCAATCTTCAGTCTGATTGTCGTCGATCTCGACGGGCGATACGTCGTCCACGATGGCAAGGCCGTTGCGGCAATCGCACCTTCAAGCCCGTGCAAGCTGCGGAATCTTCGAAAAGTGCGCGTCATTCGTCAAGAGCGCCAAATCGTACTGCAATACGATTGCCGCAATCCAAATGTCATTTGTCGGAATGGGTGTGCCCTGTCGGCGTAGCTGCGCGTAAAGGTGCGCGTAATGATGCGTCGTCTGCTCATCCGGGTACAGCACACTCACCCTCGAACTAGCGAGAAACCGCGCCAATATTGATTCATTGCGCCGCCCCAGCGCTCCTGCAGCAAATCCCGCGCGAAGCTCAGCTACGACAATGAAAGGGAGGTAGATGTGCCGCGCTGATTGCGTGAGCGCAACGAACCGCTCCTCGCCTCGCGCCGCAGCGCTATACGCATTGGTATCGAGCGCAAGATTCATTTCCACAATTCCGGATCGATCTGTCGCTGTTCCTCGAGCGCCTTGTCGACCTCAGGGTCGTCAACCCACGAACCAAAAAGAAAATCGAGATCGTGCTGCTCGATTGGCTCGTGCGTTATGCCAGCGCCACGCATGAGCGCCTCGATGGCAACGTCATTGAGGCTTCGCGAAAGCTGCTTGGCACGTTGCCGAAGCGCGCGATCCACTCCGGGTGGAACATTCCGGAGCGTGTACTGGATGGCTTCCGTAGCTTGCCTTCGCTTCATGCCTGCATGGTAGGCGACATCTGCCTCCACGTCAAGCCCGCCCTCACTCCGTCGCGTGTTTCCCAAGCCCCTCGGGAGCGCCGCTGCGCCTTTTCGCAAACGCGAGCACCAAAAGCGTCGCCAAATATGGCAATGCCTGCACCAAATCCCCCACCATGCTCTTCCGAGCTTGATCCTGGAGCGCAATTTGCAGCGCTTCGAGCGTCCCGAAGACAAGGCACGCGAGTGCCGCCCAGCTCGCTCGCCAGCCGCCAACGACGACCGCCGCAAGCGCAATGAATCCGCGCCCCGCCGACATGCCAGACTCGAACCGGTGCTGATCGTAGGGCCAAATGCGCCCCGCCAAGCGCGCATATCGCCCCAGATACCGCCAGCGCCGCAAGACGCGTTTTCGTGATGTCAATCCCGACGCTCGATGCCGCAACCGGGTTTTCCCCCGCCGCTCGTACGCGCAAGCCAAACCGCGTGTTTTGCATGAGATACGGCGTCGCTATCAATGCAATGACAGCGCAAATGAAGACAGGATCGACGAGCACACGCGCCAACATCGAATGCCCGGTCGCTCCGGTCGGACCAAACCGAAACCCTTCAATCGATGGCGAATTCGACGAGCTGTCGTAAAGCGCGCGCAACCCCATGCGCGTCGTCGCCAAAGCCAACAAATTGATGGCAATGCCACTGATGACCGCGTGAATACGCGCCTTCTCCGTGAGCAATCCATGGCCAAGCGATACGGCAATGCCCGATCCAATGGCCGCAACGAGCCCGAGCGATGCGCTGCCCGTCGCATACGCAACGGCCACCGATGAAAATGCACCCGTGAGCAGAATGCCCTCGAGCCCAATCTGAATGACGCCCGATCGTTCGGCCCATACCCCCGCAATGGCGGCACACGTATAGGGCACGGCAATGCGTATGGATTCCGCGAGCATCGTGAGCGATACGATCGAGCTCATCGCGCTGCCTCCTTGGCCGCTGCGACGAGCGCAGGCTTTTCTTCAGGTGGCTCCCGATTGCCCTTTCTCGTTGCCTCCTCCTTCGCCGCAGCTCGCGTCGATACCGCGACGAGCACAATGAGCGCTGCTTCAAGCACATCCATGGCTTCCTTCGGCACGCGCGCATTGACCGCAAGACCCGCTTGCTCGAGCGTTCCCAGAAAAACCGCCGCGAGCACGATGCCAATGGCCTTGCCGCGTCCGAGCATTGCAACCGCAATGCCGCTCCATCCTGCGCCGGCCCCGAGTCCCAATTCGTAATAACCCTTGTAACCCAATGCGGTCGACGATACCGCAAGCGCCGCGACCGCGCCCGATAGGAGCATCGCCAAAAGCAGCCGCCGCTCGACCGCAATCCCCTCGGCTCGACACGCATCCGCACGCAAACCCACCCAACGAATTTCGCGCCCCACGCGCGTGCGCCGAAGCAGTTCCATCACAACAAACACCGAAACGACCGCCAATGGAAAGGCGAAACTCGCGGCGCTCCCGAGCAGCGACGGAAACACTCGATCGAGCCGCGGAAGCGCAGCGCCCGGAGCAATGTCCGCCGTGCGCAGTGACGCCGATCCGAGCACCGTTGCAAGCGCCCACGGAAGAATCGCATCGACGATGCGGTTGACCATGATGGCCGTGATGATCTCGTGCACGCCTCGACGAACGCGAAGGATGGCCGGGACAAACGCGACCGCTGCACCCGTTGCAGCCGCAATGCACAGCACGAGCGGCAGCGCGACGACCATGGGCAACGACGACGGGAGCTTCGACGCAACCACGGCGCCCACGAGGCTCGCGAGCCCGAGTTGTCCTTCGGCGCCGATGTTGAACAAGCCCGCACGCAGCGCGATTTCAAATGCGAGCCCCGTGAAGAGCAGCGGCGTCGCCTTGAAGAGCACTTGCCCAATGCCATACGGCGTGCCCCACGTTCCTTCGAACGCCATGCGCAGCGCCGATGCGGGAGCTTGACCAAACGCAAATGCTATGAGGTCAAACAACAAGATGCCGCCCGCGATCGCGAGCACGATGGGCAACGCTGAACGGAGGTTCTGTGCGGGCTTCATGCGGCCTCCATGCCGAGCATCGCGCGGCCGATGACGTCATCGGGCGTATCTGGCGGCAAGTCGGCGACGATGCGCCCGCCCGAAAGCACGACGATGCGGTGGGACAAACGCTTGAGCTCGCCGAGGTCCGCGCTGATCATGAGCACGCCGAGCCCCTTTTCAGCAGCCGAAACGATGGCTCGATGAATCACGGCCGCCGCGCCGACATCCACGCCGCGCGTGGGTTGGCCCAGCACGACGACTGCCCGATCGGGGCTTGCTTCGACGCGATCGAGCGCCCTCGCCATGACGATCTTTTGTTGATTGCCGCCAGACAAGGCCCCCGCCGCACGCTCTGCTTCCGCTGGGAAAACTCCAAAGTGCTCGATACGCCGCGCGATGACGTTCTTCTCTTGCGCCGCACTCTTCAGATCACCGAGCTCCCCGAGAACCAGGTTGTCTCCAACGGAGGCTTCGAGCATCAGGCCTTCGGCGTGGCGATCCTCGTGTACGACGGCTAGCGCGCGTCTTCGAGCTCGCATGTCCTCCGCGGATCGTACGTGGTCAAAAGGTTTGCCGCCGAGCTCGATCGTCCCCGTCACGTGGGGCTCGAGGCCCGCGATGGCACGAATGAGCTCGTGTTGACCATTGCCCTCGATGCCTGCAACACCGACGATTTCGCCTTTCTTTACGGACAGTTGGACGCCATCGAGCACACGCTTTCCGTTGGCATCGACGAGCACCAAGTTCTCGATCGTGAGAGCATCCGCGGGTTTGTCCGGGAGCTCTGGAGCCTTGGTCGGTGCAGGAGGCTCGCCGCCCATGATGGCGCGCGTGAGCTCATCTTCGAGCGCAGCGCCTTCCGCACGATCGATCGGGCGCGACGCGACAGTGCGACCTCGCCGCATGACGGTCACGTGATGTGCAAATCGGATGACTTCATGGAGGTGATGGGTGACGACGGCGATGGTTGCGCCGTCTTTTGCGAGCTTTCCGAGCGTTGCGTAGAGCTCTGCAGCTTCGATGGGCGACAGCACGGCGGTGGGTTCGTCGAGCAAAACGGCACGTGCACCGCGGTAGAGAACGCGCAGAATTTCGAGGCGCTGGCGTTCTCCGACGGCAAGGTCTCGCGTCACTGCATCGAGGTTCACGGTGAGGCCCGTCTGCTTCATGAGCTCGTTTGCGCGCGATCGAGCGGTGGCAAGATCGAGGCGACCAAGTGATCGCGTGGGTTCGGCGCCGAGGACCAAGTTTTCGAGCGCAGTGAAGGCGGAAACGAGCATGAAGTGTTGGTGCACCATGCCGATGGCCGATGCGTTTCCTTCGACGTGCACGTTGCCGGCCACGTACGGCACGAAGCCTGCGGCAGCCTTGAGGAGCGTGGACTTCCCTGCCCCGTTTTCTCCGACGATCGCGTGGATGACGCCCGGTTCGAGCGTCACGCTGGCATCACGCACGGCCCAGAAGTCGCCGTAGCGAACTCCCAGCCCCTCGATTTTCATGACCGGACCGCGCACGTTCGCGAGGATACCCGGTCGAGCCAAACGGGGGGAACGTTTGTCGTCGTGTGGTACGGAGGGTCGCGGGCGCGGTGGGTTTGTCGCCGGCGCATGCATCACGGCCGGGCCTGCTGGCTGGACAAATACGATCCAGTCGAGCCGCCGTTGCGGTAGAGTCTCGGCATGCCGGGAGCGAACGAATGATGGGGCTTTTTCAGGAGTGGATCGGATTTCTGCTCCGCTGGCTTCACTTGATGGCGGGTATCGCGTGGATCGGGACGTCGTTCTATTTCAACTGGTTCGACTTGTCCGTGAGGCCACCGAAGGACAAGGTGCTGAAGGAAAACATCCGCGGGACGCTCGATGAAATCCACGGCGGGAGTTTTTATTATCACGAGCAATATTGGCCAGATAAGCATCCCGAGCGGTTGCTCGTGCATTCGTGGCCGGCGAAAACGACGCTGATCACGGGTGCGCTGCTCTTGGCGATGATTTATTGGCACGGGGCGAGGACGTACCTCATCGATCCGAGCGTGGCGGACATTGGACCGCTTGCGGCGATTGGGATCAGCTTCGCGTCGATTGCGGCATGCTGGTTTTTCTACAACGAGGTGTGCTTTTTCTTCGACAACAACCGCACGGTGTTCGTGATCATGGCGGTGTTCGTATCACTTGCGGCCTATGGCTTTCAGCATGTATTCAGCGGGCGAGCTGCGTACATTCACGTGGGCGCGATGCTCGGGACGTGCATGGGGCTCAATGTGTGGACGTCGATCGTGCCGCACCACATTGCGATGCGAAAGGCGCTCAATGCTGGGGAGCCGCTGGACAAACGCGACGGAGAGCAGGCGAAGCGGCGATCGCAGCACAACAATTACTTTACGTTGCCCGTGACGTTCGCGATGATCAGCAACCATTTCGCGGTTGCGTACAATCATCACCTCGGGTGGGTGATCTTGTGCCTTGCGATGGGGGCTGGCGTGGGCATTCGCCATTACATCAATGTTCTGTACAAGGAAGAGCGCAAGGACAAGCGGCTTCTCACGACCATCGGGGTTGCATTTTGCGGAGCGCTTGGATTGAGTTTCATCAAAGCCGGAGCCGGTCGTCGTGGGGCCGGTGGATACGATGACGGCGATGACGATCGTGCAACAGAGGTGCACGACGTGTCATTCGCAAAAGCCGACGCATCCGACGTTCGTGGCGGCTCCGTCCGGGTTCGTGATGGATACGGTCGATCAGATCATGGCGAAAGCCGAGAAAATCGTTCAGCGCACGTCGGTGTCGCGCGACATGCCGCTCGGTAATGCGACTGGGATGACGGACGAGGAACGGGCGATGCTAAAAGTGTGGATCGAAGGGCAGAAGAAGTGAAAGAGCTCAGGCCGCCCGACAGGTTGGATGTCGACGCTGACAAGCCGCGGATTTTTCTTGCTGGTTCCATAGAAATGGGAAAAGCGGTCGATTGGCAATCGGTGGTCACGGATACGCTTCGCGATATGGATATCGTGGTGCTGAACCCGAGGCGCGAGGCGTGGGATTCGACCTGGCCGCAGTCTGCGGATTTTCCGCCGTTTCGCGAGCAGGTCGAATGGGAGCTCGACGCGCTGGAAAAAGCGGACCTCATTCTTTTTTACTTTGCGCCGGAGACCAAGTCGCCCATTACGCTGCTGGAGCTCGGGCTGAACGTGCGTCGCAATGTGATCGTGTGTTGTCCCGAAGGATATTGGCGCAAAGGAAATGTGGACGTGGTGTGCAGGCGATATGGCATTCCGCAGGTGCCGACGCTGGAGGCGTTGATCGAGCGGGTCAGGGAAAGGGGGCTCCAGCACGCACGCGGCCAAGTACGCCGCTGATGGTAGAACGCGACGTTGCGAGGGCAAGCGGCCCAGACGTAGCCGCTCCAGTGGTGTGGAGCTCATGCTCCTCGATTCGCTGATGCTCGTCGAGATTCCTGCCGTACGCGCCCTTCCCGCCGAGGCGCCAGCCGATTTGGTACAGATGGATCTCGTAGCGCTCCAGCGCGCTCGGCTGGCAGGAGCTCGAATGCCGCGGCTTGCTCGCGCGCTCGTCATGCATGGGCCGTGGATGCCGTGCTGACAGCGTGCGGGGACGGCTGGAGACGCGGTGATGCCATGCGATACGTGGGCACTTGCCGCGCTCGGCCGTTGGGTCGCGGGTCAATATGACGCTCGTCGGCCCGCGGAGGTCGTCATTTCCGCCCGATCATCAGATTGTGCGCTGCCGACGGACGAACGTTGAATGTCGTCACGTGCGTCGTCGGCAGGAGTTTTCGATTCTCACGATGTCGGCGTTCGACTCTTACGATGCTGCAACGTTCGCCCCGTGAAGCACGCGCATGGCGTATGTGCCCGCCGGGAATGCGACCGAGCGATCGCCTGCCCGCCATGCTTGGAATGCCTTCCGATATGCGGCGCGGAAGGCTCGCACGGCACGCGCGGCAATGCGGGCCGCTTCGGCATTGCCGCGACCAACGGCGAACATGGGATTTCGCTGGCACCTGGGTTCATGGGTCGTGATGCGCATTGCGGGTGATACATTCGCGGCACGTTTTGCACCGAGCACGCGACGCGCGGGAATGCGTGCGTGGGCGGCCGCTTCCGAGTTTGGCAAGTTCCACGGCAATATCGTCGCGAAATCTTGGGCGTTTTCTTTGCAAATCGATGGAGGAAGGAAACGTCGAGGCTGGTCACGGGCTTCCATTCAGGGTTTTCGGGCTGAAATAGATGCCGGGGCGTTTAGCATGGATGGTGCCTTTGCCGATGTCATCGATCGTCGTTTTGGCACCGGGCCATTCGTGCGCGTGACGAACGAGTCCTGCTTCGACGGGGTTTGCCAAGGTATAGGCGATTTTTTTGACGATGGCTTGCCGCGTGCACAATTCGACGACACTGGTTTGAGCGCGATCCCAAGGCGATCCGTCCCATTTTCGGGAGAATTCTGACGCCAATCGAGACGAGCCGATGGAACAGCTCGAAAGCGCGGCAGCGTGCCCATGGGGTCGGAAACGACGTAATGCAAGTGCGTCGACATGGCACAAAAGGCGTGAACCTGAATGCCGTGCCGAAGCGCGGAGACGATGAGCGCGTAGAGAATGAAGCGGGTCATTGCGGGATCGGGGCGCAATAGGCAATGGCGACGCTCGGTGCGGCGCGTAACGAGGTAGGTGGCTCCGGGGCGGATGGGGCGGGGCTGGCTCATGGCCGGGGCGTATTGCGAGAAGTATGCCGGCGGAGGGCGCTCAATAATTTCGAATAGTTATGATCGATTTGGGGCCGACCGAGGGTGGCGGCCGCCATGGCGGAGGGTGGCGGCCGCCAGTTTTCCCGCCAGTCTACGGCCGTGAATGTGCCTACCAATCGCCAACCTCGGTGGGCGATTCTGGGCGGCTTCTAGCGCTTGTTTCGCGCAAACGTCGCGAACTGGTCGGCGCGATTGGGGTACTCGTTGGGTTTGTTATTTTGGGCACCACGCACCCATTCTTCTCGGAAAAGACCCAATCGCCCTTCTCGGGTGCCGCCACGTAAAGCGCGAGCGCGTCTCGCAAGCTTCGAGCCGAGCACCACGAGGTCGCATTCGGTCACGAAGGTGATGAGCTGGCCGATTTTGCCTTTCGGACCCGGGAAGAGGTCCAGGTACGTATTATCCCCGTCCCACCATCGATTCCCAGCGATGGGAATGCGCTTGGCGTGCCAAAGGACCGAATGGATTCGACCGGCTCCACGACCTTGAAGTCGGTCTGGGGATATTCTTCGGCGAGCGCGAGTTCCTCCTTCCAGCGCTCGACGACGGCTTCGGAGCGGTGCGAGCGGCGAGCACCCCGGCATCCATTCGAATAGGCTGGACTCATCGCCATCCTGGCCGTCGTGCAAGAGGAGCGAGGCGCGAAAGTCGTCGGGAAAGCGCAACGAAAGTGCTTCCTCGGCGGCAACGATCGCTCGCTCCGACGCGCCTTTGCGGAGGCCGAGCTCCCGCCCGGCATTTTTGGCGGCCCATGATCCCAAACGTTCCCAAAGATCATTCATGAAACCGAGCATCGCATGACTGGCACCTTTTCCCAAAGGGGTTGGCACCTTTTCCCAAAGGAGTTGGCACCTTTCGCTCGCGCTCGTGCAGACGTGAGCGATCAGGGCGGGAGCGCGGCGACGAAGACGTCAGGCGCGGTGCCGTTGGTGCTGATCGCGCCGGGGCCAAGATCCATCGTCCCGATGAAGCCGCCGGCGAGGAACGGCGTGCCCGAAGGCCCGAAAGCGCCGGCCACGCGGTGGTTGCCGTCCTCGTTCTGGCCGTAAATGGTGCGAGTCCACAGTACCTTGCCAGAAACGGCCACGGCAGCGGCAAAGAGGCCGCTGATGGGCGGGCCCAGCGCGGCGGCAATCAGCGCCTCGTCGTTCGGGCCGACAGCGAGGGACGGGATGACCGCAGCGGGGGCGCCGACCATGACGGGCGTGCTCGTCGCACCGTCGTGTCGAAGCGCTGGAGCGGAAACCCCTTGCCGTCCCACACGCCAAGCAGGACCAGATCGCCGGACGGCGCGACCTGCGCGTCGGTGACGAGCGGAGAGATCAACGACTGCCAGCGGTGCTGACCGGAGGCGTCGAAGCTGGTCACGAAGCCGGTCTGGTGAGGCACCACGCTCACGGGCCCGCCGCCGAAATCGACAACTGCCCCGGCGAGGTGACGATCTGGCCAGCGACGGCGACGTCTCCCCTCGGGCCACGCGACGACGGAGAGGTTCGCCCCGCGACCGGCTGCGACTCGAGCGCGAGGATCTTCCACCAGACGAGCGCGCCCGACGGATCCAGCTTGGCCACGAAGCCGTCATGCCCGAAGGAGGTGCCTTCGCCGAGCGTGATGTCATCGTACCCGAGCCATCCGCTGAAGAACCCCGCGACGTAGACGTGCCCTGCGCATCCGTCGCGGGACGCGTGACGATCATCTGAGAGCCGCCGAATGCGTGGCTCCAGACGTGGTCGCCAGAAGCAGTGAGCTTGGCGATCGCCGTCGACGTGGGACCGCCGTTCACCGGACCGCCGCCGAAATCGGCGACGCCGATGTAGCTCGCGGTGAGCAGGATGGCTCCGTCGCCAGCGAGCGCGACCTGGGTGGTGCCGATGGAGTCGTAGATCCCGGCGACGGCGCGCGCGAACGGCGCGCAACCGGCAGGGCGCGAGCCGAGCGACGAACAAGCGGCCCTCGAGCGCGAGCGGCGGCTCGGGGAAGATGTCCCCTTCAGACGGCGGCACGGCAGGCCCGTTCAGCGTGGCGACGCCGAGGTCGAGCGTGCCGTGGAAAGCGCCGGCGATGACTGGATAGCCGTGCCGATCGACGGCGATCGAGGCACCGACCTGCCGCATGCCGTCATAAAGCGCTTCGCGAACGGCGTCGTGGGCGCGGACATGCAGGAGTCTGCCGAGTCTTCGAGGGGCACGACGTCGAGGAGGTCGCTGCGTGCGCCGCAGGCGGTGAGGATGATGCAACAAAGGGCTGCCGCGCCAACGCGCGAGCAATCGCTGCCAACGCGGTTGTCACCGCGCCGCGTGCAATCCTCCGGAATCGCTGGGAAAATGAGGGGATCGTCGGGAGTGTTCATGATGGGTCGGGACCCGCAGCAATCATCGTGCCACGAATGAGGATCACCTTGCCCCGTCGAGTTACCTCAGATGAGCCGTTTTCGTGCGGATTCTGGGTGCGATGTTGAGCCTTGCGTTGCTGAGCAAGACGTGACGTCAGCGCGAGAATCCTGCGCACGCGCCCGACTTCTCCCGATTCCAACCGCACCCTTGATGCCTCGTGGATGTGTCGACGAGTTCGTCAGAATATCGCGCACAATGCCTTCCGTGAGCGCTCCCGTTTCCTGATCCGCTTTCATGACGATCGCCACGCGCAATCCTCGTCGAATCTGCGCTCGCTGCGTCCCTCCGGGCTCGCCCGCTGGCGATACATCCGCTGGATTCGCCTGTCGAACGATCACGGCCCCGCCCGCTCCTGCATTGCGCAGTAGCGTCGCAACGCGCTCGCATTCGGCAGCCATCACGAGCAAGTCGCGCCCCTCGATTGCGACGGTTTGCCCAAGTGTTTCTCGCCATGGCTTACCGAATATGCTCAAATGTTCCTGTGGTACACCAATGACGCGCGTAATCATCGTTTTCTCCGCCGCATCGAATTCGTCGCACGACAATCCGCCCGAGAGTCGGCTTGGTTGCTGGGGATGGAGCAGACGGCTTCGGCGCGGGCGCAGGCGCGGCATGACGCAGCGACGAGAACGGCTTGTGTTTCAGACCTGATTCGGGCGGCGGGCCGTCAATCTAGCGCGGTATCGACCGCCGACAACACGGAAATTCTCGACGGCGAAGCATGGCCAGGTCAACAACCGATTGAGTATCGCTGCAAATGTGGTATCCGTCGATGCTCTCGTCGTAGGGTGCCTGGGCCCCGCCCATCTCATGTCGCATCACGAAATGCTTTGTGCCGCCATCGCATACAATTCGCAAACGTACGGCGATCGGGCCATCAGCTCATGACAACGACGCGCTCGATAGTGGAGAACAGCATGAGCATCGCGGAATTCACCACGACTATCGACGGGCTGAACATTCATTATTGCCACGCCGGTGATACCGGACCGGTGGTGGTGCTGCTACACGGCGGCGGAATCGACTCGGCGCGCCTGTCGTGGGAGCTGCTGATTCCCGAGCTCGCGCACACTCACCGCGTTTTTGCGCCTGACTTTCCAGGCTACGGCGAGTCCGACAAACCTGCAGACCTTCCGTATACGCTGGAGTACCTCGCTGCGTTCGCCATCGAGTTTCTCGATGTGCTGAGGATTGAAAGGTGCAGCCTGGTAGGCATTTCGATGGGCGGGGCCGTGGCGATGAGCGTGGCGCTCGATCAACCCGAGCGAGTGGAAAAGCTGGTTTGGTGGACAGCTGCGGCTTGCAGCGCAAGGTTCCGCTGGGCAAACTCGGTTATCTGTCGGTGCACGTACCTGGCATGCAAAGATTTACCTCCGCAATGATGCGCAGCCGCGCGGCGATCAAATCTCGCTCGGCGTGCTGCTCAAAAACCCGGCGCACTGACCGAAGAACTGGTGGACCTGGCGCACGCGGAAGCAATGCGCCCCGGCGCGGGCATAGCCTTCAGCGCCTTCCAGCGCAGCGAAGTCACGTGGAACGGAACGCGTAGCGTGCTGCTCGACCGCCTGTCTGAAATTCAAGCGCCCACATTGCTCGTCCACGGCACCAAGGATACAGCCGTGCCCGCGGAGAGCTCCCCGCGAGGCACAGCGCGCCATTGCCGGCGCGCGATTGGCGTGGATCGAGGGCGCGGGTCGTTAGCCGCAGCGCGACGACCCGAAAGCCTTCAACCGCGTCGTCACTGATTTTCTGCGCGATCGACGTATGGATGCGTAGACTCAGCGGGGACATCATGAATGAGGATCTGTCCAACGGATGGGAAGCTGTGGCCGAGCGGTTCATCGAATGCCGATCGGACATTGGGGCCGCCACCGTTCGGCAATGGGCGACATGCCTGCCGAAAGGCGGCTCTGTCTTGGATGTCGGTTGCGGCTCGGGGGTCCCCATTTCGATGGCCCTGATGGACGACGGATTCCAAGTCGCTGGATTGGATGCATCTCCGACGTTGGTCGGCGCATTCCGGACGCGCTTTCCCGGCGCGGTGGTCGCGTGTGAGGCGGCTGAACAGAGCCGCTTCTTCGGCCGGAACGTTCGACGGCGTCATCGCCATTGGCCTGCTATTTTGCTCTCCGAACAATCGCAGCGCGAGCTCGTTCGCCGTCTGGCAAGCGCGCTCAGGCCAGGCGGGCGCCTCCTTTCACCGCGCCGCACGAGCGATGCGTCTGGACCGACCAGCTCACGGGACGCACGTCCCTATCCCTGGGAGCTGCGGAGTATCGACGGCTGCTCGAAGGCGCGGGAATGGCGCTCGCGCGCAGCCTCGAAGACGAAGGTGAAAACCATTATTACGACGCGCTCGCGGTGGGCGGCAACGCGCAAATGACATGCCGACACCCGTGGCACGACGAAAGATGAAGCAAACGCTGCGGCGAATCCGCAATGAATCAATCAATTCTCCCTTGCCCGCGCAGAAGAATTGGCATACCCAAATGCTTCCCCAAACTTCTCGGAGGTCACCATGATGCCAAATGATTCGAATCTCGACGATTGCGCCATTCGTACGTTTCGATGGCGCAAGCCCCGAAGCCTCGTAGGGCTCGTTGCCATGACGGCCATGCTCGCAGGTTGCCCCGACACGGAACCCACGCCGAATGGCTCGTCGAGCAGCTCGGGATCCGGCGGATCTGCCGGCTCGGGAGGCCAAGGAGGCTCAGCAGGTGAAGCGGGTCAAGGCGGCGGTGGCGCAGGTGGTGCCGGTGGCGGCGGTGGAATCGGAGGTGCCGGAGGCGCCGGTGGTGGCGGTGGAGCCAGCGGATGGACCGAACGCTCGAAAGCACGCGTGTTTCTGAGCGGCCATAGCTTGACGGATGATCCACTCGCAGACTACGTGCTTGCCATTGCCCAAAGCTTGGGGCGGGATTTCAATTACAACCAGCAAATTGGCATCGGCTCGCCCATTCGAGTGCGAACGCTGGGCGATAGCTGGAACAACCTCGATTGGCCCGGATACAAGAAGGGCAAAAACAAACATGGCACGTTCGACATGAACGTCATCGAAGAATTGAAAAATCCCACGACGCTGGGTGCGGGCGAAAAGTACGATACGCTCGTCATCACCGAGCGGCATGATGTTCTCGGCACCATTCAATGGGAAGACACTGCCGGGCTGTTGCGGCATTACCACGATCGGCTCATCGATGGCAATCCTGCCGGACACACGCTATTTTACCATAGCTGGCTCGATGTCGACAAAGCCGATCCGTCAACATGGATCACGCACGAAAAGAATGCTCTCGTGGCTTGGGAATGCGTGGCGAACAAAGTGAACCTCACGCTCGAAGCTCTAGGGCGTTCGGATCGGCTGACCACGTTGCCCGTGGGAGCCGCATTGGTTCACCTCGTCGAGCAAATTTTGGCGGATAAGGTTCAGGGGATCAGCGGAACGACGACGCAAAAACTGAACATGATCTTTAATGACAACGTGCACTTGACGCAGCTCGGCGTGTATTTCGCGGCGCTCGTGACGTACGCCGCCGTGTTTCGTAGTTCCCCCGTGGGAGCGTCGGTCCCGCAAGGAGTGAATGCAGTACCGGCCGCCGATATGCAGGCCATTGCCTGGAGCTTCGTGAGCACGTATTACACGACGCCCGCTTCCGGCGAGCATACGATGGACGCGTGCAGGAGTTTCATTTCGCAGAACGTCTGCGAATCCTTCTGGACCTTGCAGGGCAATCCGGGCAACATCACGGGCTGTCAAAACCATTTTTCGAATCCCAATTCGAACAATGGGAGCAACCCGTTCAAGTGGCCTGATCCGAACTTGATGGTTTGGCCGGATCCTTGATGCAAGTGAATCGCGCATTCATCCACGCGACACCGAATTGCACGAGGTCCTCGGCTTCGACAAGCTCGCTGCGCGCGTTACCAACGAGCCCGCAAGACGCGCGACCCGTCGCCAAATAACCCTTCAAAATGAGCGCAAAGTAATCCTCGAAAGGCCAATCCACGATGCCTTCGCTGTCGTCGAGGCAATCGACGTAGCGGATCACCGGCTCTGGGGCGGCCGCAATGCGTCGGTATCGACGTACGCGTCGTTTTTGCGGCAAATCCACCAAATACTCGGCCCAGTGCAGCACGGTCGTGGTATCGAAATCGGCGCCAAGGCGGAGCACTCGCCCGCCCATTTTGCACAATCGCTCGAGCGGCGAGCCCGGCCCGAAGTAATCGTGCCACGGTGAATCGCAAAGCAGCTCGATTGCCCGCGCACCTCGCGCTCCAAATCGTCCCTCCGGGTGGTCGGTCACGAGCGTGCCTGGCTGCTGACGAAAAGCTTCGGCGAGATACCCGACGTCCGGATCCGCGGGCGTCGTCGATTTGTCGAAAGGCTCGGCGTTTTGCAGATGTGCAGCCCGCTCATGTTCAGGGAGATCGTTCACCCAGGCCGAATCGTCTCGCGCCGAGGACCATCGTGGTCGTTCCACCCTCGAAAACGGCTTGGTCAGCGCGTCGACCACACCTCGAGCGCCGCCTTCGATGGGCCCGATTGCGCGGAGGGAAGCATGGATCATCAGCGTGTCACCAGCGCGAACGCCGAGCTGTCGGAGGTCCCGCACGAGGTCCAGGGGGCTTTGCATGGGTGGAGCTTACTGCATTCTGGGGTTATCGAAAAACGTAAATTTGGCGCTCACGCGGCGGGGGCTGAGGCGTGACGAGGCAGGCTCGATATCTGGGAGCAACATCGAGAATCATCCACGATGCTCAGAGTTTCTCGTCACGTGAGCGGATTGCGAACTCGCACCGTCCCGTAAACGCACCCGTCCTGGAAGTCCTCGCTAAGGATTTCGGAAAGCCCATAATGCTCTGCGTAGGCCCATAAATGGGCGTCGAACCACGAAAGCTGATAGGTCGTTGCGCCATGTAGAGCAAGCCGAATAACGGCTTCGCTCGGATAGATGACATCAAACGTCAACAGCATCTCTTCCACTTCACGGCGTGCCTCGACGACCGATAGCAGTGGCGCATGCTTGCCCATGGGCCTCGTCACGACAGCAACGAATTCGATGATCGCCTGATGAGGCACTCGAATCGAGCGCTCCTCGATTCCCTTTCGAAGCACGGCAGCGGCTTTTTGCTGCTTGTCTGGAAATCGTGGGTCGTACCGGTAAACCAGGATATTCGTGTCAACGAGCGAGACCACGATCGTAGATCTCCTCGCGCGTCCAGCCTCTATCCGCCGTCCCGCCTCCGGCAGTCTGCGAAGCTTCGGCTTCCCTTGCACGCTGCCGTGATGTCGCCTCATCGAATAGCTTCAACCGCTCTTGCGTGCTCAGCATCCGAGGAAGCGTTTTTGCAGGGATGACGCGGATTCCGCCATCAGCCTCGGCCCATTCTACTTCATCACCAGGCAGAATCTCATACTTGTCAGCAAGCTCCTTCGGCAGCGTCACCTGAAGCTTGGGCGTCACGAGGCTCATATCGGCACTGTAGCAGAAGCCGCGGTCCGGTCGAAGGGTCTTGAAGTGTCGTTGCCATCCGAGCACATCCCGAGCACACACCGAAAACAGAACGCCTCGACGCCTCCTCAACGACTGAGAACGCGTCTTTTTCTGGGCCAAAGGCTTTCGCAGCGGCTGGGAACGCGAGTCTCCGCGGGAAACACGTGATCTTTCTCGCTAAAAAGGCGAGTTTCCGCGGGAAACACGTGATCTTTCTCGCTACGAAGGCGTCTCTCCCCGGAAAAGGCGCCGTCGCAGCCGCTAAAAGGGCGGCTCGCCCGTGCAAGATCGCGTTCTCAGCCATTGAGAACGGTCATTGCGCTTCGCGCCCATTCTGGGTTCAGACGAATGATTTCCGCATTGAGCGTCGCGGCAAACCCGAGCCACAAGAGGTACGGCAGAACATCCATGATGCAGCGGAATCGACTCGACGAGCGACCCTGATGAAAGCTCCCGTGACGAAGATCAATGCCACCATGTCGGCCAGCGCGAGCCACGGTCGCTGCAAACCGAAAAAGAGCGGCGTCCATGCGAAATTGAGAGCCAACTGGACAAACCACAACGTCAGCGCCCGCGTGCGATCCCGGCTCGAAGGTGCCAGAAAAACTCGAACGCCCGCAATGGCGATCATCGTACAGAATGGTCCAGGCAATGCCGAATGCGACGCCCGGAGGTTGAAACGAAGGCTTCTCCAAAGCATCGTACCATGATTGCATTCCTCGCACATTCACGATACTTCCGACGATCGACGTCAATAACGTGAGCCCTCCGAAAATTCCAACCCCGATCAAACGACGAATTGCGCGATTTTTCCCGGAATACATGGCCGTCCTCCCGAGCACGTCCGTGCCACCCGCACCGATCGAGCAAATCGCGTTCCGGGCGGTCTCTGCCAACAAAGCGGAAAGTGGTAAGAACTACGCTATTTGAAGCTGCTCGTCATTGCCTACCCCGACCTCTTCCCCCTGCGCGTCGCCATCAGCCCAAGCAGCGCAATTGGCCAATATTCATTCGATCCACCCGACTGCGAACAACCTCCACCACCCGCAACAATGACCGCGGGCGGGTCCAAAGGTTTGTCCACGACATCGACAATCGCGAGCGCGGTCGCGTCCTGCCTGTCGAATCGAGCACTCGAAGCTTCAAGATTCGGCGGCCCAAATCCGTATAGGTCAAGCGCAATGATAATCCAAATCTGCATCCAGCACGAGCGATGCCGCAGGCTCGTCCATGTCGCTCACGTCAATCGGAATCGACACTTCGACGCCTGCATATGCCGTCACCGGATCGATTGAAATGCGCGGATCCGACCCCGCGGGCGGATCTTGGCCGAACAAGCTGCGATGAATGCGCAATTTCCCGTAGCCGAAATCATCATTCGGTGCGTTGCCCACGTGCTCATCGACCAGCGCTCCGTTTCGAATCGCCTCGTGCACATCAGCGCCCGTCCAATCCGGGTGAGCTTGTAGCAGCAGCGCCGCGGCGCCAGCCACATGAGGGCTCGCGCCCGACGTGCCGCCATAAATCAATCCACTCGCTTGCTCACCTTCACGAAAACCCGCCGTAATCGGATCGTCCGGCGCTGAAATCGCGAGGATCTTTTTCCATCGATACGATAACCTCGCCCCGAATAAGGCGCGCGTTCACCAGGACTTCGAACAAAAACCCGTGCCCGACGTAAGCAGCCACCGCCAATCCATGATCAGCCGTGCCCGGATGCCCAATGAGGTGATCTTCACTGGCATGTTCGGGGAAAAAAAATTCTTTTGCCCCAGCCCGACATATCATCCATCACATAGCCGATCAATGCGAGGTCCGGGGCGCCCGGTGGAGCAGGGTCGTTCACCGTGATCGTCCAAGTTCCTGCCGGGATCGGTGGAGGATTGGCATTCTGGCCAAATACGTAAATGTCGACGCGCGAAGTCCTCGGCTCGAATCGGTCCTCTCCGCATAGATTTCAGGCCGTCGTGCCAGTCGGTGTATACGGCTCCCGGCGCATTGGGCAATCCATTTGGAAACCCGTGGGGTCCTTGAATTGCAGGGTCAAGTTCCGCATCACATCGCGCCAGAGCAGCGACACGCCGATGAATCGAAAGGGAGCATAAGGCGGAATTCTTCGGTGCTTCGATGGGCACGATTGTTTGTTGACCGGCAGGGACCGAACGCTTGTAGAGTCTGTCCGATGTCGACAAGTTTCCCGCAGGGTTGATGTGCGACACGCCTTGCGCGGATGACTCGTCGATGAGCTGCTCCATGGGGCTGGATCCATCGAGCGGATAGCCGACCCACGGCGCGTATTCGTGAAAGCACCACGCGTGCGCCTTTGATTGAGACAAAAGTTCGTAGCTTTGACTTCTCCACCGGATGATTGCGTGACCATGACCAGCTCGGCATCGGGAGCGATTCCTACGAGATTGGTGAGGCCGCGGTGACCGCCGAGCAAAACGCCGCTCGCGCCGGTTCCATGGTCGAAGTCCTGTGTGATTGGCAGCATGATGAGGTTTTTGCCGCGCTGGTAGGTCTTGTTGTCGAATCGGACGGACTTGATTTTGGACGAACCCAAAGCGATCAGTTTTTCTCCTCGTCGAGCACACCATTGCGATTGACGTCGTCGGGCACGTAAAGCGGCTCGCCGAAGGTGGGATCAGCCTCCGTAAAGCCCGCGCTCGGGCCGAATTCGCGTGCGCCGCTGCCATTTCGATCCGCATAAAGCCAATCCATACCGAGTTGGTACGCAGGATCGTCGCTGCCGGAATTGGGGATCCTTGTCGTAGAACGTGGTAATCACGGTATTGAGAACGCGCAGGACGTCGGCCTGGCTGCCGTCGCCATCCGGATCGATGCCGTCGATACCGGGCGAAAAATGCCATTGCCGTCGACATCCACCCAATCGAGGCCCCACCGTCAGCTCGAAAAAACATGGGATGAAAGACGTCGACGCCGGAATCGATGTCGCAAATGGTGATTCCGGCGCCCGTGAACCCGGAGCCCATCGGGCCGGCGCGCCACACATCCATGGCTTGAATTTGCGCGGCCGTGTAATCGAGCGGTCTGGGAGGTTGGAAGGAGCGCCGTCGAGGGCAATGCGCCGGACATTCGGGAGCTTGGAGAGCGGCTCTGAGCGCCGAAGCGGCAATGTCTGCAAGTTAACGAATGTGGAACGCACGATGGGCATTCCGTCGTCGTTCAGCGAAAGAACAGCGCCGTGCTGGCGAAGCAAAATCGAGGTCTGCTTGCGTCGGAGCGGATAGGAATTCGATGATGACCGGCGCCGTCGATTGGCCAGGGATAACCCTGCCCGAACCGTCCGCGGCCGGGCGAGGTGCAAAATAAAGGGGAATTGCACCTTCGATGGTGGCTGTGGGTCGATGGGCCGAACGGGCCGAAGCGACCGACGGGCAAGGACACAGGCGATTGCGAGCGAAGGTGCAAAAAGCGGCGAAGCATGGGCATGGGACTCGTTCCTCAGTGAATACGCAAGGTAAAATTTGCATCAACAATGGTTGCGTCGATACGATTCGTCGGCCATGAATGCAGATACTAAAAAAAGCATCCGCTTGTCCAGGGTGCCGGACCGATTGACTCCAGTCGAATTGCAGCGCTGTCTGAAGCTTCAATCCGAGGGTACATCGAGCTGCAGTCCGATCTTTGAAACCAAGCTTGCAGCAAACGATCGCAAAGGATTTCTTGATTTCCTGAAACGCGCCGTTCGTTTACACTGGCACGATGTCGACACTCGATGACCTCGTGGAGCGTCTTCGCCAGGCTGCAGGCGCCGAATTCGCCTTTGCGCTCACGCGTGAAGCCGCGCTCGTGACGCGTGATGCGCCGCCGCTCATGCCAGAAGCGGGGCGAAAATTGCTCGCGACGGCAGCGGAAGCGCTCATCGGAAAACGCGATGTCGGATTTTTGTCCTTGCCGCGCGGGGGACCTCGTGCCTTATGGCGGCCCCGGGCACGTGGATGTTGGATTTGGCGTCGCAGCGTCCGCTCGGATTGTCTGCGTGGTGATGACGAACAGCGCATCGCGCCATTCGGTGCGGGAAGCGATGGAGCAACAACTGCCTGTGATCGAGGCGTTTTTGGCTCCTCCCGACGCCCCTCACGCAGCGCCGCATATCGAAGTGCGCGCGCAAGCGATGATCGGGGACGCCCGCGATTACTGTGGGCCCTGCGCCAAAGCTCGGGCGCGAGACGCTCGCCGCCATTCACCTTGACGAGGACAAACACGAAGCGCCTCGAATCGCCGTCGAACCCGTGCGAAAGCTCGGACGCGAGACGCTCGCGGCCATCGAGCGCGACATGATCGTCGAGGGGCCAGCATTGGAGAAACCGCCCGTTCCGCCAGATCTCTGGAGAAAAACGTTGCCATGGATCGATCCAACGCTGGTAGGACGCCAAACGCCTACGGATCCCAACAGCGGCGGCACCAAAGGAACGTAGCGAAGTGATCCGATCGTACGCAACGATCGTGACGAGCAACCATTACATCGACACCTCATTCCCACGAACGCCGCCCGATCCAGCTCGTAACAAGCGCAAACACGCGCCGTCGCGTCAAAAGCGCACGCACTCGCTGCTCCGTGAATACCCCCGTGCGAAGAAAATAACCTCGAAGTACGAAGTCCCAAGGAAATACCCCATGGGATCCCGAATCTCGGCCAGCGCGAGGTACTGGAATTCCATGGCGTGCCGCACGAGCTGCGCGAGCGGACCGAGCTCCTCGTTCAGGTGGTGACGCACATTCGTCCGAACATAACACGATAGCTCATCGGGCGTGAGGTACTTCCGGAAAAACACATTCGACACGTAATCCGAAAGCCGCGATAACGTCGCGCGAGCAAGCACTCGTCCCGCAGAAGCACGCGTTGCATGCATCCCTTCGAGCTCGTCCGTCACGTCTTCCTCGAGGCGCGCGGGCATGGCCTCCACAATGTCCGTCCAGCATTGCTCCAATGCACCGACTGCCTCGTCGTATTCGGCCCGCCGCGTTTCGGGGACTTCAATGAGCCGAGCCTCGTGCACGAGATGCCCCCATTCATGCACGACTCGCGCGGCAAGGAGCTGCCTGTGAAATGGCGAGCCTTCCTCGCGAATCGTATCGAAACCCGGCTGGTTCAACGTGTACACGATGCGCCGCCGATCGGCTCGAATGTACACGCCCCCATCCTGCTCCACGACGTCGCTCGTACGCGATAGAATGTCGGGATCCCGCAAGCTCGCGAGCACCATGCGGCTTTTCTCGTCGACGAGCCGCAGATCCGCTTCGAGGCTCGCGCCCGCCCATGACGCGAGGCCCTTCAAGGCCGCGCGCACTTCGTCGAGACCGCCCACGAACTCCGGCGAATAAACCGTTTTACCCGTACCATCGACGATTTCGACGTCCGGGCGCGCGGATTCGAGAAAAGCACAAAAGTTCGTCCACGGGCGCGTCACCGGGAAACGTCTCGGCTTGGGATGCGAGAAACGCGGCTTCCACGTCGCGCGCATTGCTCTCGAACGCGCCGAGCAGCTCCACGAGATCCGGCCGGACGCTTCGCGGAATCAGCAAATCGGCGCCGTCCACGTGCCCGAGCGGCTCGGGATGATCCGGGCGAGGTTCCCGGAGCGGCGAATGATAAAGCTTTTCAATCCATGGCAATGCGCGGGCGAGCGCGAGGAACGCACGGGCATCCGGTCGCGTCGCGCGCGATGCGGCACGGGCAAAGTCGCGCTTTTCGTCGTCGTCGAGCGTCAAAAATAACTCGAGTTGAAGCAAACGGAGGCGCGAACCGACCGCAAAAGCGGCGAGGCGCTCGACGTGAAAGATTTGGTAGCACACCCATTCTTCATTGGACAGGCGCGGGTCGAGGTCCGAAGCGTGAAGGCACCAGGTGACGCCGAGGAAAGGCTGGCTGTAGGGCCTTACGCGGCGAGGATCGGTGATGACGAGGAGATTGGCCTTGCGAGGCGGCAGCCACGAGCCTGGGGCGCGGTCGAAGAGCGACGCGGCGCGCTTGCGGTAAAGGCGGAAGCCGCGATCGAAGAGGTCGAGGTGCTCGCCGGACAAGCCGGGCACTTCGCGCAGCACGGCGCGGATTTCGGGCTCGAGGCCGTCTGCGCCGAGGTATTCGGCTGGGAGGAAAGCGGCGCTGTCGTGGGCAAGGCAAAAGGGCCGGAGGTCCATGAGGGGGAGGATAACACGAATTCGTGGCGTGTGGATGAAAGCCCGTTGTCTGGAAAGAAGAGCTTTCGCGCGCGTCGATCCTCGGCCGCGAAGGACGCTCAGAACAGCACGGGCAGCTTCGCAATGCCTCGCAGAAACGAATTGTTCCACCGGATGTCTTCGGGGCGGCGCCGAGTCGCAATCCAGGGAATCGCCTGAACAACGTTTCGAATGCGATATGCCCCTCGACCCGAGCCAGCGGCGCACCCACGCAAAGGTGGATTCCTTTGCCGAACGCCACGTGACGCTCGGCCCCCTCACGCGTGATGTCGTAGGTGTCCGGATTGGGAAAACGCGCCGCATCACGATTCGCGGACGCCAAACCGACCATCACCGGTTCACCCTTCGGAATCGTTCGTCCGCCCATTTCGAACGATTCTTTTGCGATCCGTGCCGAAACGAAATCGACCGGCCCCCAATATCGCAGCGTTTCTTCGACGACCTTCGGGGCCAGTTGCGGATCGTTCTTCAGCTTCTCCAGCTCGGTCGGATGCAGCATCAGCGCCAGGACGCCATTGCCGATCAAATTCACCGTCGTCACGTGCCCCGCGAGGTACAGCAGAAATACCGTCGAGAGCACTTCGTCTTCGTTCAGCTTGTCGCCCTCCTCCTCGGTCTGGAGCAGTTGCGTTATCATGTCATGGGTCGGCTTGGCGCGCTTTTCTTGAAAGATCGCGCAAGTACGAAATGAACTCGCGCATCCGAGAACGCGTTTCTTCATCCATCTGCCCAGTGCGCCGCCGATCGACTCGTAGCAAATTCTCCGTCCAGTGCTGGACCTCTTTGCGATCCTCGATCGGAATGCCGAGCATATCGGAAATGACCGTGACGGGCAAGGGATAGGCAAATGCCGTAATGATGTCCATGGACCGATCGGGTGCCGACTCGCTCCGCTCCTGCGCCTCGCTTTCCGCTTTGTCGAGCAATTCGTCCGCGATTTTTCTGAATACGCGGCCGCATGCTCGCCATCACGCGTTGCGAGAAACTCGGCTGAATCAGCTTGCGCAGCCGCGTGTGATCCGGCGGATCCTGAGAGCAGGCTCTCCGATAACAATCGGAATTCCTCCACGACCGGAGGTAACTTGTTGCGCTGCGCCTGGGTCATGGCGCTACGCGGGTCCGAGGACAACCGCCCATCGACCAGAGCCGCCAGAACTTCGTCGTAACGGCTCACGAACAGGTGCGGCTGTGCAAGAAAATCCTGGACATTGTTTTTTTCGCTGCCGTTTTCTTCGCTGCCATTTTCTTCGGCGCTCGCGAATTTCACGTTCACGACCGCCCCATTGGCTCGCGCAACGGCATAACCCTCGTGGGCCAGGTTCGGGTCGAGCGATATCGTTATCGCGCTCGTCGCTTGATCATCCGTTCGGTTTTCCATCCGATCCTTCATTCGGTTGTAGCCCGGTCGAGGCATGGATCTGGCGTGCCCTTACATAGGCACGACCGCGCGCCTCGTCCATGCGCGCGCGACCCGCTGCGACGAACTTCGACAATGCACGATCACGAATGGAAAACGGCGGCAGGAACGAATGAATGGATGTTTGACGAAATGAAGAGGAGAACGGCTTTGAAGGAATCGCTCCGCCGGGATACGCAGGTCGGTCCGGATGTTCCCCGTGGGTTCATTCACCCATGGCGACGTGACCATGGTAATAAGCCCCCTGCCAATAGATCATTTTCCCATGGACTGGTCCACGCGGTACTTCTGCTGGAACGTGTATTCATACCGGGCCATGTCGTCCTGGGAGCGAAACGTCAGCCTTGCTCGCGCGCCGTCGCTGCCAACGCCGAACATCTCACCATCGACGCTCACGGTCGTCGCGAGAATGCCTTCTCCATAGGTGGTCTTGGCAGAGTAGCTAATGACTCCTTCGCCTTCACTCTCCCAACGTCCCTCGAGCTCGTGCATGGGAAAAAAGCGAAGCGGATCGTGGGTATAGCGGAAAGTGCCATCGGGATAAAACTCCCAGAATCCTTGATCGAAGGCCTGTTTCGCTTTCCCATTGGCAAGGAGTTGGTCGGCGCCTGCGATCGTTCGTCGCGCCTGATCCATCAATGGATCGTCGCTTGGAGGTGCCTGCGGAGCATGTGCCGGATTTTCGAGTGGAATGGGGTGGCTGGCGAGCACCAGCGCATTGCCCTGGTTGGGCCGGTGAATGCCTCGTTCGAGCGGCAAATCGAAGCGGCTCGAAAAATGGATGGCCCATGTCGTTCCCCACCCACTCCCGGCCATGCGGGCGGCTCCGAGAGGCATCGCCGAACGTGCAATCGAACGATACCTGGAGGACGATTTCGTTCGCGTGCGCATAATGAATCGTGGCGCTCACGCGCTGTCCATCGGGGACTGGTCGATTGTCCTGCGAGCGCCCATTGCCTGTGATCGTCCAAGGAGATAAACCCGAGCTATAGGTCCCCATGAGGCGCGCGGAAAGGATATGGCCCTTGTAGGCACGTACTTCGAACGTTCCGTCGGGGAAGAAGACCCACCGCGACGATTCGAAGACCTCCCGCATGTTTTGCTGGACAACCGCTTCATCGAAGCGTTGTACCATGGGCTCGGTCGCGTCGCCGCCACCGAGGTTCACGCCCTGCGCGCGCTTTGAGCCTTCGGCGGAGTGAAAGCGCCGGATCGAGCCCGCTTGCCACGCGCCGGGAAGGACTTGCCGTGCCATGAGCCCTGCACTCTCATCGTGCCCTGCTGCTGGCGCGACGCCGTCAGCGCGCTCCGTCGATGGTTGAGAAGCACCAGATCGGGATTCGGTAGAGTCACAAGCACAAATGGCAAGCGCCGCAATGGCGATTGCAGAGAGAATGGCTCGCATGGAATTCGTCTCCAGTACGTTGGCGTCAATGGGCCGCGTGATGGGCAGACACTCGGCCTCCACCGCAGCAGCAACCGGCGTGCCACGACTCGAGGTGCGTGCTGGCGCATGCAATGATGCCTCTTCGGGGCATTCATCACCGCGAGCGCACCCGAATGCACGCGCTCCACCCGACCTGGCAACCCGGGTCCTTCTACCTGCCAAGGGGTTCGGGATCAAATGCAGATCCTGCGCCGCGCCGCACTGGATGCGTGGCGTGATCGAGGTTCGCGGGGCTCTTACTGGAAAAGCTTCGACACGAGTGAATTGCGGGTGGCGACCGTGCGCGTGTCCGTGACGAGCAAGCGTTCCTCAGCGAGGCGCAGATTGCGTGCTTTACTCGTTGGTCGGCGCTTGTTCCGCATTGCGCCTTCGAGTTGCACGGGCGGCTGCTTGCGCTTTCAGTTTGCCAAGCACGTCCAAGAGGGGCGCTAGCAATGCTTTTCCTTCCTGAATTCGCGCCGTGTCCGATCGTTTCGCTCGGCTCGATACGTATCGCCGCAGGCGCACGAAAAGCTCCACCCATTCCGCTTCGGCATCGCGCCCGGCATTGACGCTCGACTGTTTGTCCGACCGCGCAGCGTCGACGTCTTTATAGGCAGTATCGCTTTCATCGAGCGCGGTTTCCCAGCGATCGAACCACACCGCCGGCAATTCGATCGCCTGCACCGTCGCCGCATGCTCGTTCGATCGCAGTATCACGAGCGCATCGCGACAGATGCGGTTTTCGTCCGCGATGGAGTCATTGATATGCGCGAGCCCATCCGAAAAGGCTGCCTCGTGTAGTGCTCCAGCGGCGGCTGCATGCGGTGATGCCCTTCGTCGCGCTTCGATCTCGAGGTAGCTCTCGATATGCCGATACCACGTATCGACGGCATCATCGGCCGCATCGAGCCGCGCAAGTCGCGCCGCGCGCTTGGCATCCGCAAGCGTGCTCGCCGTTACCTGCGTATCCAGCACCGCTTCGATGTCAGTCAGTTCGGGAATATACGCATCGAGCGCCGGTTCGGCCGGCCCCTGAGCTGCCCGAGCCTTCAAGTTGGCAAGGACATTTGTTGCAATCTCGCGCTTTTCCGCGCGAGGAATCTGGTTCAACGTCGCACTCATTCAACCTCCAACACAGGATGCAACCCTACGGGAACGCACCACATGGTTTCAAGATTTATTTGCAGTGGCGATCCTTGACGACGCGCCGCGTTGCAAAGTTTTTAGAAGGGCGGTGGAAGCGTTTGCTGCTGCGTCATCAAGTGTTGAGGAGGGGGAGGGAAACGATGGTGGTGGGAGCATGAAGTGGTGAGCGGGGTATGGGGAACGTTTTGGGTGGGCAGGTAAAGCATTGAAACGGGTGGTGGGCGCATTCGGTGATGGGGGATGACGTAGCGAGTGGGGTGGGGGAAGTGTTTTGCATGCGCATTATGAAGGGTGGAAAGCGCTGGGCAACGTTTTCGAGGTGGCGATGACATGGTGAGACGGGCGCGGGAGATGATGGGGACGGGGTTGTAAAGGCTTGAAAAGGGGACCGCCAGCGCGGCCCGTCCGGAAATGGCATGTCGCCATACGCGCCGAGTGGGCTACTTCGGCCGGGGTGACGATGAAACATGCATGGTCGTTGCGACGGGCCTTGCGCAAAACAATCATCGTTTTCGGTCTTCGAGATACCGAAAAATCGTTCTCACATCGACGCCGAGCGCGCGGGCCGTCGCCGAACGATTGCCACCAAAATGAGCAAGAGCGTCGATGCTCATTTTTCAAAGGCATCATGCTCCTTTACGAGCGCTCGATAAGGAGCGACAATCTCGGCGACCCGCTGCTTCACCGCGTCCAAGTCTTTGGGCCGCGTGTCGTCGTCATATGCGCAAACACCTACTGCCCCGCGAAGACTTGGATACGTCGTGTCGCGCACGGCAAATCGCCCTTCATACCGAAAGAAATCCGGATTTAGGTCGCGGCGTACGACATCAGCAAACCAATTCACTACCATTGTGGCTTCGTAGACCAGGAACTGGCATGCTTGCTCCCACGCGAGATATTCGTGGACCAACCGCTTATGCAGTTCCGGGTTACCAATTGCTTCATCATAAAATGGATAACCCACCAGATAATCACCTTGACTGCGGCAGTGTTCCGTGAAGAGCTCGTATGCTTGGGCGACCACATGACCCAAAGCGTTTATCGAGAACTCGAGGTCAGGAAGGCTGCCGGGCCACAACGTGGTTTGCAATTTGTGCTGAACCTCGTACGTACGAAGATCGAAATCGCCGGGCCACCGTGGTCGCGACGTTGTGGCAAAGCCCGTCCAATTCGCCCATCCACGCAAAAGAAGCCAATCGGAAATCAAGTCCACTACGTGCGTATAAAGCTCGATATCACGTGTTGGCACACTACGGTTTGCCTGCGGTCGTCCCGCGAAGTCTGGATCAGGTTGAGCCATAACGGCAGTGCCGGTCGCGAGGCTCTCTTCGGGCGACCGAGATCGCGTCGGGCATTCGCGAATTCCTGCGTGTGGATGTACAATTCGGCGCGGGCAAGGAGGCCGAGGGGGATGAACTCTTTGTTCCATGCGAAGCAGCCGAAAAAAGGAGGGCCATGCTCACGCAACCATGTGGAAGGCGCCAGATGAATCGCTCATGGTCGCCGATGAAGACCCTGCGACCGACGAGATGACGGCGGCGCGAAGCCGTCGGCGAAATCCAAGGTCGAGGCGGAACCCGAAGCGACAGGCGGGCAGGGCGGGGCCTGAAAAAGCGAACCTGATTGTGTGACGCGCCCGCGGAGAAAAGGGCGCCCAAGGGCAATCGGCACAAACAGGGGTGTTCTCCTCCGGCAAACAACTTCGTTGACGGGCGAGACCATGCCGCCTAGCATGTCGCGACGAAGCAGAACGAGCCCCATCGAACATGCGCCGCCCAGCACGAGCACCCCAAATCCCCGAGCACACCTACGAGACGCTATCGGTCCAAAACTTCGCCCAGATTCGGCAGGCGACCGTTTCGTTCGGCGATTTGACCGTCCTCGTCGGACCGCAAGGCTCGGGTAAAAGTTTGATCCTTCAGCTTTTCAAACTCGCCCTCGACGCGCCAGAAGTCTTGTCCGCGCTCCGCGATGCGGGCCATACCGTCGGAACCAGGGAAGAAATTCTGGACGTCTACTTTGGCCAAGGAATGCACCACGCTTGGCACAAAAAGACGGACGTTCGGGTGGGCAAAAAAACCCTCGTGCCCGAAAAGCTTGCCCGGAGTCGTGCATCGAAGAATGCGTCGATGTTTTATATTCCCGCCCATCGTGCAACCTTGCTTGCCGATGGCTGGCCTTCGCCGTTTGCAAGATTGAACGCCGATACCCCGGCAATCGCTCGCTTGTTCAGCCAGAACTTGTTTGCGCTCTTCGGCGATCCACACGATACGGAGCTCTCCCCGTGCCGCGGCGATTAAAAGAAGAATACCGGACGGCAATTGACAATGCGGTATTCCATGGCGGCCGTGTGCAGCTCGACAAGGAAGCGCTTCGAAAGCGGCTGGAGCTTCGGTATGGTGATGCGCGGCTCCCATTCATGACGTGGACAGCCGGGCAACGCGAATTCACGCCGCTGCTCTTGGGCCTCTATCACCTCCTGCCTGCGCGTCAGCAACGGAAAGTCCCAGAGATTGATTGGGTGGTCATCGAAGAGCCGGAAATGGGCTTGCATCCGAGAGCGATTTCGGTCGTGATGCTCCTCGTGCTCGACCTGCTCTGGCGTGGTTATCGCGTGATCATTTCGACGCACGCGCCGCTCGTGCTCGACGTGGTCTTTGCGATTCGGCAGTTGCAGGAGCATGGTGCCAATCACCACCTTTTGGCGAAGGCTTTTGATATTCCCGCCAATAAAAGAACCAATCCCGTCCTGAAGGAGGTCTTCACGAAGAGCCTGCGCACGTATGCCATGCACTTCGAAGAATCGGCCGACGAGCCATCCGTCGTGGCTACGGATATTTCAGGGTTGGATCCATCTGCCGAGAACCTGGTCGAAGCGGGATGGGGTGGCCTGACGGCATTCAGCTCGAACTTCAACCGGGTCGTGGCCGAGGCGATCAATGGATAATCGCGGGCAAAGAAAAAAGGGTGCGCTCGAGAAGGCGCTGGTGAACAAAAGCTTCTTGCATGCGCACGTAAAACCCGGAAAGCAAGCTTTGGCCGAGCCGGAAAAGGTTATTTGCAACCCGCCGCATCTCGTCACCGATAGCATCGCCCTCGATGACGAAGCGTATGCGAAACATCCCGCCAAGAAAAACGAAGCGCGGTGGGATTACTGGCTGGGCACTGAAGATACTTCGATGCGGGTCGTGGGGGTCGAAGTTCACCCCGTCACGCCCCGTGAAGTCGAGTTGCTGGTGCGGAAGAAAAGGTGGGCCGAGGAAAAAGCCGATGCGGAGCTTGCAGGAGGCAAAAAAAGCATCCGTGCTTGGTTCTGGGTCGCGAGTGGCAAGACGGCGTTAAGTGTCAACACGACTGAATATCGGCAAATGGTCAAGGCCGGCATTGTTCTCGCCGGCGGATGCCTGCGGCTACCCCTGTCGCGTTGACGTCCTCCGCCGTCATCACGACGGACACGCTCGGCCGATGTACGTGGACGAGCTCGACAAAGCGCACGCCGATGATGGCAAGGGAGGTTCGGGGGGTTTTTATTGGAAAAGCTTCGACACGAGCGTGGCGCGGGTGGCGACCGTGCGCGTGTCCGTGACGAGCAGCCGTTCCTCGGCGAGGCGCAGGCCATTGGGTGAGCCTCGATAAAGGAAAACGCGGGACTCGCCGATCTGCACGCAGTCCTCGAAACCGTCGCCGTCGATGTCACCCGGGCAGCCGACCGCGCGCCCCATGAAATTCGTGTTCGCGGCGTCGATGTATTTCTGGTTGATGGGGACCGCAAAGCTCAGCGCCGTCGCCTCTTCCTCGGTGCGCGAAGGCCCGCCGTAAAAGCCCCCAATGCCTCGAATGGTGTTGAGCTCCAGGGGCCCGGTGCCATCGTCGACCAGCTCGTAGGAGCCGATGACGTCGACGTGGCCGTCGCCGTTCACGTCGGCGCCTACGGCTTTTGACGATTTTCCGTACACCGGGCTCGACGATTTCCACGTGGCCATCCCGCGGAGGTTGCCGAAAAAGCCGACGGTGTCGCCGCGGAGCCATGAATACCAAACACGCGGCGTCTCCGCATTGCTGTTCGGTCCAGGGCTGAGGAAAGCATTGGGCCAATTGTAGCCGATGAGGTCCCCAATGCCGTCGGCGTCGAAGTCGAGGCTGATGCCGCCTACGCTGCCGGTGATGCCGCCGAAGGTGAGCTCGCCGGGCATCTGCGTGGCCTCGGTCGACAGCCCCGAAGCGCTGCCGCGGTGGAGCTGCACGTCGGCTTTGTCCGCCATGGTCGCTCGCCGGACGAGGAGCACGTCATCGTAGCCGTCGTTTTGCAGGTCGCCGACGGGGGTGACGCCGACGAGGCTGTTGCTTCCGATGTTGCCAAACTCGAGGTCCGGTTTGCCATTCGGGCCGCTCGCGGAGCCGTAATGCACGGCGACGCTCGCAAAGGGGCGCAGGACGAGCACGTCGGCGTAGCCGTCGCCATTGAGGTCGCCGGCGGGATATCCGAGTATGCCGGCGCGCTCCTCGGTGGGCGGCGTGGACTCTTCGAGCACGACGGCCTCGGGATCCGTGGGCCCATTGGGGCCGCCGCGATAAAGAAAGACTTGCGTTTGCTTCGAGAGCACGTCCTTGCCGACGAGCAAGTCGGAGTACCCATCGGCGTCGACATCTCCCGCGTGGGAGACCCAGACAAGGGTCGCGTAGTCGCCGCCGGGTGCGCGCCGGTAATAGCCCTCGTCGAAGCGGATGCCCGTCTTGCCGCCGGGGTAGAACGCGACCCAATTCGAATCGCGCGACGTGTCCAGCGTGACGAGGTCCGCGAAGCCGTCGCCATTCCAGTCCACGTCGCGCGATGGATTCGCCGCGAGCTTTACCTTCGGCGTCCCGAGCGATTCGCTCCACCCGACGGGCACGACGACCCCTGCATCGGCAGGCTCGCCGCATCCGCCGAGAAAGCTCGCCGCGACGAGGCCGCTCGCCGCAAGTCCCCGTACATCATGCCTTTTTCTTTCCTGTGTTCGTTGGTTTCCCATAGAGTGCTCATCATGGCGCGAAAACAATCCACAGTGCAACGCAAGAGAACGGGCGTCCTCCTCGCGTTCGGCCTGCTCGCGGGAATCGCCTTGCTCTCGTCGTCTTGTCAGAAGCACAGCCTGGGCGAGCAGTGCGTGTTCGGCTGCGAAGTGCAGGTCATCGAGACGGCAGACGGGACGATCAACGTCTGTCACCCAACGCGCGAAGACTGCGAAGAGCCCTACTTTTGCTCGCTCCAGACGAACAACTGCGAGAAACGGACTCCGCGCGGGCAGCCGTGTGGCGAGGAATGCGAGATTGGGTTGATTTGTCGTTTCGACAACATCTGTGAGGAGCTGGGGCGGGAGGACAAACCTTGTCTGCGGAACAATGATTGCATCGACGGGCTGCTTTGCAATTACGGCGCGGCGCCGGAGGATCCCGATCGGCTTGGCCGATGCAAGCCGCTGCAGGGTGAGAATGGCCCATGCTTTTGGAACAACGCATCGAGTGTGGGCACGGGCGACGTGTTTGGCTTCAGCGGTTGCAAGGGTGACTTCGTCTGCGAGCCGCTTGGGCGCACGAAGCCGGAGGACGTGCCGGAGGGGACGACGATTTGCGGCGGGATCAACCCGTGCGGGTATCCTGGCGTCTGCAAGCGCCCGGGGCTCGCTGCGGCGGGCGCGTATTGCGTCGAGCATCGCGCTTGTTCCACGGGCCAATGTTACAGCCCGCCGGTGCCCACTGGGAAGAGGGACGATCCGCGTTTCTTGTGCTCCAACAACAACGACGATTGTTATGCGGGCGCTTGGCCGGGCACGTGCGTCACCAAGGACGACGGGCTCGCGTACGACGCTTGTGATCCGGACCAGCCGAATGCGAAGGCCTGCGCCGAGCCGCTCGTTTGCACCAAGCAATGGGGGTGCATGACGCCGCAGTCGGTTGGCGAGGACATGCCGTGCTCGATCAATTCGAATATAGGCCCGGAGCCGATCGTGTGTGGCCTCGGGCTCGCGTGTGTACAGTTCGAAGGGTCGTATCGCTGCCTTTGAACTTCACACCGCCATGCCCATCGTTTTTTTGTCCCGAGCGCACGCCGATCGGCGTATGGTCGAGCAATGACGGCAGACGAAAAGTCCAAGGAAGAGTTGGTCCGGGAGGTGGAGGAGCTTCGGCGGCAAGTCGATGAGCTGAAGGTCGCGGCGCGCAGGTACCACGCGATCGTCGACAACACGACGATAAGCCTGGTGGTGTACGATTCGCGCGGTCACGTCCTCCAGGTCAACGAGGGTTTCGAGAAGCTGTGGCAGATCCCGTTCGCGGCCCTTGCCGGCTACGTCGTCCTCGATGACCCCCAGCTCGAGGCTCGTGGGCTTCTCCGTCGTTTTCGGCACGCGTTCGCGACCGGCGAGCCGGTCCATCTGCCCGTGATTCGCTACGATCCCCACGAAAGCACGGTGACCGCGGGCAAGGAACGGTGGGTAGGCGCGTCGTTATTTCCCGTGCGAAACGCGGCTGGCGAGCTCATCGAAGCCGTGCTCCTGCATTACGAGCTCGACGAGTTCAAGCACAGCGAAGACGAGCTGCGCGCGCAGAATGAAGTGCTCGAGGCGGCGGTGGCGGAGAGGACGCGCGAGCTGTCGGAGCACTTCAACCGGTACAAGGAGCAGCAGCAGGTGATCCTCGAGCTCTCGACGCCGGTGATCCGGCTGTGGAAGGGGATCCTGGCGTTGCCGCTGGTCGGAATGATCGACTCGGTTCGCGCCGCACAGGTCATGGAGAATCTGCTCGCGGCGATCGTGCATCAGCAGGCTTCCCAGGTGATCGTGGACGTGACGGGTGTGCCCTTGATCGATACGTCCGTCGCTTCGCATCTATTGAGGACCGTCTCGGCCGCGGCGCTGCTCGGTGCGCATTGCATTCTGGTGGGCATCTCGCCGGACATGGCGCAGACCTTGATGCATCTGGACGTCGATTTTGGGCGCCTGAGCACGGCGGCGAGCTTGGAGCAGGGGCTCCGGCAGGCGCTGACGCGAACGAATCAACGGATTGTCGCGATGCCACGAAAGTGACGATCTCGGTCGTCCGCAAGCTGCCTTATGGGCACCCGGAAAAACCCGACGCAGGGGCCAATCCGCGCCGGGAAACCAGGGGTCAAGCCGACAAGAACAATCCTGCTTCGGCGAACCTCGAGGGTGGCGCGGATAAGGGCGAGGCTTGATCGGGCGCCCCCTGGGGGTCGTGCAAGCAGGAACTGTCCTGGTGGGCGTGACCTCTGGTGGTTGACGGGTTGGGAACGAGTGTAGCATTGGCGACTATCAGGGAGTGGTCGTTGCAAGGGCCGGCCTTGCTCGTGTGACCTTTGGAGGTCGCGTGGGCGGGACGAATGTCGATTCGTCACCGCACACCCGGCAAACTCGAGCAGCGTTTCGTACGGGTAGAGTTGTCGAGCGCCAGCAGCGTTGCCGCGATCGCCCCTTCTCCCTTTCGCGTGGGATACACCATAGGACATTACACGTCCGACCATCGTGATGCCGAACTTGCATCTCATTTTCGCGCGATGTAGTGGTGGCTGCGGGGCGGTTGTCCGACAAGTACATTCTCGAAGGGGACGGGCTTATGGCGTCATTGAGTAAACCCATGCGTACGATGCTGGCGATGAGTTTTTTCGGAGCTGGTACGACTGCGCTTACGCTGATCGGCTGCACGAGTCATCTTGGTCTGGTACGCGCGACGCAAACGGACGGAGGGATCGATCGGCCGAATCTTCCGGATGGCATGGTCATACGATCCAGCGATTGCGTAGCCGAATATGGATCTCTATTGGAGCCGGGGCACCACGAATTCAACGCGACGGTTCAGATGAATGAGGATGGCGACAAAGATGACGTCACCATTGACGGCATTCCCAACACGGCCTACGACTTGGGCGCGTGCATGCGGAATGCGCTCCGCGCGATGCCCATTGCCAAAGAACCTTTGCGTCAGGGCGTGGAGACATTGAAGTATCAGCTCGACCATGCGAGCGAGCAGCACCATTCGATTGCCCGTTTCATCAACGTGATCCCCGGCGTGCCCATTATCGTCAGTCAATTGGTTTTCGAAGCCGAAGGGTATACGATTGTGCTTCCGGTAGCCGTGAAGGTGGTGGCCAAGCCGGAGAAATTCATCGACGGCGACAAACGCACCATGGCCAAGGTTGGGCAACTGGTCATCGACATGCTTGGTTACGACGAGATCATGACGCGTGCCGAGCAGATAGGCTGGGTCAAAACGGTGCGTTATGAACGAGCGCAATCGGCTGCTGAAAAGAGGTTCATCGGCGACATGCCTCCGACTTCGAGCGCTGTCGTCGAAGCCGCATTCAAGAGGGTCATGACCAGGGCTGCGCCCGCGGCACTTCTAGCGTCGCAAGCGGATTCACCCGCTCCCGGTCCCGGAGACGCTGTGGCGGTGGGGATTTTGGCGGTCGGGCTGCTCGCTGTGGGAGCCATCGCGGCCTACGAGATCATTGCCGTCGAGGGCAAGCCGGTTGCCACAACGCCTGTGCCTGCACCGGCGTCGGCCGCACAGCCAATGCCGATGGCGGCGCCGGTTGTCGCGTCGCGGAGGTATCCGAACCAAACATGCGACGACGCGGAGATGGCTCGTCTGGAAACGGAGATGCACAAGATTTGCGATGGTGAATACGCCGCCAACTGCAGTGGTGACCACACCAAGCCAAAGTTCCAGAAGATTCCTTGCTCGGCGGTCAAGCTCGCCATCCAGCAAAGGCAGGCCTGCCTGGCTGCCCGATGAGAGGTTCAGAACAAGTGCTTTGGTGGCAAACCCGACGACAAGCACAAGAAGCCGATTGACGAATTCCAGAAAGGAATCAACAACTGCGAAGCCCTGAAATTGATCGTTTGTGCCAAAGGCCATCCCCAGGCAGGAAAGTGAGATCTATGTCTGACGCACTTCTGGAAGCCATTCAGACTCGCGACGTCGATCGCGTGGCAGGACTGCTCGCCAGTGGCGAGGATCCAAATGAGCCAGGTAAGTCTCGCTACGGAACTTTTGGAGATCTGCCTCCATTGCACGCTGCGATTGCCGAACTTGAAGCGTTCGAAGCGATCGACGAGGCCCCCCCGGTGCCTGCGGGACCGATCGATTCCGTCGTGCTGCTCCTGAGGCACGGTGCCAGGGTCAACGGCTGGGACGCGAACAAAGAAGGGTCTCCGCTCCTGGACGCCGTGCTGATGAAGCACATCGAGGCTGTACGGCTCCTGCTAGCCCAACTTCCGCAGTTGGGCCAGGGCAGATCAATAATTTCAAGCACTTACGGCCCAAAGTTGGCACTACAAATCTACGCGACGCGTGGGGTCCGGATGCGCTCGGGTAGGCGTAGCCCGAGGCGGTCGAGCAGGGCTGCCTGTTCAGGCTCGGGACGGACGATGCAACGAATCCGCAGTTCGCGCCCGGCTTCTCCTGCGATGGGGATGATGACGTCCGCGCATTGAATGCGATGAAGCTCCTCGAGAATCGTGCGCGGACTGTTGCCCAATCCTGCACGTTTCTGCCACTGTTCCAGCGTTTTCCATAATGCATACGCCAGAAAGCACACGAGAATGTGCGCCTGTACTCGCTCGGCTTTCTGATGCCATATCGGTCGAATCGAGAGGTCGTTTTTATGAATGCGAAATGCGGCTTCCGCTTGCGTCAATTGAATGTACGTGTGCCATATTTCTTGCGCCGACCAATTGTTTACGTTGGTGCGCAGCACATAACATCCCTCGCTTTCGCGGGCCCATTCATTCCAGTCAAATTGCAGCGCTTTCTGAAGTTTCAATCCTCCGGCCCTGGTTGGATCGTAAACGATTTGTATTCGATAGCGGCCGGCCGCGCGTTCATTGCCGCCGAGAAGCCGCCCAATTTGGCGTTCGAGCGTGCTTCGATCCACGGGCTTTTTGGCTCGCTCGAGCCGCCGCTCGATTCGTTCGAGACCATCTTCGATCCGTTTCGCAAATCGGTCGTGCATCGCCGATTCCTTCTTCGCTCGATCTGCGGACCGGCACAATACAAATGTCTCGGATCCCTTCGAGCACAGCTTAACTTCCAATCCGTCACGAATTGCCGTCCAGCCCGCCGAATCCAAAATCGCCTCACGCCAAGATTTCATCGCTGCTTTGGGCGTGCCAATCAAATACCGTCTGCCCGTTGATTCAAGCCATTTCACATTCGCTTCGCTGCCCATCCCGCGATCCATGACCCATACGCGTTGCGCGATGCCAAATCTTCGTTCCATGCTCTCGACGATTTCTTTGACCGTCGTCATGTCGCTACGGTTTCCCGGGAAAACCTCGTAGCCAAGCGGAAGTCCTTCACGCGTGACGACGAGCGCGATGCAAACCTGCTTGCAATCCGAGCGGTGATCGCGACTGTGTCCGCGCTTGGCGAGCTCGTTTTTCTCCGCAAGCCCCTCGAAATATGTGCTCGTCACATCGTACAACAGCAGATCATATTCAATCGAGAACAATTCGCCGAGTCGCTTGCGCAAATGTTTCTCGATGGCTTCTTTGTGCGGCAAAAGCTCGTCGAGCGCGCGATACAGCCGGTCATCGTTGACCCGCTCCACTGGTAAATCGAGAATGTCTTCGAGCGCCGTTTTGCGATACCAATCCTCGGCGATGTGCAATTCGCTGGATGGCTCGCACAGTCGTGCAATGACCAAAACCGCCGCCATCGTGGACCATGCGACGGACTCTTTCCCTTCGGGCATGCACGACGCGCACAACATATCCAGTTGCAATGCCTTCCAGAGCGTCCATCCGAGCCACACATCGCCGAAATCACGACTGCGTTCGAGGCGAACAAGATCCGCTCGAATCTTCAAGGTTTGCGGAAGGGGATTATCTTCCCATAACTCCATTTGATTCGCGCCGCCCGTCATTCGAGCGCCCAACTCCTTCGCGGCCGCTCGCTCCTGCGCATCGAGATTCCCGAGCTGCGCGACCGTCTGTTGAACGACTCTGCCATTGCGACGAACGGACCGAACCAATCGCCAATAGGTGTGGGTGGTTCCGTTTTTCTTGACCAGCGAGCGACGTAGATACATCGGGATCTCTTGCTGCAATCATGGTCCTTCCGGTAAAACCGCGCAAATCCATCGGTTGGCACTACACGCATGGTTTGGAAGGGCCGAGTGACGGGTCTTCCCAAATCGGCGACGCATCACTCGCGCACAACAACTCAGGCCACATGCCTGGCCCACATTGTTCCGTGGAATCAGCGTTCGGTGAGCACGATTCTGACGACGGGCTTGGCCAACTGCGGAAGTTGGGTTAGTTTCCGCTTGAGCCTCTGCCGATACCGTTCGTGTCGGGGCCGGCTTTGACGCTGGTCTTGGTTTTCATGGTGACTCCTCGTTGTTTGCAGAATGGTTGCTGGTTGGATTCGGGTCAGATGGCAGTCATTCGGCCGCCGGCCTTGACGCTGGTCTTGGTTTTCATGGTTCCTCCTCATTGTTTGCAGAATGATTGCTCATTCGTGCGTTCGCGTTCGGTCATTGGCCAATGCAGGTGTCGTGCCACATCGATGAGGCGTTCTTACGCCGCCTCCGCGGGCGAACTTGTCGCCTCCAAGTCCACATATCGCGCCCCCCATGTGGCCTCTCAGGCGACAACACGCGCTCCCCTGCCCAAGCGACGGCAGGCCATGTCGCCTCGAGGTCCACTCTGTCCCTGATGCCATCGCAACGCGCTCTGCGCGCCAATCGGCTCCGCCAGACGTCCCCCGCGCTGGAGAATCATCGTGCATCCACGAGATGAGCTCGCGCCCACCAGTAATCGTCGAGGTCACGCCGTTCGACCCGGCCAAACCCGGCCGCGCGAAGCTCGTTCTCCCAGGTTTCGATGGGCTGTTCGTACGTCGTCCGCGCCGCGCTGCGGTCGAAGTTGCCGAAGAACACGGGCATCAAAAACCCCTGGGCCACGAGTCCGCCATCCCCCGCATATTCGAGCAGCCCCTTTTCGTAGCGATCGACCACGTACGTCACGTGCTCGGGCGAATACATGTCGGCAAACACGGGCACGTCGAATTCTGCAATCAAAAGACGACCAACCTTCCGGCGAAGCCATACGAAAAGCGGCGCGCGCTCTGCGGGAGGGATATTGTGCAAGCTGAACGTGGCCTGGGCGAGGTCCCAACACGCGGCCGCGTCGTCGCGCACGAATTGCTGAAGCGTCACGTTCGCCGCCTCGTGCGTAATGCCTCGCCCACGAAGCGCCGCGAGGGTCGATTCGAGCATCGCGGCCGAAGGTTCGACGAGCGTCACGCGTCGAATGCAATCGTTCAAGGCTGGTAAAAGGGCGAGGCCGTCGCCGACGTACCGATATCGAGCAAGTCGGCCCCCTGGAAGGCGCTATACACGTCGCCGAGCGCCGCGCTGGTCGCTCGATAGAGGCGCGTATTGCTGCCCCCGCGAATGAAGGCGCCGAACGCCTCGCCCGTGACGTAAACCCCGCTTTTGCCATCGACGACGACCCGCGCGAGGTATACCGCAGCCTCGCGAAACACGCTGCTCGCAGGGTCGAGCTCCGCGGCGCGACGAGCATGCTCCGCAGCCTCCGCGAACCGGCCGTCCCCGAAAGCGACGACCGAGAGGTAAAATGGCTCCATTGCGCCGTTCATGATCGATGACCTCGCCTCCAACCCTCGAAAATTGAATACCGACCTGGCTCATTCCAAAAACGACCCTTCCATCGACCACTCGAACTCGTCTCATTTTCAACAAGACCCTGTTTGTTGAAAATGAACCCGACCGAAGTGGTCGGAGCAACCTTCGTTCGCGTGTTGAGGTCGGCCCCAACGGGCGATGGAAGGTTTGTTTGTGGATTTTGCTTTCCCTCGAATGCCGTTCGACCCTTCTTTGGGCGACTGAGGCGGGGCTCGGTCGACGAACGAAGGGTCGATGGGCGATTGGGGACGGCTTCGATCGAGGTTCGAAGGGTGTATTTGCGTTTTGGGCTTCCGAATTGTTCGCCGCCGGCTTTTTTCCGGCGCTTCGAGCTGGGCATCGGGGATCGCAACCGCCGTGCCAGCGCCCGAGCCCCTCGCAACGGGGTTATCGCCGCGTCCGCGTGAGAACGTCGTCGCAGCCACCGTCAACTACCGAAAGACGTCGTCGGCCGTCGATGCATCGATGGCGTTGTCGAACCAGCGGTCGAGCACTTGGCGGTCTTCGCAGGTGCGGATACGCGATTGCTGTTCGCCGCTCAGGACCAACCCTCGACGTGCGGCTAGTCGGAAAATTTTCTCTCGATCGGCCTTGACTTCGCCAGCACGGAAGCCCTCGTCCTTCGCCTCTTGGTAAATGTACTTCCCCAGTTCCTTCACGAAGGGGAATTCCCGAGCTGCAGATCGTTGGTCCATGGCCAGCCTCATGAGCGCTTCCTGCATAGGTTTGCGGAGCACGTTCCAGAGAACCTGAAAGTACACCATCGCCACTTCCCGGTCCAGTGTCGAAATCCCCGCAAGCGTAGCGCGAATGACCGCCTCACCCCATTAGCACCCAGGACAAACACGTCAAGTTCGTCAGGGCGGAAAAAGGTTTGGCTTGGGGCGAAGGACGCCGAAGGCAATCCGATGCCCCAAATGTTCCATTACAGTCCAAGACGAGGCATTGCCGAACGCCGTTCGACCCTTCTTTGGGCGACTAAGGCGGGGCTCGGTCGACGAACGAAGGGTCGATGGGCGATTGGGGAAGGCTTCGAACGAGGTTCGAAGGGTGTATTTGCGTTTTGGGCTTCCGATTTATTCGCCGCCAGCTTTTTTCCGGCGCTTGGCGCTGGCATCGGGGATGATTTCGTGGATTTGAGCTTCGGTGAGCCCCAGGCTCTTCAGGTCGCGTTTGAAGCTCACCAGCCGCGCGTGCGCGGCGCGGACGGCGGAGCGGTAACCTGCCTCGGCGACCGTTTCAGCAGCTTCCGTGGGCCGGTATGCATCGACAGCCGACGCATACGGGACGCGAGCAGCTTCGATGGTGTCGGCCCAGGCTGCGCGTTTTTGCTCGGGCCATTGCGGGGCCGATGCTGACAGAATGCGCGCTCGCAGGATCGCCATGCGGAGCGGTTGGCCTTGTGGATCTCCGGCGGTATAGGTTTTCGTGCCGCCGGGGTAGACTTCGTCCATGTGCGGGCTCTGGCGCGGCCTGCCAAGCGCATTCCACATTTCGTCGCGCACGCTGCCGATGGCGTTGTCGGCATCGTTATCCATCGCGAGCACGATGACCCACGCGGCACTTGCGGCTTTGCGGGTCGCTTCGTAGAGTGTTTTGGCATTTTCAATGGCTTGCACCGACGGTGCGAGGCGGTCTTTACAAGCCTCGGCAATCTCGCCGCCACGAGCCATTCCGTTTTGGTAGGCGTCGCCAACGTCTTCGGCAATGTCGTCGACGTTGGCGCCTGAACTGATGACTTCTCCCATGCGAGCGAGGTGACAGCATGTGGGGCGAGGACGCAAGTGGATTTTGTGGGGTCGATGGAGAATGTGGATGGTTGTCGGAGGCGCGAGCAGGTGGATGACGCGTAGCTCACATTGCTCGACGGGGCGAGGCGCAACGAGGTAGGCTCGATATCCCGCAGTAGACCTAGTTGAAGATGGGAAAACCATCTCGGCAACTGGCGGGAAGATGCGCGATTCGACGACATCGACGCATCGTCCACCCGAACGTCGAGCCGCGAGGAATTCCCTGTCGAGTCCGATGATTCGTAACTGCGGCAGGCGCCGCGTCCCAAATGCACCTCGCCAAATCGCGCGAGGGAAAACCGAGCAGCAGGCGCGAATGGCCGGTGACTCTCGAGGCACAGAAACAGCAAAGGGGCGCGCGATTCACCTGAATGGTGCCCGCCGTCGGTCGTGAGCGAAAGGGTGATGGTGTCACGTTCGCGCTTCATGTGTCGATATTACTTCAGATTTCGGATGATATCACGGAGGTCGGGGTCTGCATCGGCCCACGCTCGGTCCACGATGACCGCCAATGCGGCCGCTTCATCCGCGCGCCCTTATGCACGGGCCATTTCTGAGAGGCGCAACCGCGCCGCTACCGATTCGAACGGATAATACCACGGCTCGGTCATGCATAGTCGGTATGCTTTTTCCGCTTCGGTCTTCGCTCCCACGGACTCGAATGCAAGCGCCACCTCGAATGCCACCATCTGGCGCGCATTCGGCATTTCAATCTCGCGATACATCGTCGTCACGGCATCGTTGCCTCGACCCAGGCGCACGAAGGGCAATACATACGCAGAGGTAAAATCCTGACTGACATTCTTCCACTTCAGATCGCGAATCAGCGCATCGAACTGGTCGCCAAAGGACTTTTCGCTTGGTTCACGGGCACGCAACAATGCCAGCTCGACCCGCGCTGGTGCAGCACGCGACTCTGCATGCTGAAGGTGCTCTTCGATTTGGCGAATGAGTTCCGGTGGGGGCGCGGGGCGACCCAAAAGGCGCTGCAACTGCAGATGCTTTCCGGCAATATCGAGGAATTTGTCATGCCTTGACCTGTGATCGAGACGATTCAATTCCGTTTCGACCGCGCGCGCCGCGGCCCGAATTTGGCCCGCGAAGAGCAGGGCTTGAATTCGTGTTGCTGCCCCGTCCTCGCTCACCTCCGGATCCGGGTCGCCCAACAATTCGTCGGCGGCCGCGAGAGCCGCCCGCGGGTCGAAGGAGGCGAATGCGACACGCGCCCGATCGTGCGCGAGATCCATAGCGGTGGTCGTTTCGTCCCCGAGCGCCTCCTTGATGGTCACGGCCGTGCGCGCTTCCTCGAACCTTGCCGATTGCAGCAAGCTGGAAATGTGCGAGCCGCGCATTTCGGGCAATATCGCGCCCATCCACTCGAGATATCGCGACTCACGCTCTGACTCTGTATGGCCACTGAAAAATGCACAGCGCGTGATGGGCAGTCCCATGACGGGCACGTGTTTGGTCAGCCAATCGATCATGGGTGCGGATGTGTCCGTCCAAATACACCCGCACATGGTGTACAGCGCCGCAAAGTCGGGATCGGTAGAAAGGTCCGTATAACTATCGAGCATCCCCCTGGAATCTCGCTCGTCACCGCTCGGCAAAAATGTATACAATTCGGATTCGATCAGTTTCGCATGCGCCGCAGGCAACAAACCGAGACGCTTCAGCGTTTCCTCTTTCTCGGCCATTGCCCGGGTCCGATCAACGTGTCTCAATGCACATGCGAGCATCGCATGTGACACGGGAGAATCACCGTCCGTGGCGACAATCCTCGTGGCCGCGGATTCGAGGTCGGTGAAACCGAACGCATATCGACGTAATGCCCGCTCGATTCGCCGAGCGCCCGCTTCGTCACGCGCACCCCACGCAGCAATCCGTTCTCGAGGCATGGGCGGCACGGCGAACATGGGCGCGAGTGTCCGAATGGCGTCGTTTGTCGCAGCAATCGGCGTTTTTCCTTCGGCTTCGGCCGTTTTTCCGGCCAATTCGAGCTTCACACGTGCACTTCGATCGGCGCGTATCTCGGCGTGCACATGCAAGCGCGGCCCGCGCGATTCATGCCACGCCACACCGAGCTCGATAGCAAGCCGGGCGCACGCGCCCTTCCCGAGCGCATTGGCCAATTCGGCCGTCGCGCTCGGACCCTGGATTTCGGCGGCCGCGCAATCAATCGCTTCGACGAAATCCGGCGCTACTGACCCGCGCGACTTGCGCCAGAACAACCCTCCCGCGATTGCAAGGCCGACGACCATCAATATGGGAACTGCCCATTTCGTTCGATTGTTCGACCTCTTTTGGGGAGATACGTCGATGTCTCGTTCTTTGGTTGGTTCAGGATGACCTTGGATGTCATGCGGCGGCTTTGCTGCACCGTCCGGGGATAACGTTTGCGTGCGGGTTTTGCTCGACGCAATGGCGGGCAGGGTCGGTGCAAGCGCGTCGAACCCGGGCAAATGCTTGCTTTCATTATCGCTCGGCGCCGTGACCGCGCGCTCGACGCGTAATGCATTGGCTTCAATGCCAAGCGTTTTGCACAGTGCCGAGGCAGCATCCAGTACGCCTGGAAAACGCGCTTGCGGATCCGGAGCGGTAGCCCGGAAAAACCACGCATCGAACGCTGCAGGCAACACCACGCCAAGCCTAGCCGCACGTATCGTCGCCGGTTCTTTCGGTCCATCCAACGTCAAAACGGCAAATGCAACCGCACTTACCGCCGCCTGCGCTTCATCAGCCCAGTATTCGCGCCCCGCGAGAAGCGAATACGTGACCATTCCGAATGCATACACGTCCGTTGCCGGGCTGATTTTCCCATTGGTGATTTGCTCGGGGGCCATGTAGATAGGCGTGCCCACGGCGGCCGTCGTCCCCGCCGTATCAGCGACGCGTTTGGCGACCCCCAAATCGAGCACCTTCACGATGGGATCCGCTCCGTCGCGTTCCGCGAGAAAAAGGTTCGACGGCTTGAGGTCCCGGTGCACGATCGATGCTCGGTGCAGCGCATCGATGCCCCGCGCGGCTTGCGCCAAAAGCGTCCCGACCTCGAGCGGCGACAGCGGACCAAGCCGAGCCATCCGGGAACCGAGGTCTTCACCACGCAAGAACTCCATCACCAGAAACGGGCTGCTCGTGACGTCATCGACGCCAGCATCGAGCACATCGACGACATAAATGCTCGACACCATCGCCGCGGCCCGCGCTTCGAGGCGAAAGCGCTCGCGCGATGTCGCGTTTTCCGCCACGTGCGGAAGCATCACTTTGAGCGCACACAAGCGGTCGGTCTCGATGTGTCGCGCTTCGTAGACGGCTCCCATGCCGCCTGCTGCGAGACGGCGAATGATGCGGTAGCGACCCGCGAAGATGGAGTTGTCGGCAAGCACGGAGCGCGTCGGCATACTGCATGGATCGCGCCAGGATGACAACCAGAACCGACGAGCGCTCGAGGCGAATGATCTTGATACCGCTCAGCGCTTCTCGTGCGCGCTCGCATCTTGCTCGAGCGTACCTCACATTTCCCATTCTATCGTTACGGCACCTGTTGTATAAGCGGATCATGCGCAACCTTTCTTCCCTCTTGCTTCTCTTCGCAACGCTCACGCTCGGCTCCTCCGCGTTTGGAGCCACATACCAAGTCGGCCCTGGCAAGACCTACTCCAATCTCGGCGCCGTCACCGGAATCCTCAATCCCGGCGATATCGTCGAAGTGGACGGGGACCAGACGTATCCGGGAGGCGTCGTCTTCGATCGGCCCGGTACAGCGGCGCAAAAAATCACCATTCGCGGAATCCGCATCAATGGAAAGCGTCCCGCGTTGACCGGAGGAAACAACACCATCGAAGCTGCGGCGAATCATTACGTCTTCGAAGGGCTCGATCTGTCGGGTGGTACGTCCCGCTGTTTTTATCATCACGCGAATAACATCGTTCTACGTGATTCGGTGGTGCACGATTGTCCAAAGCAGGGCATCCTGGGGGCCGACAACGACTCCGGGTCCCTGCTGCTCGAATACACCGAAGTCCACCATTGCGGCGGAGGCACGTTCGACCACCAAATCTACATGGCCACCAACGAGGTCGATTATCCCGGCTCCGTGTTCCGGATGCAGCATTGCTACGTGCATGATGCCAATGGTGGTAACTCGGTCAAATCGCGAGCGGAGCGCAACGAGATTTATTATAACTGGATCGAGGGCGCCATGTACCACGAGCTCGAGCTGATTGGGCCGGATCCTGCCGGGGGAGTGTCGGAAAACACGGCACGGGAGGACTCCGACGTCGTCGGCAACGTGCTGCGCAAAAGAAATACATTCGCCGTCGTCCGATTCGGGGGAGATGGAACCGGGCAGAGCAATGGTCGCTATCGCTTCGTGAACAACACCGTGATCACGCTGGGCGGCGGAAGCGCCGTGTTTCGGCTCTTTCATGGACTGGAGAGCGTCGAGGCCCATAACAACGTATTTTTCTCCATCGGCGGTTTTGTCAACATGGTCAGGGAGGTCGAGGCGGACTGGAGCACTGGACAAACGCTCTTCGCGGGCAGCAACAACTGGGCAATCAATGGAACGACGAACATCCCGGCCGATTGGAGCGGCACGATCCTGGGGGACAACCCCGGCTTCCTGAACATCGACGCCAATGACCTGCATATCGACATGCAAAGTCCGCTCGTCGATGCAGGTGCGAATGCGACATCGGGGCCACCCGGTCATGATTTTCCTCAGCCGCTGGACAAACCGCTGTGGCATCCGCCGTCCCATACCGTCGAAGCGAGCGGCGCCGCATTGTCACGACCGAGCTCGGGCGCCATCGATATCGGGGCCTATGAATTCAATGCAGGTGGCGCTGGTGGCGCTGGTGGCAGCAGCAGCAGTAGCAGCAGCAGTGGTAATGGGGGCGCAGGTGGGGGCGGTAATGGCGGCGGTGGGGGCGGCGCAGGTGGGGGCGGTGATGGCGGCAGCGGAGAAGGCGGTTTTGGTGCGAGCGGCAATGAACCGGTGGCGTCATCGAGTTGCGGGTGCCGTACGATAGGGGATCCTACGGGAAACGTTGCATGGGCGCTGTCCTTGTTGTCACTTGCAGCATTCGCGAGCAGGCGCAGGCGCGGTTCGTGATTTTGCCTGCACTGCCGCCCTGCCCACTTCCGTGAGCGACGGACACCATCGTCGCAATCTGCAATTCTTCGCTTCGCCATTCGAACCAGCTCGAAACATCGTCGATTCGACTTCATGATTCCATTGGGGGGAAATCATGAACAGTCGACCTTACGAGCTTTACATTTCGCTCGATGCGCTACAGCAATCATGGCAGGCAACCACCGCGTGGGAAAACGAGGCGCATTTGCGAGCAGCCCTCGTGTCGCCTCGAGTTGACGTTCTTGCTCATCGAAGAAACGTGGCGCGATACCCGACGATACGTACGCAAACGAGATCGAATCGACCGTTTGTGGAACAGCGCAACCATGCAAATTCGGCTCCTCGCCGACGTACTCGATAATGCACGTCCACCAGAAAGCACATTTTCGACGTCGCCGTCGCATTCTACGAATTTACGTGTGCTCCGGACATTCGAGCATCCAAAGCGCAACGTGCGGCATTTTGTCGACGAATATGCCACGCTGCTCGACGAAGTGCCCATTCTGTTGGGATTGGAAGGGGAAGTCGAACAATTCGCGGCTGCGTATGGTTTGTCAATGCCATCCCGCTGCGCCGAGCGCTTGCAGTTGCCTTACGATACGTGGATCCAACCGGAAAGAATCCGCGCCATTTTCCGACGACGCACGTTCAATGCCGAGGATCGCTTGTTCGCCACGACGCACCAAAGCATCGAATGCTGGATGTTCATCGTTCTGGGCGCATTGGCATCTGCCGAAGCGTCGACCGAAAAACAGAATTATGCACAGGCCGCCATGGCGATCGAAAAAGCGACCAAAATCATGACCTATCTATCGGGCGCCATCATGATCCTCGAGACCCTGGTGCTGGCCGATTATCATCCGCTCCGCGTACGTCTTCGTGATGCAAGCGGCGCGCAATCACGCCAAATTGCCGATGCCATGGCCGCATGCCGGCGGATCGGAACGCAATTGAGCACGGACATGCAACGCCGCGAATTGTCTTTTTTGACCATGTACCAAGCTCCCGACGTTCATCCAACCGAACATGCTTTCGCGGAAGCGCTGACGACGCTCGAACATCGGTGCGCTCTATTCTTGTTCAATCATTACAAATTGGCCACGCGTATCCTGGGCTCGGGCAGCTTGGGTTCATTGGGGGTGGAAGTCGGAACGCTCGTGAGTCGGTTCGTCGAACCCATGCATCCCGCTCTCGACCACGCCCGTTATCGGTACAATGTCTTCACGAGTTTTGCGTATGGGCGCCATGCCGGCACCATGGTCAGCGAGCTCGAACGCGCCGACCCCGTATCGAGCCGTCTGCCCGCCGCGGTCGATGAAAATCGCATTCGCGAGGTCACCAGCGCGTATTTCGCAGCCATGGAAACCATGGACATCGATCGTTGGGTTGCGCTGTTTTCGAAGAGTGGAACCGTCGAATCGCCCATTGGCAGCCGCCCATTTCGAGGTCACGCGGGACTTCGCGTCATGTTTCGCAATTTCATGAAAGCATTCGCGCCGAGCATGGTCGCCACCATACGCGCCGTCCGCATCGATGCTCCACGTGGTTATGCCGAAGTCGATTGGCAAATCGACGCGTCTCATCAAAAAATGCCCATTACGTACGCGGGAACCGAATGTTTCCAATTCACGGCTGCTGGAGAAATCGCACACGTCGTCGTACACGACGACCCCGAGGAAATTGCTTTGCAAATGTTGTCCCCGAGCGAACGACGCGCTTGCCTCTCGCAAAAAACATGAGTTTTTTCAACGAATTCGTTCGAGCGCTGCGCGAAGAGTCGGCAGCGTCTCCACGACGGCGAGATCGGCATCCAAACGGACGAGCTCTTTGGCCACGGCGCTACGCAATCCACACAAAACGACTTTGGTCCCAAGCAAACGAAGCGCCGCACACGTGCGCAAGAGATGACTTGCCGTCGAAGCGTCCACCTCGTCGAGACCCGTCAAATCCACGATGACGAGCCGAGTCGGTCGCTCGTGCACCCGCGTGAGCAATGCCTGGGTGAGCAATGCTTCGCGCTCGCGATCGATTGCGCCGATGATGGGGATGGCGACGACTCCGTGCGCCACTTCGAGGATGGGCGCCGACAATGCCCGAATCGTCTCGGCTTGTTTTTCGACGACCGCCAACTGAGGTTCGAGCTCACGCACGCTTTGGTTGTACACGTGCACCATTTTCTCGATGCGCGCCTCGTATTGCGCAGTCTCGTCCAATGCCGCCGCGAGATCTTGCTCGCGTTGACGCAATTTGGTCTGCGTTTTACGGAGCGTATGCGCGCATTGACGCAGGCGATCCAAAAGTACATGCAATTCGGCCGGACCCGCGGTGAGCGCAGGGCAATCATCACAGGCGCCCATTGTATCGAGGAACTCCTCGAGGGACACGTTCGCCTGTGATGCAACTCCAAGCAAACATTCCGCGCAGCGCATCGTCAAGACCCGAGCAGCACCACCGTGAACGTCGCGTCGTGACACACCGTCGTGTCACGCACGGGCGAAAGCTCGCCATAGGTGTAAAACCCAACTTTGGGAATTGCAGCGTCGAGGCATCGAAACGCACGCCGTATTTCCTCTTGATACCTCGAGCCGAGGATCAACTTGCGACAAGCACAACCAAAAATGAGGGCAACGTCCGGCTTGGGCACTTTCTCGAGGGCTTCATTCACCGCTATGCCGGCCGCTTCGAGCAAATCATCTTTGGTGGAACACGTCAGCCGGACCTTCGATCCGACCGCGATTTCGCTGCTCAAAAGCAATCCGCCGCGTTCTTCGTCGAGCTTGCGGACGACACGCACGACATTGGTGCGATCGTCGGAATCCATGTAATCGCCATCGAGGTTGGGCACGCACAAAAGGGGGAACTCGATACCCACCATCTGCTGGTCCCGTACGGTTTGTCCCAGAAATTCTTTGTAAATGCGCAATGCAGGCACACCATCGAGCTCGAGGATGAGGTTTTTTCCTTCCACACGCGTCACCGTACGCACGTTGCCGACGGGCTGAAAACCCGACTTTGCTGCAGTGGCAATGGCCATTTTGCCACGCAAGGCCAAAGCGACCGCGCCACCACTCAACACTTCACGACCATGAATTTCATACGTTCGCTCGAATGCCAGATGCTCGGCAGCCACGCCGCCCACGATAGGAAACTTCGTACCCAATACATCCTGCATTCCGCGCACGAGCTCCGCGGGACTCCCCATGATTCCGTCGGCAAATGTAATGAGGATATTCGGCTCGAATGCTTTGGCTCGTTTTGCAAGCTCGCGACCCGCAGCGCGGCCATCCGGCAACACATGGTCCACCTTGTATGCAGCACAATCGATGTCGGTAAACCCCATTGCAGTGACCGACCCCGTGAGCGCTTCTTCGGCGTTGATTTCACCAAAACTCGAACACCCTACGACAATGGTATCGTCGGGCAATCGCCGGCCAAGTCCGTCCATGACGCTGCGCGGATCATGTCGGCTGGAGACGAAAAGAAGGATACAGCGCGGAGCTGCACCGAGCTCGAGAATCAACCCCTCGGCAACTTCTTTCCCCGCAATCGTCGATGATGGATGCACGATGGATACGGTCGCTACTCGCATGGTCATCCCCCCAAAAACCACAGCCATTTCGCGGACGACGACGACGCGCCCGGACTCTGCCATGGTCACACCAAGGTGACCGAAGCTCAATGGATGCGCAATGCTGAATTTTGGAAAATGGGAACAATCTGCAAGGCCACCGGAATGCCCGGGACACGTTCATTGCAATGCTTTGGACGTTTGCGCATGGCGGTCATATTGCGAACCGGCGAGAACCTCGGCTGCCATTTCGTTCATTGGTGGCGCCTCGTGCGTGTCGACCAGCGGCACGATGGGGGTAGACATGAGAGGCGCGAAAATGAGAACACGGCGTCGTCACGCCTGCGTACCCAGGACACGCCCAATGCATTACTTCAACGTCCGATGCCTGAAGAAAACAGGCTCCGGTGGTTCTCCTGCAAGCAACGCTCGTCCACCCCGACATCGACACCTTCGGCACCGAACGCCTCTTCGCCTGGAAACTACTTTCGGACTTCGTGTCGCCAGACGATGACGGCGATGACGTGACGCTCGCGCGCAAGTACATCAAGCACGTCGAGGTGGGGCCGCTCGCGCACGGCACGGTGAACAAGCGAGGGCGCGGCTGGTTCTCGATAACGCGTGCGACCGAAGATGTGGACGACGAGGACGCGGAACGTCCAGCCGTGGTGTACACGATCGAGGTGAGCGACCCGTCGCTGCTCTCACAGTTGGAAGAAGGGGACAGCGAGGAGAGCTTGGCCTACGTCGAGCACGACAAGGTGATCCTCGTGGAGACGAGCGCGGGGCCCGCGAATGCTCCGGGCAAAGCCAAGGCGAACAAGGCCAAGGCGAGCAAGGCCAAGGAGACGACGACCAGGGCGAGAGCAAGGCCACCAGGACGCCTCGGATCGGGCCGCGTCGCCGCGTGAGGTCAAGTCCTACGACGACCTGCGCAAGGTGTGCTTCGAGCTAATCCGTGACGGGCGCCACTGGCCGGATGCGATCATCGCCTTCCTGGTCCGGTGGGCCGAGGATGCCAGCGACGAGCAGGTCATGGCCTGGCTCGAGGAGCTCTCGGTGCCCGGCACGGGCCGGCTCGGTCAGGTCGCCGGTCGGGTGGCGGTGCAGCGCGTGCTGGCCGGCAAGCTCGATTCGGCGCGGCGTTTCGTGGAGGCGGGCGAAGCCGCGCTGCCCGCGGAAGACAAGGCCGAACGCGCTCGCGCCATACAAGGGCTCATGGCCGCCTGGTGGCGTCTGGGCGACGGGGCCCGGGCCGAGCGGGCGTGGAAGGAGCTGTTGGCCGATCGCGAAAGCTACGTATCCGCGCAGGACCTCGGCTGGGTCGCCGCCTTGGGCGGCCAGGTCGATCGCTTCGTGGAGGTCGGCGAGATCGGTAGCATGTTCGACTACGCGACGACCGAAGGCCTCATGGCGCTCTACGCGGACGGCGCCGACGTGTTTTGTGACGCGATCGATCGGTGTACGAACAAGGACACCAGCGAAGAGCTCACCATGGCGCTGCTCCGTCGTGCGCTGAAGGATGGCACCCAGGGAGCGTTCATCGAGCTGGCGCTCCGATACCCCGACATCCTTCTGGGCCGCGGCGAAGGCGAAAGCTGCGTCACCGTTGCGCTGCAGTCGCTCGCGCAGGTGCGGCCTTCCGAGGCGGTGAAGCTGGCCCAGCCGAGTCAAGCTGGGCAACCTTGACCAGCCGGCGCTGCTCCGCCTCTGCGAGCTCGGCGAGCGAGCGCTGGTCGACGAGCTGCTCGAGCGGGAGCTGGCGCGGCTCGAACAGCTCAAGCCCAAGGACCGCGACTTGGACTGCCGCGTGTTCTGCCGGTATGCGGCCACGGTCGGCCGCGTCGACTTGGCCCTCCAGGCCTGCAAGCTCCCGACGAAGAGCGTCCGCTATTGCAGCGTCCAAGAGACGGTGCACGGCTGTGCGACTGTCGGCGACTTCGCCGGTGCGCTCGCCGCGCTCGAACTCTTCGACGACAACGACCACAAGCGTTCCGCCGTCACCATGAGCCTGCGCGTCACCGAGGCTGCATTCGCGAACGGGCCACGGGCCACGCCGTTCCGCGCTCTGTCCATGGACTGAAAGGGTGTCCATCAGGATTTGCCCGCTATTTGCACCTCACCCCCTAACCCCCTCTCCAACTTCGCATCACTTCGTGATGCTGCGTGGAGAGGGGGAAAAGAGGCTCAATCTGTTCCTACTCCCCCTCTCCACGAAGCGGCAAAGCCGCGAAGTTGGAGAGGGGGCTGGGGGGTGAGGTGCGAAAAGGCTGCGATTTTCTTCGCTCCGCCCATGCTCATTTGGCGGTCTCCATCGCACCCGCGCGTAATCGCTTGTTGTCACACTCGGACGGCCAGGGAAACAGATACGAAAGCGCCACACTGATCAGGATGCCATCCCGAAAACCCGGTTTTGCTTCGAGGCCGCGCGCTAGCCACGCCCGAGGTTCATAAGGCGGTTCTTTTCCCTGTGGCAGGTTCGCTGGTCGCGGCCCCGGTCGCTGCCAGAAGCTCAGAGCCGCCACCCCACCATCCCCGGCTTTCCAATCGAATCCCCGAACGCCTCCCATACCCAGCACCGTCACATTTTGAGACGCGAAACGAGCCACATCCCCTGCCTCGCTTTTCAGTTCCCCGCAAAAGCGTAATTGCTCCAAGAACCAATGGCGTCCACGTTCCATTCGCCTTGGGCATTCATTGCAGGCGACGCCCATTTGCAGTGTAATGCGAACCGCGGCCCGTCGAAAGCCCCGAAGACTCGGGCGGTCTGGGTGGTGCGACAAGCTGCCACCACTGTCCGACCTTCGATCTGGCCCCCAAAACCGAATCCAGTGGTTTCGGTGGCGCTCTCGGGCAACGCCAGCACGAACTTGATGCCATTCAACATCGTGTCCACTGTAACATCCCCCGTCACCACGCCCTCAAGGCTGCCCATGTCCGAGGGCGTCTCATTGCCGAGCACGCCTTCCGTGGCCGCACGCAGCTCGGCCAGTTGGGACAAGAATGCGCGGTAGTCTCGAATCAGCGCGTCGCCGAAAATCTTCTGCGTAGCCAATTCCCGTCGCAACGGGGTTGCCGTGCCCGAAAGCCCGGCGACCTGGATGGAAGCCGAACGATCTTCCCCCAAGCCGTTCGGCTTCGGGGAATGCTCGGGATCACACTCGTAAGCATTGAAGCCAAGGGGCCCTCGACGGTCAGCTCGGGCCCCTGCGAGAGCCCCGGATCGAGCACGAACTGGCCGCCAGCGCAGCTCGAAATGCAAACGACTGCGCCTGCGCGCCATCCCCATTGCAAGAAGTCTTTCACGCGACCACTCTCGCACGAGGCGAGGCGGGCGTACAGCCAGAACGTGGCGCCGCGTTACTTCGTGTCGCCTTGGGGAGAGCCGGGGCAGAGGTCCCCCCAATTACACCCTACTCGAGGCAAGTTCCGTGCCGATTTGCCGATCTTGTCTCAGAAATCGACCATGTTGACGTCTGCATGACCGAAATTCGACAGGAGAACGCCTGATCGGAGAGGTGAAACACCGTTGCCGAGGGTCGACAACGCCAAATCGGACGAGTGAGATGGCGATTCTTGCGGCGGGATTACGTGATCAGGCGTCCTCGAGGGCGAAGGTGTGGCAGAGGAACGGCGGATCGGACGGGTGAAGGCGCGATTTGGGCGTGCATTGACGTTGGTTCGATCGAGCCAACCGAAGATGGATCAGGGCACGATCGTCGCCGTCGCGAAATTGGGGCTGCCGATGATATAGTTGGGACTGGTGCGCATTGTAACGATGAGCGTTTGCGGGTCGGCGTCATTGACGTTGTCCCGAGCGGCAAGGATCATCGAAATGGTATTGGCACCAGCGGGCATGACGAGTGTTTGGGGCATGTCGCCATGCGACGGCCGCCAATAGTCGAACCACTTGGCCGCCGTGCCAGAGAGTCCGAAGTCGATCGCGAGGTCATTGGTGGAGCTCCCCGTGCGCGTGAAGGTGAACGTCATCGTATCGGTCGTGCTGAAGAGCTTGGCGATATTGTCGGTGGCCATGACCGACACGACGGGCAAGCCGATTTCGGCGAATAGGGTTTGGCGTGCGACGGCGCGGCGTCCATCGGGCCAATGCGCCTCGGCTTCAATCCATTGCAAGCCGGTGCCTTGCGGGGTGTAGGTATAGCTTTGGCCGTAGGCAGGCTGCTGGCCGCTTGCTTCCCAAATGATACGGGCGTCGCCCAAATCGAAGCCCGGCACGTCGAGCGATACGGTAAACGCATTCCCAGTCGAAATCGACACGGGGATGCCTTGGATGGAGGCGCCGGTCATCGCACGATACGTTTGCGAACGGCGCCTCGTCAAAGCGCCGAGCATCGTGGCCGCTCCGAGCGCGCGGGCCTGATCGGTGTGCACGAATTCGGTCAGGATGTTGTTCGTGTCGGTCCAGCGGTCGTAAAACGGCGTGGGGACGGGCGCATTATCGCGCGGGAAGGTGAGCTCGGAAAGCTGGGTGCCGTAGAGGCTGGTAGGAACGGGCCCGGTTTGTAGCGAGCCAATCGGAAAGCCATTGGGCGGCAGGACGCGCGGATCGTTCCAGGCGTATTGGTGGACGATCTCGCGTTGTCGCTTCCAGCCGATGCCCGTGAGGTATGTCAAATTGAGCGCATTCGAGCCTCCTTCGTAGTTGAAGTTGCGTAACATGGCGTCCAGGTATTGGGACCTGGCATCGAGCTGATACCCGGTTGCGATGTCGTACGTTTGCGCCCCGGAGAAGTACCAGCCGGCGCTCATGACGCTCTTCGAGGCGGCCGGAAAGCTCGTGCCATAGGCGCTTTGTCCGGCCCACGTGACGGCATCGTCGGCAGCGGCCCGAATCTCGGCCTTGCACTGCGCCAGATGCGTGCGATCGAGCCTTCGAGTCGGAACGCGGCCCGTGCGATCGGCGAAGGCATAAATACGAATGGCCGCGCCATAACCGGAATACATTCGCCACCAGCCCCAACGGCGTGTCGCGGGATCGGAGGGGTCGAACCACGAGAGCAAGGTGTCGTGGATGTTTCGATCGCGCGTCGCCACGAACATCGCCGAAGCTGCCCATGCCAGCTCGTCATCGTGCGTGAAGTCGTCACCGTAATGGGTAATCTTTTGGTACGCGCCGGCTTTGCCATATTGGGAAATCGCTTGCGTCAGAAATGTCCAGCCGCGGCGCGCAGCATCCAGGTATGCGGATGCCTCGGTCGGATACGCTGCTTTGAAGCGCTGCGACGAACCCAGCTCCGCCAATGCGCCAACCGCGGCAGCCGTCGCGGACGTCGTCTTCGGCCACACGACCTGCGGGTCACCATCGTCGGGCAGCACGTCGTGTTCGTATGCGCGGTCGCGCGGATACACCAAAAAATAAAATCCTCCGTCGGTATCTTGCATTTTCAGGAGGAAATCCGCCTCGATTTTCGCCTCCTGCAACATGTCGCCAATGCCGTCGCCCGATTCGGGAAGCCCCAAGTTATCGAGCGCTCCGACACCTGAAAACGAATCCGCGGCGAACGTCAACAAGTGTACCAGCATCGCGCTGTTGGTGGTGTATTTGGAGTAGTCGCCCGCATCGTGATGTCCTCCGGATACGTCCACGGTCCCTTTGCGTACGTAGGGAAAAAGCGCGGCGGCCTCCGAGGTGAGCTTGGGCGCGATTTGCGGCGGGTTATTCGAATTGATCGTGTTGGCGTTTGCGGCAATCTTGTTCCAGGTGAACGTGAATCCGCTGCCGCTCGGGACCGACGCCGGCGCCAAGTGACACGCTTCGTGCGTATGGCGCGTGAATGGCAAGTGGTTCGGATGGCCGCAACGCTGGTGAAACAACCCCTGTGCATAGGTCCGGGCAAAATTCATCGCAATGCCCTCGTCGATGACGAATGGGAGCGACGCGCCGAGACCCGGCACGACCAACATGTATTCGCCTTGCCGGGTGAAACTACTGAAGTCGGCTTCGTATACCTGCTGATATGGCGCTGGCACCGTGGGCCATCCCGAATCCGGACGCGCTGAAAGCGCGCCGGAGTGCACCGCCACGCCCGTCGTTGCATCGACCACTTGAAACGACAACGCGGGAGGCTTTAGCTCCCCGAGCGTTCCTATCCAATACCCCACGGACGCCTTTTTCGGCCACGATGGAACATAGCCTTCTTGATTCACGTGCACGGCGGGACCATAACGCAAAGCGTGTGCCCATCCTGAAAAGTCGAAATGGGACGGGAACACGCTTCCATTGGGATTCGTCACGACGATATGCGCGTCTTCGACAAGGGACGCACCGAGCTCCAGGATGAGGCTATTGCCGATGCGCAAGTCGTACGCGGCCGGAGGTGCCGACAATGGGCGACGCTTGAAACCGACCTGCCTGATGGGAATGGGAACGCCGTTGGCTTCGACGACGAATTGCGCAGCCGTGGGGATGTCATCGTTCACGAAATCCCACGCGCTCACCGAACCCGCTGCGGGCTTCGTCGTGATGCGGATCAATTCGAGCGTGGTGGGCGAAAGAATATTGAGCGTATGCGCATCTACCGCGGGCACGGCGAGCGTCGTGTAATTGACGACGTCCGCATCTGGCGCTTGCGCCCATGCGTCGGGCGACACAAGGGTCGAACAAGCTGCCGACAAAATCAACGCAATCGCACCGAAGCGGGGCACGGACGTCCGCAAGGTCGCTCTCGATGGCATTTTTTCTCCGATTACAGCTTGGCAATGGGTGCTGCATTGCCCACGATTACGCGAACGGCATTCGACGCACGAAAAGGAACGCGAATATGCTGGTCATCAAGAATGGACCCGGATGACTTCGAGCAAATCCAGGTGACTTCGACGAGAAAGCAAACACGGAAACCATTGCCACGGCACCTGGGCTTCGCCCCCTCGACGATGCCGACGCTCGGGCATCGAGCGGTCGAGCAAAGGCTATCATGGCCGATTCTGCATGCAAGAAGCGGGAGTTTGGGAAGAAAAATAAAGATGACTTCCCGGCAAGATGGAGCTCGAGATGAAACATTTGCCGTTCTTGTCTCGGAAATCGACCATGTTGACCTTTACATGATCGAAATTCGGCAGGAGAACGCGCCAACGCCGAAGCTCGACGCCAAGCTTCGACTGGATATTGAACCTATCCGCCTGTCGCCGGCCTAGCCGACTTCGCGGGTGCCGCGGGAGCAGAAACCGATGGTGGTGGAGAAGCTGCCGATGGTGGTGGGATGGCGCCGGATGCCGGTGGCGAAGCTGCCGATGGTGACGCGATGGCGGCCGATGCGGATACCGACGCTGCGGATGCCGATGCGCCAGCGCTCGTCGCCGTCGAAGCCGATCCTGCGGAATTCGGCGTATGCTTGGTCCGAGACCGAGGCGCAGCCATTGTCGACGCAGACGTCGACGGAATGGGGGCGGACGGCGCATGCGATGCTCGGGGATTCGACGGTGTCGTCGCCGATCCGGAAGACGGAGCCAATTCGACCGATTGGCCGTTCACGAGTTGCGTCCATATTCTTGTCCAGATCCATGGATCCATGACGAAGAACCCGCCGCCGATCAATGCAATCGTCATCGCAACCATGGCCGCCACGATGAGCCACCGCGACCGTTTCCGCGTGGATTTTGCACGGTAATTGGCCCACGGGCTACTCCTTGGGCGACCATCGCTGGGCATGATGATACGCTTTGGAGCTTCGTTTGCGCTGTCTCCCAGAACCTGCTCCCCTGTTTTGGAATCGCGCACGACCGGCGCTGCGGGGACGGCCGCTTCCAATGCTTCATTGCGACTGGATGCATTGACGGTAATCGTGTCGTCGACCGCTTCCGACGACTGTCGAATGCTCGAATCCTCGACGCGACACCACGGGCACGACCGATGCCGTTGCCAACGGCTGCAAAGCCGTCATCAATTCACGAACCGACTGGTACCGGTGTTCGGGTTGTTTTCCAAGCAACGCAATACGATCTCTTCAGATTCAGGAGGAATGCCTTCGCGTAAGTGGCTTGGTGGAACAGGATGAGCGTTGAGCACTTTTTCAGGATTTCCACCACGGTCTCGCCGGGAAATGGCATGTGTCCGGTGGCGAATTCATACAGAATGACCCCGAGTGCCCAGATGTCGCTGCGCGGATCCGTCGCGTTGTCCAGTCGTTCGGGCGACATATAGGCGGGGAACCGACGAAGTGCCCGTTGCCGTCACGCTTGGCGTCTTGCTGGAGCTGTGATCGAGCTGCTTCGAGATACCGAAGTCGAGCACCTTGACGCACGGCGTTCCATTGGGCCGCCGGGTCAGAAACAGGTTCGACGGCAGAGATCTCGATGCACGATACCCGCCGCGTGTGCTTCCGCGACGGCCTCGCATGCCTGAAGCACATAAAGAGCGGCCTCGTTGTAAGGGAAAAATCAGACGTGCGCGCAAAACACCATCAGGTCGTCCCCATCGGGGTACTCGATGACCATGTACACGCGCCGTTCTCGAGACGCCCGACATCGTGGACGCGCCACGTGTTCGCCCTTGAGCTTCGCACTTGCGCGCGCTTCGTTCAGGAACCGTGTCACGGCATCACGATGCTTTCGAGCACCTCGGGCAGCATCAACTTGATGGCAAAAAGCTCGCCCAGCTCCTCGTGCCCGCGGCGGTGACGTCCCCATCCCTCCCTCACCAAGCACCTGCTCGACGCGGTATTTCCCCAGCAAATCTTACCTGGCTGCACAGGTTCCATCATCGTCGTGCGCTTCAAGTAACGAGTTGTCGCGACCGGGGCCATCATTACCAACACATGCGGCATCGCTGCAAGGGGAAAGGGATGAACAGCGAGCCGAAAGAGTCAGTGTACGGCCCCAGCCGGATGAGCCACGTTCGACAAGCTCAGAATTTGGCCGCTCACTTCCGCGGGATCGGCATTCCGGATTGACGATCTGACCGAGCGATTGGCCCCGGGTCGATCGCGCATAGCACTTTGCACGCTAACGCAGATTCTGCAGGCGTCATGTTCGGCGATTGTTCGGTTTTCGAGCGTTTCCAGCCTGGCATGGCGATTGAAAACAGGTCGATCCGCAGGGGCGTCGAATCATGAACCGATCGTTTTTGCCGGCAGCCATCGTGAGCGCACTCCTGGTGAGCGCGTGCAGCGGACGTTGCGAAGTACGATGCGTATCATTACCGCGCGCGTCACCTTTCCCCCCGCCTTCATCCGACGAAGATTTATAATTGTATCAATGACCCCTGGCGGTCACGAGCTCACGTGGGACGGCCGGGAGCGATTCATTCAGGACCACCAATTGGGAGAACCCACCACGCGCATGCATCGAATCACTCTGGGACTCGTCCGACGGCGCGGAGGTGGGAAATTCTACTTACGGAGAACACCGGCGGTGGAGGCTGACATGGGGATGGCCTCGTGATGTGCGAACCCTACACAGTGACCTTGATGGATATCGATCCCGCAGCTTGCGATGAGAGGCTTGTAATGCAGCGCCGGTATGCCTGCGTCCCCACCCAAGGCCGGCGACCGTTGTTTTCCCGGATGTGTTGTGTCAGTACGGTTATCCCGTCACGCCTGCGAGCCGGGACCAGGCACACGTATCCACGGGTGCAGCAATGGCATCTGGATCGGTCTCAGAGAAGAGAATTTGTGTCGTGTGTGGCGTATCCTGCGACCCACCGTGACTCCTATTGCGCAGACAAAACCTTTTTCACTCCCTGCCGGACCGGGTCCATTCTGCACGGACACATCGGAAGCGCCTTCCTATGCTGCCGTTGATGACCTGCACGTGTACGCCCGGCGAATCCATGCGAACCGGTATGCAACACAGGGTAGTGCGTCGGCGCCCCAATGACGGCGGAATGCGAGAAACTGCCCCCACTGCGACGGTGCCGCAACCCCCGACGGCTGCCGGACCGGAGTTCGAGGCGTGCATGAACGACCTCTGACTCCGTACAACTCGTGTCAACCACATAGAGAGAAAAAGCTCGCTGTTTACGTGGTGAACGTCCGCCGCGGGCGTGGCTGTCTTTGCGCGGAGCAGCCATCGCTGCAGGACGGCAGGGATCATCGCAAGACATGAGGACTGCGCGAGCATTGTCAGGGCAATCGATCCCGCGCGTCGAGCAGCGTGGAGATAGCGTCGCGTAATGCAGTAACGGCCTGGTTGGCCTTTGCCTCGGCCTGGTCGGCCTTTACGCCTCCTCGTCGACTTCGCCTCAGATCCTCCCCATGCCCGTCAAACGGCCAATCAAATCATCCGACCCGAAGAGGCTCGGCCATCCCCTGGAAAAACCGCAGCGTGCCGCCCTGAATTGCAAGGTCGGGCCCGACCCGGCGTCGCTGCACGAGCTGTACCAGCCCCCCTTGCGGAACGATGCGTGTATAACGCGCCGCTTTTCGGATTCCTCGGAGCCGGTATCCGTGGATCCTCTGCTGCGCGCGATCGCCAAAAAATACTCCAGGGATCCACGAGGCGCGCGTAACGCTCGACACTTTGTCGACGACGGATCCTTCCGTCGGTCACCCCTGTCCACAACACCTCGAGCACGGAAATCAGGCCCCCTGCCCTCGTCGACCACCACCCACGCCATCCGCTCGTCATCCTCGATTTAGGGCATCAGCACAGCAAGTACATCCGGGGAAAACGATTCCTCGCCGGGATGAAGGTGTCCGCCTCTCCTCAATGACCAAGTAGATGGAGGCCGCGCCCCATCGTCTTGATTACAACCCGAGCATGTCAATGGCCCGGACCTTGGCCTTATAGGGAACCGCCCTTCGCCCATCATGCGGACGGGATCCAGACCAGGGCGTCGTTGACGTCGACAAGGAACCGCTCGCGCTCGTCCGGCGTCATCGAGCGCCAGGTTTCATGGTGGGGGCGATCGGAATCGGACACTTGGCTGGACCCGCTTGTGCGCGAACGTTGGTGGCCATCGGCCCGCGAGCTTAGCAGACAGCTCCGCGCGGCCGACACGTTTACCGATGACATCGCAGCTCGCGAACCATGGCGGCGTCCCAGAAAAGTAACTCAGTCCTAGTTCGTTTTGTGCGTACTTGCCAACGCACACAGTGTTGACAGCTCATGTCCGCTCCGGAATGCGAGACGGTCCCCAGTGCTCCGCTCCGTCCACTCAGGAAGTGTCCACCTCTCCTCCTCCCTCTCCTCTCTCCCGGTACCAATACTCCCTCTCCAAGTGTACCGCAGCAGGCCATGCCCTACCGACGACCATGGGTTGTCGTGCATATTCGATTACCGCGTGAACGAGACGGGTTTGCCGTGGTGTTGCCCGCGCGGAGCCGTGTGCAGATCCTCCGCTCACTCGCACCAAAGGCTCGTCCCCGCGTGCCGTCTCTGCAAGCCAAGTCGACGCCACGCTGCTGCTCGACATCGAGCTCGGGGGCGCTTTCGGAATGCGCCGACCAGAACTCTACGTATTCATCGGTGCAAGCCCCGGTCATGGTTCCACGCGTTATGCGCTCTACGCGGATCCCAAACCTTTCGACGATTTGTCCTACCCGGTGCGTGGTGCAGTCGAATTTCCTATAGGCGGTAATGACGTACGTGTCCGGCATCGGCCCCCGAGCCGAGCAACTACACGCCACGGGTGTACGCGACGGATTTGGTCAAGGCTGATTTCGTCGGAATCGATGCGGGGATCGTGCAGACACGACACTGCGACGAAGGACGCTTCATTTCAGATTCAACTCGATCGATATTACGCGCAGAAGAATCAATCGATTCCCCCGGCGCATCGCAGCCACCGTGGCGACAGCACGCGATTATGTGGGATTCGTCGATCAA